>DAOWIZ010000020.1 GCA_030640585.1 Thermoplasmata archaeon
ATAAATGGTAATAAGTATTAACTGTTGGACGGGATGCAGGAAGATAATAGATTAGAGTCTCCTATCGATATGAAGAGGCCGCTTGTGATAAGGGCTCTGCGGAGAAGTAGTATTCGTAAAAAAATTGCTGAGTATCTTTTTGAAATTAGCCCTAGCTGTAGTTATACTTCTGAAATTGCTTATAATGTTAGAACCACGCCTACTAATGTTATTGGTGCTATTCGAGGTATGAATTTAAGATATAGGGAAGAAGAATCGCTTTTAAGTCTTGATATTGTTGAGGAAAAAAGTGGTGGTAAAAACATAAGACTATATGGTCTTACTCCTTATGGAAAAGAAATAGTTGAAAATGTAATAGATAAAAAATAGTATTACCTAATTTTTTACCATTTCCTACTTTTTTCAATCCATGCATTATCAACAGATTCACGAAGATACACTGGCAGACTAGGTGTTTCATCATGATGAACACCATTGTCATCTTCCCACCATATACGTTTTCTAAGTCTTTCACAGCTGTTTTTATCAGTTATCTCCGCCCAGATTTCTGTCCTAGTAATGCCATTTTTACCTTTCTTAAACATTCTACCGACATTAACATTATATTCAGACATTTTTTCCCCCAACAATAATTTCATAGTGTTTACTATTATATAAACCTATACCCTTAGTACAGTTGCTCCGAAAGTGGATTTCCAAACCCAAAAATCACACCATTTATAGTTTCTTTATAATTAACAATTTAGTCATTAAAACAAAGACTATAATATAACTAACTAATATTAAAAAAACTGAGATAATAAAGCCAGCTACAAATACTAAGATCATAGACAGAGTGCTAAGAACAAAAATAGAGATTACAGCAAGTCGAAGCTTATTTAGCACATTTAATTTGTCAAAAATTTTAACCTCAGTAATCTTTGGAGGTTTTATTTCATTTTTAGTTTTCATAGTTTTCACCTTGTATAACATTATATCTTCTTTTATTATATAAAAGTTGTTTTACAAATTACACCTAAATCTATAATGTGTCATGTGTCCTATAAGACAACTTAGATGATATAAGCAAAATTATTCATCTTTTTTTCTTAGATTCAATCTGTATATCTTCCTTTATGCCAGCAAGACGTTTAGCAAGATCGATGTAATGATTGATATCTGTTTTAGCATTAATCATAATCTTAGCACCATCCGGACTACCACCACCATGCATACAACCAGGAACTCCTGCACCAATCGTTAGCCATTCAATTAGACGTGCAATTTTTGCACGGGTTTCACCAGTACAATTTGCTTTAAGATATTTCTTTAGCATCTCATCATATTCTGGTTTATGTGCTGCATCAAAGATCTGAGCATGCCCCTATACGGTTCTTTTTGTCGCAGGGTGCGTTGTCACATCCTTTATTAGTTCTCCAAACTTGTAAATATTTGGTCTCATTTTTTTCAGGCTTTGCTTATATTCTTTAGATGTCTTCATAAAAAATCTATTCTCCTTTTATTTTAAACACCCATTCGCACCATAAATCCTCAGCATGTTTATCAGGTGGGCAAACATTGCAAACCACCTCAATATTTGGGTTGAATTCTTTGGCAAATGCTTTCAGAAAACCAAAACGAACAGGTTTACAACCAAACTCAACCAGGCCTTTTTTAATTCTAGTGTTTTGAACACGACACCTAACATTTCTAATAATTGCCTGGTTTTTTTCAACAATAATCTCTTTGTCTTCAAGATCCATAGTCCAACCTGAAAGACGAAAGGCTTTGATCATGGAAGGAATATCTGATCCTGTTATTTCAAAAAGTTTTTTAATTTTACGAGCCTCAATTTTACCCATTACTTCCCAGACTTTTCTATCTATTTCTGTAGCTGCCTCTGTTCCAAATTGTTCTTCTATGCCAAGATAATATAGTCCATCAACTGCCCATATATTCCTCAGATGCATAAAAACAAAATCAGCAAGTTTATCCTTTGGAATACTCTCTATTAACTCCTTATCTAACTCCCTACTCATATTTACTCACCAATTTCAACGCATTCTGTTGTTTGAAAGAAAAATCAAAAAGACAGGTTTTATCCCATCTTCTCTTTAACAGCACTTGTAAGTTTAGGAAGTACTTCGTACAAATCACCGACTATTCCATAATCAGCAGATTTGAAAATAAGCGCATCAGGATCCTTATTAATTGCAACGATAATGCCGCTGTCTCTCATACCAGCAATGTGTTGTATCTGACCAGATATACCAGCTGCAATATACAACTTTGGTTTAACCTTATGACCGGAAAGCCCTATCCAACATTCCTCAGGGAGCCATTTCATATCAGCAGCAATAGGACGGCTGCATCCAACAGTTTTACCTTTTAGTACATCAGCGAGTTCTTGTACTAGTTTTATGTCTTCTTTGTTTTTGAAACCACGACCACAAGATACGATTATTTCCGCATCTTCAACGTTTACACCCTCGGTTTTCATCTCCTGAACTTTAAGTATTTTTGAAGTAGATTTCTCAGCATCGATTTTTTTCTTAATGATATCTCCTTTTCGACTGTCATCTTTTTTAAGCCGATCAAATGCTTTAGATGGAACTGTAACAATTGCTGGAGTGGAATTAAACTGCTCAACTGCTATAGCATTCCCACTATAGACTACACGTTCCGCCGTCAACTTTTTATCTTTAAGATATATATTATTTGAGTCAATAACACATCCAGCGTTTAGTTTACCACCTAGTCTTGCTGCAAGTTCTTTACCATTTTTATTTGAACCAATTAGAATTGTCTCAGCACCTGTTTCTTTTACAATGTTTCCTAGTATGTCTGTGTATTCTTCTGCTTTGAAAGACTCCAGGTTGGTTTCTGCAACAAAAACTTTGTCAGCACCAAAAGATATGTATTCTTTTGCCAGGGCATCATCCGTTTTTCCAATTATTACCGCTGTTACTTTTTTGTTTAAATTTTTTGCAAGTTCACTGGCTTTACTAAGCATCTCAAATGTTAGATTTTTATTATCCGAAAATACAAGAACCATACTTTTTTCACCCCCTTAGAGCTCCTTCTTTAGCAAGACTATCAACCAGTTTGGTTACTGATTTATCAAGATCATTCTGAAAAACAATGTTTTTACGTTCCATAGATACACCTTTAAGATCAACTGTTTCAACCATCGGTTTGAGTTCACTACTGAGCGAATCAGATGTCCACTCTTGTATTGGTTTATTTGCAGCTCCAAGGATTTGCATAAGACTAGGCAACCGTGGCTCATTAATTTCTTTTGTAACTGTAACTAGTGCTGGATACGTTGATTCTGTTGTCACAGCATAATCACCCATGTTACGATCAGCAGTAACTTTATCTTTTTCAGCATTTACACTCTGAGCATATGTAATCTGAGGGATCCCTAAAAGGCCTGCGAGACGAGGACCAGCCTGACCAGAAAACAAATCAATAGATGCCTCACCACATAGGATTATATCGTATTCCCCGATTTTTTTAACCGCCTCAGCAAGTAGTGTGGATGTCATATGATAATCAATGTTATCAGGAGCAGTTACTAGTACTCCTTCATCTGCACCCATAGCCAAAAGTTCTTTTATCCGCTCTTTTGCATCACTGGGTCCAACTGTTACAACAGTTATTTTCCCACCGTTTTTATCCTTGATTTTAATTGCTTCTTCCATAGCATTTTTGTCAATATCGCTAATTTTCTGAGCAACACCTTGTAGTATTGGTTTTTTTGTACTTGGGTCAACTTTCATCTCTGATACATCAACTACTTGTTTTGCACAAACAATTATGTTCATATGATCATTTTCCTCCTATTTTCCTTTCTTTTTCTAACTCTCTAAGCTGCTTTCTTTTGATTTTTCCACTCTGCGTCTTGGGAAGCTCCTCGACAAACTCAACTTCACGTGGATACTTATATGGAGCAGCAACCATCTTGGTATGCTCCTGGATGTCCTTTACAAGATCATCTGAGCCTTTATTTTTATCATGTAGAATGACAAATGCTTTAACAATTACACCTCGCATCTTATCTGGGCTTGCAACAACTGCACATTCCAGTACATCTGGATGAGATATTATTGCTGATTCAACCTCAAAAGGTGAAATTCGATACCCAGCTGCCATAATCAGGTCATCATCTCGACCGCTAAACCAATAGTAATCATCCTCATCCTGGTAGAGAACATCACCGGTGAGGAACCAACCGTTCTTGAAACTCTCTTTTGTTTTATCTGGTTTATTCCAATATTCTTTAAACAACCCGGGATCTGTTTGTTTCACTGCAAGAATCCCTGGTTCACCATGCGGTACAGGTTTACCATTCTCATCAACAATTGCACATATTTTACCTGGTTGAGGCTTCCCACAAGAACCTGGTTTGATTTTCATACCTTCAATATTTGAGAGATAAACCATGATCTCAGTCATACCTATACCATCAAAAATATTCAGTCCAAATCGTCTTTTCCATTCTTTTATAATCTCAGGGTTGAGTGGTTCACCTGCGGAAATACAATGCCTAAGGCTAGAGAGATCATATTTTTTCTCAGCATCTTTAACTGTTACAAACAAACGATAAGCAGTTGGAACAGATGCAAGGTTTGTAATCTTATATTTCTCTATTAGTTCATACCAACGCTCAGCGTTAAACCTACCATCATAGATAAATGTAGAAATACCCCATCTCCATGGATATAGAAAACCATTACCTAGTGGAAAAATCCAGTTAAGATCACCTGTATGTGCTAGTAAATCATCATTTTTTGCCTGTTGCCAAAACAGTACACTTGGATCATTACCAGCAACCCATCGATGCAAATGTACAGTACCCTTTGGATTACCAGTTGTACCAGATGTATAACAAAAAAATGCCATATCATCTTTTTTTGTAGGTTCTATTTCAAGATTCCGTGAAGAATTTTTCATTAGTTCATCATAGGCAAGTTGGTCATCATATGCATCATCAACTATTATGATATGTTTCAACGTTGGACAATTATCTTTGATTTCATTTACCTGTTTAACATATTTTGATGTAGTAATTACAGCCTTGGAACTACTATCTTTTATACGGTATTCAATTTCATGGGGTCGAAACATTACACTAGATGGAATAGGAACAGCCCCGATTTTTACACCACCAAGAAATGAAATTTGAAACTCTGGAAGATTCGGTAGTCTAATTAGAAAACGATCTCCTTTCTTAAAACCAAGATTTCTTAGAGCATTTCCAAACTTGTTTGTAAGGCTCTCCATATCATTAAAAGTGAACTTATCCGAGTTACCATCATCGTCTTCCCAAAATAGTGCTACCTTGTTTTTTTTATCTGTCTGAATATGTTTATCGACACAGTCATAACCCATATTGTATTTTTCTGATATATCCCATTTCCAACTCTGAAATTCTTTTTTGTAATTGAACTCCCTCATAAACATTCACCCTGTTGTCTATTACCTTAGAAGACTTCCCGCAATCACCATACGTTGCACTTCAGAAGTACCCTCATAAATCTCAGTTATTTTAGCATCACGGAATAAACGTTCAACCGTATACTCTTTGGTGTAACCATATCCACCGTGAACTTGAACAGCTTTAATTACGACCTCCATTGCTGTTTCAGATGCAAAAAGTTTAGCCATAGCTGCCTCTTTACCATAACGCTCTCCTTGATCTTTTTTGTATGCTGCGTTATAGACTAGGTATCGTGCTGCCTCTATTTTTGTAGCCATATCGGCAATCATCCATTGTATTGCTTGGAATTTTGCAATTGGTCTACCAAACTGTTGACGTTGTTTTGCATACTCAATGCTTTCATCA
>DAOWIZ010000039.1 GCA_030640585.1 Thermoplasmata archaeon
ACCGTCAGACCCGTTCTAGCTAGACGCCTTCGCCACTGGTGGTCCCCCTAGGATTACAGAATTTCACCTCTACCCCAGGAGTACCTCTAGCCTCTCCCGGTCTCAAGTTTGGCAGTCTACCCGGAATTCGTATAGTTAAGCTACACGATTTACCCAGGCATTTACCAAACCGGCTACGGACGTTTTAGGCCCAATAATAATGATCACCACTTGAGCTGCAGGTATTACCGCGGCGGCTGGCACCCGTCTTACCCAGCCCTTACTCTCTATGCGTTTTAAACAAAGAAACAGTATACACTTACGTGCATACACTTGGGATTCCCTCATCGCACTTTCGTACAGTGTGAAGTTTTCGCGCCTGCTGCGCCCCGTAGGGCCTGATATCGTGTCTAAGATATCATCTCTGGGTTATTGCTCCCACAACCCATATCCGTCGTAGGCTAGTCAGGTCTTTACCCTGACTACAACCTGATAGTCCGCAGACTCATCCTAAGGCACCGGAGTTTTAAGCCTAAGTACATTCCAGTATCTTAGACCTATGGAGTATTATTCTCAGTTTCCCGAGGTTATCCTCCACCTTAGGGCAGATTATCCACGTGTTACTGAGCCGTCAGCCGAGGGCCGAACCCTCTCGACTCGCATGGCTTAGTCGAATCCCAATAGCAGTGACCTCCGGCAGGATCAACCGGAATCTGGCACACTATTATTATTTTTACTCTATTTTTGGTTTAGGAATTTGGCAGGTGAATACAAATTTCACCAACACATATCAATCGTCAGATTCAAGAGAGCGCAAGAATCCTCTAAGAGAGATTTCTTGTTTTTCTTGAACCTCCACATCCATTATACGTTCTTTTTTTGTAACCCGGCACAGAAATGACCCAGTCACAGATAATGCAATGACACATTCTCATGGGTCGACCGGAAAGGTCCGGGTCATGATTTGGATTTAAAACGTATAAGGAACCCATATATAAAGCTTACATATAATTTTTCTGTTTAGGGAAATACAAAGTAAGATATATTTATTGAGTCTTTAATGTAGTATTTTTGAAAAACTTGGGCCACTATAAAAATAAAAATTTTTTTTGTTTTTATAGTTTTTTCATAGTTTGAATTATTTCTCTTCCAAAATCAGTGAGTTTGTATATTTTAATATTTGAGTTATCTTCAACGAGTTCAACAATTTTTAGATTTATAAGTGATTCATCCTCACGATATCTTGAACTCATACCTCGTATTGCACCAAGGACATTTGTAGGTGTAGTTTTAACATTATATGCAATATCAGACGTATAACTACCACTAGGGCTTATATCAAAAAGGTATTCAGCTATTTTTTTTCTAACATTGCTCCTTCTCAGAGATCTAACTATAAGTGGCCTTATATCATCTCTAAAAAAATCAACATTGACGTCGCTCTGCATCCCATCCATTTAATCCCAAGTGATGAATGTTAACTGCTATTTATAAACTAATCGATAATTTTTGAAAAAATAAGAAAAGTCTCACGTAGCTACAGAGATATAATTCTATATCTTTCCCACGAACTCATCGAGTTTTGCTTCCCAGCCTTCCATAAGTCCATTCCCGGTTTTAGCATCTTTTCCAATCTGAAAGTCTACACCTGCCACCTTTATCATCTTCTTCTTAGAAAGAAGATTCTCCATCTTTTGAAGCCAGTTCTTATTCATACAATGGGTATTGATTATACCATACTTTTTTTCTTCCATTCCTTGTAGATTTTTCATGAACTTTCTCATGTTCTTCTGGATGTTAAATGCCTCTGTCGGAGCGGAAAATACATATAAATCTGCCCCGGGCATGATAGCAGGATCTGCTTCATCTGTCTTGAATATTTGCGTCTCAGCGGATTTCTCATTTAGTTTTTTTGCTAGGTAATCAACAATCTTTTTACCATTACCATATCTTGACCAATAAACAATGACATATTTCATTAACTCACCAAAATGAGATTTATGTCCTAATATAAAAAGATAGTTAACCAATTATTTCTCAAAAAAATTCGATGGGGATAATAGAAAGATTTAACTTAAATAACCTGTATTATAGGCTTTGATGGGATGTTAGAAACATATAGGTTAACATCTGTTCGGAGGAAAAAGTATGTCAATAAAAAAAGAGTTACTTGATGAACTAACGGTGAAACAACTAAAAGATTTAGCAGAAGATAAAGGCATAGAGTTTGGTCTTAGTAAGGCACAGAAAAAATATTATTATAAGTGGGATGAAAAAGATAAAATTGTTGATCTGATGACAGATCATGGTCCTCTATCTGTTAGAGAAATAGAGAGTTATTTAAAAGATTTATAAAAAAATGGTTAAGTATTTTTTTATCTATTCTTAGTAACTGATACCTGTTTGCAATATTTTTCTATAGGGCATTTACTGCAAAAAGGCGATATCGGTGTACATATAGTTTGTCCAAATTTTACAAACAGGTGGTTGAAATCATCCCAGTGTTTCTCAGGTAGTATTTTCCTTAATTCAGTTTCTGTTTCTCCAGGGTTTTTTGTTTGTATCCATCCAAGACGATTTGGGATTCTATGACAGTGAACATCGATCGGCAGGTATCCAGTTTTTTTGAAACCGTATACCATGACTATGTTTGCTGTTTTTCTACCAACGCCTTTTAGTTTAAGGAGTTCATCAAAACTATCTGGAACTCTGCCGTTGTATTGTTCCAGTAGTGTTTTTGATATGTTTTTTATTGTTTTTGTTTTGGTTTTGTAGAAACCTACTGGATAAATGAGTTGTTGTATTTCTTCTCCAAGTGCTTTTAGTAGTTGTTCTGGTGTATTATATTTCTTTAGCAATCTGTATGATGCTTGTTCTGTGACCTCATCTTTGGTTCGTAAACTAAGAATGCAACTTATTAGTGTTGTAAAAGGTGTTTTGTTTATTTTTTCCCATTGTGGATGGGATACTGCTGGAAATTTTGTATTTTTTAGTTCTTCTTTTAAAAGATGAAATATTTCGTCAACATGTTCTATTGCTTTTTGCATTTAGTAAAAAAAGAGAAGAAGAGTTTTGGTTTTATTATTTTCTTCTTTTTATGACGATTAATGCAATTCCAATTGCTACAATTAATGCTATTAGTCCGAATCCTGGAATGCTGAAACCATTGCCGTCTTCTTCAAGACTACCATCGTTTACTAGGGTAACACTGATTTGGTAGGTTTCTCCCTCTAAACTTGAGTCATCATAAGATACTGGCGTGAATTGTATTGTTATTGTTTCGTTGTCAAAGTTTTTATCTGTTGATTTGACAATTAGGTTTAATGCTTTTTCTTTTCCTACTTCTATTGTTACTTCAGAATCTATTGATATATTAAAGTTAATTGGGGAGTTTATAATTACAGCACGTACAGTTGTTTTTCCGTTTCCAAGATTTGTTATGTTTATTGGTATTGTTGTTTCATTTAATGGTGGTATAACTTTAGTTATTTGTTCGGATTCAAATGTTATTTTTGGCACATATCCTATTTCAATAGATATGGTTGTATCATTTGATGATTCGCCTATCCTCCAATCTTCGTTTTTGAATTCTGCTATGATTTTTAGGTCAGCTGTTTCAAATGCAGGCGCATCTTCTGCCACCAATATTGTTACTTTGGCTTTTGCCTCTGTGAATTCATCAGTTATTTCTATTGATACATTATCTTTATCTAGTGTTGCTGTACACCAGGTTGGTACACCGGTCAGGCTAAGAATAAGGTTTGCTGGTGGTATGTCTAGTGCTTTTGATTTGAAAAAATAAAAATAATCTTTTCCAAATACTAACATTCTTCCGATTCTACTTTCGAATATTAGTTTGTTATATATTTTTGATAAATTTGGCATAGTTGTGTAATTGATTTTGTATTGTATAGTTAACTCGATTTCTTCTATATCTGATGGAAGAAGTGGGTTATCTATTTGTGTATCTGCTTCTATTGTTATTTTTGACTCTATTGCCATTACTGTACTTGAGGCAATTGTGGCTGTTAGGAAAACAGCGAGAATTGCTATTATTATAAATTTTTTGTTCATATTTGTTAAACACCTGCCTGTATTATTGCAATATAAGTATATAAATCTTGTTATTTTATTTTATTAATGTCATAATTACACATTAAAAACAGATAAAAAAAACGCTGGGGAAGGGATTTGAACCCTTGCGATGACAAACATCAGCGGTTTTCGAGACCGCCGCCGTAGGCCGGGCTTGGCTACCCCAGCAAAAAATTATTGGTTCAAAAGTTTAATCAAAGACTTTTTTATATGGGTATCGATTCCAGTGAAAATAAAAGTCAAACTAGCACGTACAAATGAAACAAGAGAAATAACACTCAAAAACGGTTCAAAAATCGAAGATTTACTGAAACAAATCAAACTAAAACCAGACACTCTAATAATAATGAACAAAGACAAACCGATACCTATTGACGGCCTGTTAACCGATGGACAAGATCTAACAATAATGCAAGTCAGTTCAGGTGGATAAAAAAATTGTTTTTTTGCTCCCGTAGTGTAGTGGCCAATCATCAAGCCCTCTCGAGGCTTAGACCCGGGTTCAAATCCCGGCGGGAGCACTAAATTTTTATAGAAAATATTTAAGAATTAAATGTCGTCTATAATGCTTAATTAATACGAAAAATCCTATGAACTTGTTATAGTCACAGAGGAAACATAAAATTATTGATTATAATTTCAAATTATAAATATTGTGAATATTTATCTAAATATGTACAGATAGTGTATTGATATGTGTTATTTATGTTTTTAAAAGAAATGTTGGATTGATGTTTAAAAAAGAACGTTATATTTTTATTTAGTTGGTTAATTATTGAATATGTATGAAATAGGATTTTTTCAAGAATTATAACATATATAAAAGGCGTCTATCTATGAATAAGAATTCAGATAACAAAAAAAATATTCTTAGATTTTATAAATACTACTGGCCAATTTGTGAGAGATGGGGTGATGTATACAATACACTTGGGATGCATATTGGTTATTATGAAAAAGATACAAAAAATTCTAGTGAAGCATCATTGAGGATGAATGAATACATTGGAAAATTACTTGATTTAAACAAAAATCAACCTCAGAGTATTCTTGATGCAGGGTGTGGGATTGGTGGTACATGTATTTACCTTGGAAAACTTTATCCAAACGTCAAATTTACAGGTATAACGATAGTCCCAGATCAAGTTGAATTGGCTAAATTTTTTTCAAAAGAAAAAAATGTTAAAAATGTAGATTTTTTTCTAAAAGATTTTACTGATACGAATTTTCCAAGTTGTTCTTTTGATGGAGTTTTTGCACTTGAGTCAATGGTTCATGCTCAAAATAAAAAAAAATTTGTTGAAGAAACACATCGAATCTTGAAAAACAATGGAAAACTTGTCGTAATCGGACAATTTCAAACTAACACATCTCTTAATCCATTGATAGAAAAACTGTATCGTTTCACTCTTAAGTCGGGTGGCGTTCCAAATCTGATTAGCGTGGAAACTTTCTCAACATATCTTAAAGAAAATGGTTTTAATAACATAAAAATCATCGATATTTCCAAAAATGTAAGGTGGGGCCTGACAAGAGAGATGCTTATTAGCATCCCTTTCTTTTTTGCATGTATCATAAAAAAAATAATGAAGTCCAAAAAATATGATCCATTGAAAGATACAGATTTCTTGTTAGGCATCTCCAGTGTATCAGTCGTATTGGGCTTGAAAAAAACTTCTAAATATTATACGGTGTCTGCAACTAAGAGTAATAAATAATATTTCATATTTTTTTATCAAAAAGTATCGAATTATTTTCATTTGAATAAAAAACTTTAAAACCATTTTTAGTAAGAAACTTTTTTGCATAATTCATTCTACGAGATATTTCATCATAAGGAATTTTAGGTTTAATTTTTTCTGCGGCTGTATCTTCTTTCAACGAGAACCTATAAATTACCCCTGAATCAAAATTAGTTTCAATAATAAAATTTAAAGTTTCTTGAAATTCATCCCATGTTTCACTAGGAAATCCTATGATATAAGTGGTGGTTAATAACAAATTTGAAGATGAGTTTTTTATTTTAATAAATGCATCTTTCATTTTTTCAACATTGTAATATCTGTTCATGAGCTGGAGTATACGACTACATCCTGATTGAATAGGAATGCCTAGACTGACTATTTTATTTCTTTTTAGTGGCTTTTTTAAATCATCAGCGTATTTGACAATCCATCCTGGATTGATATGTAAAATAGATATTTCGTATTCTCCAGTAATCTTAGTAATTTCATCAAGCAACTCAGGAAAACTACTACCTATATCTTGACCATAAACACTTGTGTCATCACCAGTTATAATAAATTTTTTATAACCTTCTTTTAAACCTTTTTTAAACTCTGAAACACATTGAGTAAAAGGCTTACTATGAAGCTTTCCGATAGCTTTTTTAATAATGCAATACGAACAATTTCCTTTACAACCCCATGAAATTCTAACACGAAATGGTTTGTTATTTGTAATTCCATCTGAAAAAAATTTAACTATATAATCTCCAATTTTAAAATAAACATTTTTTAGTATAGGCATGTTCCTAAAAACTTTTTTTATTAAACCAATAGGCGTTGTTTCATCTAATTTCTGAAATGGAACATTTGCATAGAATGTGTTTGCATCTTCTACATCGTGAAATTTTATTTTCTGGAAATAACTTATCAACTTCATCAGGATTTTTATCTAAATCTTTTGTACTAACTGTTTTACCTTTGAAAACCTCTTTAAGCCTTTCTTCTTCCATTGCTGGTAAACATCCAGCAACAATAATTTCAGCATTATATTTCTTGTATTTTTCAAGTTTTTTAAAGGAGTAATCTGTTGTATCGTTAAAAATCCCACATCCAATAAAAATTATTACATCGGCTTTCTCTGGTTTGTCAACTATTTCATGTCCATTTACAGTAAAATAAGTACAAAGCTTATTTGCATCAAGTAGTCTTAGTTCACAAGCTGTTACATAAAGAAATATTTTTTTCATCAATATTATTTATTATCTTTTCGTTTAAATAAATTTTGGAAAAAATTGTTAATATTTTACAGATAATTTATTAAATTAAGTTTTTTAATTTTTCTTTTCAAATAGTAAAAAATTTGACTTTGGGAAATAAATTATTTTATAACCTGATATCTTTTATATAAGTCTATAAAGGAGAAATAAAAAGAACATCTAAATAGTATGTACTATATAATATTGCGTATTACTATGCAATCCTATAAAGTTCTCGTTGACACTAGCGTGAAATGTTTGTCAAATATTGTCGAGTCTTCAAGGATCTATCGTTATTTAATTGAAAATGGTCATGAAGTTACAGACGACGAATCTGAAGCAGATTTTATAATAATTAATTCATGTGGCGCCACTAAAGTCAATCAAGATCGTTACATCAACCTTTTTCATAAATACTACTCCTTAAAGGAGAAAAATGCAAGGATTATTATGTTTGGCTGTCTTGTTAAAATTGATGAAGAACGATTACGTCCTTTGGATGTATGTCTAATCAGTTTTGAAGAAAGCTACAAATTAGATACATTTTTTTATAGCAAAACAAAATTTCAGACGGTTAGACCATATTGTAGTAACGATACCAAAAAAAGATTAATTAGAAGAAAAGAACGGTTTCTAGTAAAAACAAACTTAAGAGGAGATATTAAGAATCTCTTTTTAGAAAATATTACGTTCTTATTGTCTGCGGTATTTTTTCCCTTATCTAAAAAAGTTAGAGTAAACTATGAAAAGATTTCTGCGGCTGATGACGAAAAAAGAATTTTGGTTGAAATTTGTAGAGGTTGTGTTGGAAACTGCAGTTACTGTGTCATTAAAAAAGCTAGAGGAAACATTCGTTCTAGAAAAATCGAAGATATTATCTCTGATATTGAAACATTGTATAATCCTTCAAAAAACATAATGTTGGTTGCCGATGATTGCAGTTGCTATGGATTAGATATAAATTCAACTTTAATAGAGTTGATCTATGAAATCAACAAAAGATTCCCTAAATTATCAATAGATCTAAATTATATTAACCCTCGTTGGTTGGAAAAATATCCTGAAAAGCATATCAAACTTTTTAAAGAGGTCGGCATAGGCGCGGCTACAGTTACAATGCAAAGTGGTTCAACAAAAATTGTGAAAAGTATGAATCGGAATTACAATACAAGCAACGTCATTAAGATTGTTGATCAAATAAAAAAAGTATCTCCTCAAACAATTATGTTCTCTCATTTTATTATTGGCCATCCTCAAGAGAGCACCGTAGACTTTCTAAAAACATTATCATCTACTAAGCATTTTGATTATTCATCGCCGTTTATCTATTCTGACCTGAAAGGGACACGTAGTGCATCGTTACCTAATAAAAAATCAAAATTTGTCAAGTTATTAAGATTTTTTATCTTTATCTTGTTTACTAACTTTGTTATGTTACATAAACTACTGACCTATCCATCACCCAATAGATGAGATAACTGCTGAAAAAAAAATAGAAGTGGATTATGGGAGATTCAAACACTTGATATTCACCATACCAAAGCGGTACCTCAATCAATCTAACCATAAGTTCATAAAAAATGCACAAACAATAAAAAAGCAACGCATCTAATCTCACAGGTCCATGAATAATCTCATACCCCTTTTTGGAAAAGCTTGATCTATAAGATATAGTTCCTAGACAGGTTTTATAGTATCCGCCTTTGGCGGATGCACCTATCTAAGAGATAAGAACAATTATAAAAAGAAAAGAGTAGCGCGATTCATCTCCCAAACTAAAGTTTGGGGATTTCTTACTTACTGCATGTCAAGCTTTTTAATTTTTCTTTTCGAATAGGAAAAAATTTGATTTTGGTAAATAAATTATTTTATAGCCTGTTTTTCTCAAAAATTTTTTTGCATATTTCATACATGATAAAATTTCATTTCTGGTTATCTCTGGTTTGATTTTATCTGCTAAGGTTCCTTTATTTGGAGAAAATGGGAAAAGTCTACCTGAAGTAAAACCTCCATCTATTATAAGCTTTAAAGTCTGTTTGAATTCATCCATTGTTTCAGATGGAAAACTAACTATGCAAGCTGTGTAAACTGCTAAATTTGGAAATTTTTTCTTTATTTACTCCTGCATGGGTTTAATACCCCGGAGCTCTGCTGCGGTTAGTTTTTAAACCTGTTGTGGAATCAACTTTTTAATGGAAGTTAAATATGCATCTCATTGTAGCTATCGTATATGATATCATATGGTGTTTGTTCTCAAATACCGAAAAAATCTCATCACTAAGGAAATTTTTGAATATATGAAATATATTCTCTCTGGCATATCTAAGCGATATTATCTAAATTTTCAAGCGATAGGTGCTGAGAGAAATCACCTTCATATTCTCATCGAAGCAGCACCAAGATATTCTCCATCTCAGGTCATGCAAATCTGTAAAAGTATTACTGCAAAGCAAATCTTCAAACATTTTCCTGAGATCGAAGAAGAACTTTGGGGAGGTCATTTTTGGTCTGAAGGAGGCCATATCGATACAGTTGGGGATGGTTATGGTGTAAAAGAGATGGAGAGGTATATTCTAAGCCAAGGTGTTTCAAAGAAACAGATGAAATTGTATCAATTTCCATCAACAGTTGTTGATGAAGAATCGCCGTCTAGAAAATCTGCGTAATGCCCCGATGCTCTGCATCGATTGGGATAGCAGATTTTAGGCGATTCTATTTACTTTTTTTCAAAAAACACTCCGTTTACCCACAAACTATTATACCACACAGAATAATCTAAATTCTTGAGATATTTTTTGGCCATTTTCAATCTTTTATTCATCTCTCTTTTTAAAATTTGAGGTTTAATGTCATTTGCATCGGTTTTATTCATAGGTGAAAAACCATATATCATTCCAGAATCAATTTTTGATTCTTTTATAAACTCTAATGTGTCTTTGAATTCATCACTTGTTTCACTTGGAAAACCAGCTATTGCTTCAACTTCAATTTTCAAATTTGAATCGGCTTTTTTAAATCTGTTTAGAACATTGATTAAATCTTCTTTTTTGTAATTTCGACGCATAAGTTTTAGAATTCTACTGTTTGCAGATTGAATTGATAAAAGAAGATATTTTATCTTATTTTTCTTAAATATTGTTTCAAATTGATCAGCGTACTTTATAAGCCAATAAGGGTGCGTATTGGAAAGATAGAGCATATAATCGCCTTTTATTTCAGTCATTTCATTTAATAATTCAGGCAAACTACTTTTGATATCTACCCCATAGATCCCGACATCGTCTGCTTGTAATAAAAATTTTTTATAACCTTCTTTTAAACCTTTTTTAAATTCATTCATGCATTGTTTTTTTGATTTACTTTGTAAAGGACCTACAGCTTTTTTAATTGCACAATAAGAACAATTATGTATACATCCCCTTGATATGAATATCTGATTCATTAGCGGATTATCAAAATATCTTTCCTCCGGGAAATATAAAAATGCAAACGGAAATTTTTTAATAAAAATTTTTCCAATTGTGTTGTCTCTTAAAAAAATATATGTTTCTCTCATAATTTTTGAATTATTAAGAATATTTTTAACAAGATTTGCCGGTTGCTCATAAATCCCTATTGGATTAAAATTTTGCCATACGATGTTTTCATCTTTAATCTCGCTAAATTTTATTTCATTATTTTCAAAAAAAGTATCAATAATATCCATGTTTTTTGTTGGAATTTTTTTCCCATCAAACACTTCTTTTAATTTACTATCAGCAATGTCTGGTAGACAACCTGCTACTATAAGTTCTCCATCAAATTTTTTAAATTTTTTAATCGTTTTTATGCCATCATCAGCTACAGTATTAACAAATCCACAAGTAAAAAAAATTATATAATCAGCTATTTTTGGATTATTAACAATCTTGTAATTATTTTTCATAAAATATGTGCTTATTTTTTTAGCATCAAGAGATCTTCTTTCACATCCTTTTACATATATGAACACATTTTTATTATTCATTTTACCCATACTCTAGTATCATTTTTTAATAAAACTTTAGTATCGCATTCAATAACCTATTATATACCTTTATCAAATAGAAAAGAATTAATCTTTGCAATATAAATAACTTTGTATTTATTATTAACCAAGATACATCTAGTATATTTCATTGATTGTAATATTTCTTTTTTTGAAAATTGTGGTTTGATTAAGGCTGCATCAGTTCCAGTTTTTTTTGAATATGGAAATATCTGTCCAGAATTAAATCCAGCACCCTTAAGCAGAAATAAAGTTTGATTTAATTCATTTTTTGTTTCAGTTGGAAAACCTACAATTATGTGAGTAATTAAAGATATCTCTGGAAAAGATTTTTTAATTTCTTTAACTGTTTCTTTTAGTTTTTCAACATCAGAATATCGGTGCATTAATCTCAAAATACGGCAGCTACCAGATTGAAAAGGAATTTCTAAAGCTATAATTTTACCTCTTTCCAATATTGGTTTTAATTTCCCATGGTATTTAATCAACCATCTCGGGTTTAAACCTCTGATATACAGTTTATAGTTTCTCTCTATTTCAGTCATCTTATCAAGTAGTTCTGGCAAAGAACTATTATTGTCTAGCCCATATGAACCGATATCCTCAGCCGTGATAACAAAATGTGTGTAACCATTTCTCAATCCTTTTTTCAACTCATCAATACACTGGTTAAGTGGTTTACTGTGCATAGGACCTGTAGATTTTTTTATTGTACAGTAAGAGCAATTCCCCTTGCAACCCCATGAGACTCTAATGTGGAATTGGTTTTTTGTATATGCCAAATATACAAATGATCGTTCATCAAAAAGATTTCTTAAAATATGTGTTTTAAGAAATAGATACGATTTGTTAATAATTCTTACCTCTTCCAAAGTTTTTTTAAAAATACTTTCTGGAAAATTTAGGTTAATATTATCATATAATAAATTTACATCTTCAATATTCTTAAATTTGATTTTATTCTCTGGAAACAAAATATCTATCTCGTCTAAATTTTTTGTAGAAATTGTTTTTCCGTTAAAAATTTTAGATAAAGATTCTTTCTCAACTTCTGGAAGACAACCTGCAACAATTAATTCTGCATCATATCTCTGGAATTTTTTTATTTGGTCTAACGAACTATCAGAAACTTGATTTACAGCTGCGCATGTAACAAAAATAATTATATCTGCTTCGTCTGGTTTATTTACAAGAGTACTATTGTTTTTAGATAAATAATTGTATATTTTTTTTGTGTCCAAAGACCTTCTTCGGCAAGATTGAGGGTCGTTGTATACAAATATTTTTTTCATGAACTATAGTGTTTATGCCTGTTATATTATAAGGAAGTTTTGGAAGTTTTAAAAGAACGATATCTATTTAAAAAGTTAATATGATGCGTTAGATATAACTAAATATTAACTGATTAAATGGAAAGAATTGGTCTTAAAGGGCGCATCAGCAATTATATGTATGATCGTCTCGCTGATAATGATGTTTCTTTTACTGCTGAAGGAATAATCATTTTGATGAATTATAAAATATACAAGAATACATGTGGCTTTTTAACAGAATCTCAATCTTGGAGTAAAGAAAAAATTAAAAGATATCAACTTAAAAAATTACATCAATTAATAAAACATTCATATGAAAATGTTCTATATTATAAAGAATTATTTGATAAAAATGGAATAAAAATTGAAGATATAAACGACTTTAACGATTTGCAAAAAATTCCTTTTTTAACAAAAGAAATTGTTAAAAAAAATATTGAAGATCTCAAATCAATAAATTATCCTAAATATTCCTTTTCTTATTTGACAACAGGTGGTTCTACAGGAGCTCCTTTGGGGTTTTTTGATGAAAAAAGCATTTCTTATGTCAAAGAATTGGCATACACAAAAACAGTTTTGGATAGAATTGGATATAAATATAAAGATAAATTTGTAGTTTTTAAAGGAGCGGCGATACCATCCGTTGAAAAAGGAAAATTTTGGAAGTATTCATCTTTTGGTAGATCCTTAGTTTTTTCATCGTTTTATATGAATGAAAAAAATTTACCAAGATATATCAAAAAAATTGAGGAATTTAAACCACAATATATCATAGGATATCCCTCAGCAATAACAATCCTTGGAAAATATATTAAAAATAATAACATTAAAAAATTTAAAAACCTCAAGGGAATAATCTGCGGTGCTGAGACTCTTTACAAATGGCAAAAAGATTTTTTAGAAGAAATTTTTGGATGCAGAGTCTTAAATAATTATGCTCTTAGTGAACAGGTAGTATTTGCAACAAGTTGTGAAAAAAGTGATGATTTACACATTTTTCCAGAGTATGGATTCGTTGAATTAATTGACAAAAATGGCCGAGCTATAAATTGTGAGGATAAAAGAGGAGAAATTGTAGCTACTGGATTTAAAAACTTTATATTTCCATTTATAAGGTATAAAACTGGGGATTTTGGAATATACACAAACAAAAAATGTGAATGCGGTCGAAACTGTCTCATTATAAAACAAATTGAAGGACGTAAACAAGAATTCATAGTAACAACTGATGGGCGACAAATTTCTATGGCTGCAATGAATATGCATTCTAATGTTTTTGATAATGTTAAACAATTCCAATTTTATCAGGATAAAAAAGGTGAAGTTGTATTCAGAATTATTAAAAATAGTTTATATTCTGAGAAAGATAGCAGAAATATAAAGCAGGAACTTTATAGAAAACTAGGTAAAAATATTGATTTAAAACTTGAATTTGTTGATGAAATACAAAAAACCTTTAGAGGAAAACATAGTTATTTAATTCAGAAATTAGATGAAAATAATTATAATTCTAACAGATGATAAAAATTAATTGAGAAAATATTATGTTATATCTGACTAGCAAAAACTTGATTGAAAAAATATGATCACATGAAACAAGAAAAATTATACGATGAACAATATTTGCTCGAACTTGAAGATATTTCATTTAAACCTATATTTATCTTGGGTTTGCATAGGTCGGGGACAACAATCTTATATAAGATGTTAAATGAAACAAAACAGTTTGATGTAGTAACCGCATATCATATTTTAAATTATGAAAAAATTCTATATAACCATATCAACAACCTTAAAACAAATGCAAAAGATCAACTAAATCAGCTTTTTAAAGACAAAGGAGTCATAGATAGAAAAATAGACCATATCAAAGTCAATGCAGATTATGCACATGAATATGGATATATACTATCTAAACATAGTTCCTCAAATAAAATTAATAATAAAAACCTTAGATTATTCAATGAAATGTGCAAGAAGATTAAGTATGTCTCAAAAAATAAGAAACCATTGCTTTTAAAAAATCCTTTTGACTATGCAAATTTCATTTTCATCAAAAAGAATTTCCCAAACGCAAGATTTATTTTTATAACAAGAAAACCTTTGAATATTATTAATTCAACAATGAAAGTATTGAACGATTTAATGAACGAAAAAAATAACTATGCTGTTTTGTTTTCTAAAAAATATAACAAATATTTTGAAAATCCTTTGTTACTAAATACTTTAAGATTTTATTGCTCTTCTTTGTTACCTTTTGGTTTATTTAGAGTTATAAATCAATCTGCAAAAGAAACAAAGTTTTTTTTGAAAAATATAAAAAAAATCCCTGAAGAAGATTACATGATTATCAGATATGAAGATTTGTGTACAGAAACAAATAAAATTATGATGGAAACTATGGATTTTTTAAAAATTAAATCCGATATAGACTTTAATCGATATATCTCAGTCCGGGAAATTGAATTATTACCTAATGTAAACTTTCTGAAAAAATTTATCGAATTTAAAATGAAATAATATGGCACATTCTTGAATTATAATTATTAAAAATATTTCATTTTAATTTTTGAAAAATGTTTTGTAGGTTTAACTTTATACTCTTTTTGAAAAGTTGTGAATTCATGGAAATAAGATATATCAATGACATTGAACTTTTATCTAATGAAAATGCTGAAGAGTATGGTACTTTTATATCAAATAACTTGGATTCAACAATATATCATACAACATATTGGAAAAATATTGTAGAGAAAAAATTTGCGTTTAAACCGTATTATATTATATCACGAAATCAAAACGACGAGATATGTGCTGTTCTTCCATTATTCTATGTTAATAACTGCTTAGGTAAAAGGCTTGAATCTATCAGTTATTCCCCATATGGTGGAGGTATTGGGAAAAAAATATACATCAAAGATTTGTATGAAAAAGCCTTAAAACTTAGAAAACATTTGAATTGTAAATCATTAATCACTAGAGAGGTTTCAGGCAAATATGATTCCATTTTCAGCGATCTTAACATGGTAAAAATTGAGAAATGGTTTAGACAATATTCTAAAATTACAGATCCTATAAAAACGTGGGATTTAATAGATAAATCAAATAGAACAAATGTTCGATTTGGGGATAGAAGCAAGCTAACAGTAGAAACCGTAAAAGATCAAAAGGGTTTAAGAGAATTTTACGATTTATATTTAAAGATTTATACCCATCTAGGTTTCCCTGTTTGTTCATTTGATTTTTTTTCAGAGATCTGGAATAATTTTCATTCAAAAAAATTAATCGAAATATTCATTGCAAGGTATGATGAAAAAGCTATTTCTTCGACACTTAATTATTTATTCAATAAAACAGTTTATTCTGCTAATCTTGGGTGGGATATAAAGTATTCAAATCTAAAACCTAATAATTTTATTGACTGGTATCTTATCAAATGGTGTTACATTAATGGTTATGATTACTTTGATTTTGGATTAACTAATGTCCAAAATAAAGGTTTATTTACATATAAAAATTCTTTTAACACAATCAATGAGTCTTATTCGATGTATTGCTATCCAAAAAACGTTCAATATGCAAATAAAAGTGATTTAATAAAAAACTCTGGAAGATTTATTATATCAAAATTACCTGTTTCATTTAATCGACGTTTTGGTATGTTTCTTAATAAAAATTTTTTATAAACAAATAATTTTTTTTAAAAAAATGTTTTTACCGATTATTTTTTAAATTGTTTTTTCTTTATAAGTTAAAATGAAAATTTTATTCATTCAACCTAAATCAAATATCAAAAAAATCCATAAAATTCTACAAATCTTTGAAGAAGATCAATTTTATTATTTGCATACATCTGTTTATTACCTAGCCTCGATAACTCCTTTAGATTATCAAATAAAAATAATCGATGAACGTTTTAAAAAAATTAAAGATTGCAGCGAGTATAATTTAGTAGTTATATCTTTTTCAGCACCTTTTTCATCAAGAGCTTATGAATTATGTAGATATTTCAAAGAAAAAGGCAAAATTGTTGTTCTAATGGGTCCGCATCCTTCGTTTATGCCAAATGAAGCTAAAAAAAATGCTGATTCTGTTATAATAGGTGAACCAGATGCTATTTGGATTAATTTATTAAAAGATGCTGAGAATAACAAACTTAAGGAGTGTTACAAGGCTGATGAGTTAATAGATCCTACGGATATAAAAAGATATAGATTTAACTTCACAAATATATTTTTACCTGAACGAATAGAAGCAAGTCGGGGGTGTCCCAACTGTTGTAGTTTTTGTTTGGCGCCAAAAATCCTGGGTTCAACTCAACGTAAAAGACCTATCCAAAATGTAATAGATGATATAAAATCTATAAAAAATAAAGTAATTGTATTTGATGATTCTTCATTTACAAATGATCCGGGTTATGCAAAAAAACTGTTTAAAAAACTTAGAAGATTAAAGAAAAGATTTATTTGCTGTGGTAATGTAAATGTTCTAAGTGAAGATGATGAATTACTGAAGCTTGCAAAAAAAGCAGGATGCATTGCTTGGTATATAGGTTTCGAATCTTTCAATCAGAAAACGCTTGATGCTATAGGAAAAAAAACAAATGATAGACTCGTTTACAAATCGCTTGTAAAAAAAATTCATGATCATGGCATGGCTATTGAAGGCTCTTTTATCTTTGGCTTTGATAGCGATAACATTGATGTTTTTGATGAAACTTTAAAATCTATACTTGAACTAAATATTGACATAGCTGCTTTCAATATACTTGGAGTGTATCCTGGCACAGAATCGTATCAAAAATTAGATGATGAACAAAGAATTCTTACGAAGGATTGGGATAATTATCATTTCTTTCAAGCTACCTTTAAACCAAAAAATATGTCTAAGCAAGAGTTGGAAAAAGGCGTTTATAACTTGGCTTTAGAATTTTATTCGATAAAAAACATACTTAAACGTTCGCTAAAATCATTTAAATTTGGTTATTATCCTTTTTTTTATGTGTTGACCAAGAATTATTTACAAAGACAGTTTTATAAATCTTGGATAGTATTTTATAAGAATTACACAAAATGATTATTTTTTTCAAAACAAAGATTCTTATTAATGTTGATGGTGTTACACTTTTAGTAAAAGCATGAAAATTCTCTTAATTTCACCAAAATCCAAAAGCAGTACAGAAAAAAGTAAAAAATTAATTTTTAAGCTTCGTATACATCCAACTTTAACTCTAAAACAGTTAGCTAGTGTGACACCTGATAAACATAATATGAAATTGATCGATGAGAGATATGAGAATCTAGATTTTAATTTAAATTTTGATTTAGTAGGTATTTCTTGTATGACACCAGAGGCTAATAGGGCATATAAAATATCTGATAAATTTCGAGAAAAAGGAATACCAGTTATATTAGGGGGCTGGCATCCTTCGGTTTTACCTAAAGAAGCTAAATTGCATGCCGACTCAGTTGTTGTTGGAGAAGCAGAATATCTATGGCCTCGATTGTTAAAAGATTTTGAAGGAGGAAATCTTAAACAATTCTATAAACAAAATGAAGCAGTTAACCTGGGTCAGATTAGACCTATAAAAAGAAAACCAGAAAATTATGTTTCTTTTACAGATGCCGTGCAGAGTTCAAGGGGTTGTCCTTTTAGATGCGAATTTTGCGCAATCTCAAATAATGAATATGGTAAATTATATCGTAAAAGAAAAGTTGAAGATGTAGTAGATGAACTAAAATCTATAAAACAAAAATACATATATTTTTTTGATCCCTCGCTGACTATTGATTTAGATTATACAAAAAAACTATTTAGAGAAATGAAAGGATTAAACAAAGAATTCAAATGTTTTGGTAATTTAGATAGTTTAGCCAAGGATGATGAACTTTTAAAGCTTGCTTCTGAGGCAGGATGTAGAATATGGTTTGTTGGCATGGAATCTGTATCTCAAAAAACTCTTGACTTCCTCGGTAAAAATAATAGTATAAAAGATTATAAATCTTTAATTGGAAAAATCCATGATTATAATATGTCTATTTTTGCCAGTTTTATATTTGGTTTTGATACCGATACAATCGATGTTTTTGATAAAACAATTGAAAATGTATTTGATTTAGATATTGATGAGGCGAATTTTGGGATTTTAACCCCATATCCTGGTACACCATTATTTGATCGTTTAGAAAAAGAAAGAAGGATTATTACAAAAGACTGGTCTAAATACACAGAGAATAATGTAGTTTTTCAACCTAAAAATATGACTCCAAATGAGTTAATGGATGGAACAATAAGAGTTAGAAGGGGGATAAATTCTTTTTCAGGTATTTTTAAAAGAAAAGTTAAATCAAAACGAGTATCTTGCAAAGTTCTTTCACAAACTTTTTTATCTGCTTAAATACAGGTCGTCCTAATCATTCCAGCCTTTCGAGCATTATTGCTAATGATCAAGTGTCCTTACAGTAGGAGCATTGAACCATTAGCAAGTATTCCCGGCGGGAGCACTATTCATCTTCCAATTTATTTGTGCAATTCAAAAGGGAAGGGGATGCTGGTTAGCTAAGAGGGAATGGGATACACTCCTAAAAAACATACCAGCACAAATCCTTCCAAACCTAAATATAAAAATTCATTTATATATTTTGTTGATAGAACAGAGTATATTCTAAAATAATGTTATCGACTTAGGATATCTCCCATGCATATCTTTATTAGTTCTTTTTTTGGCACAGTTGCATCAATTTTAAGGAAACGCTTTCCTTTGGCTAATTTTAAATAGTTTTTATGTACTTTTTCAAGGAACGCCTGTTTTTCAAATGGTATAAGATTATCACGGTGTTGAATACGAGCAAGTGCACTTTCTGGTTTTATTACAAAAACAAAGGTTCTATCAGGAATTAGTATCCGATCTTTGGACAGTTCTTTCAACCATTTAATTGGATTATTCACTAATTCCTCTAATTGTACACCCTGATATGCATATGTCGATTCAGCATAACGATCACAGAGCACAATTTTATCATCATCAAGCCATTTCTGTATCTGCTGACAGTGTTGTATACGATCAGCAATAAACGTAAATGATGTTACAAACGGATCGGTATGTAATTCTATACATTTCTGTACTTGTTTACCTATCCGTGTATTTGTTGGCTCTTGTGTTAAAATTACATCATATCCCTGATTCCTGATCTCTTTGAAAACAATTTTTGAAATAGTTGATTTACCGCTTCCATCGATTCCTTCAAAGGTTACAAAATGTTTCATTTCTTTTTTTTCTCCTGTCCCCATTTAGCAGTATAATAACTAAGTGGATGTCTTGTTCGTTTACAAAGACCATCTATTTTTTCAACAGGGCATATACCATAAGTTCTCATTTTGTCACACCCAGGTGGCTTGTAAGAGGTCGCCGATATATCACCAGTTATGTGTTCCACTTGATATCTGGTTCTTTCTTCTTCATAATCAGGTGCAGTACTAAATAATTTTAATATGTCATTTGTACTGAGTTTAATGGAATTCAAGAACGCTACAAGAGCAAATCGACCAGCATGTGGTACGTTTTCACCGGCTTGTATCGCAGCAAGTATATCTTTAATACATGGTGGCAGTTTTTCTACATCCAGTCTTCCAACGGGTACCGCCTCTATTTTTTTACGATGCATCATAACAGTATTCTGTATCCGTTGAATATCAGTTGAAAATGTTTTGTATATAGCATTATTACATTGTCGGCTGTCAAGTTCATTATTAATACGTGCCCGTAGTGCTTCCTGTATTAATCGTGCTAGGTCTTTATGGGATATGTTAATGTATCCTTGGCTCATTTCACGGTTAATCATCTTCCACTCTTTGTAACGAGTTGGAGCATATTTTAGGTAATCTGTAAAATGGATTTTTATCTTGTTTGCATCCTCATCGTATTCTATTTTGATATCGAACTCTTTTGAAACTTGTGTAAGAAAAGACATCTGTTCATTTATCAGGTTTTTATATGCATGTACTGCTTCACCAAGTGCATATCTACGTTTGAAATATACATCACCGATGCATACAGCAATCATTCTTGCTATTGGGTAAGATAATAGTTCCATGATACAATCAGTTTCACCAGATAGGCTACGATTTCCTGCATCCCTATTTTTAAATGACTTATCTATCCTTTCTAGCCCTATCATACGAGCCCGTTCATATAATGGGTCATCTAAAATCTCTGAGACTGATAAATTATTGTCCTTAACATAGTCTTTAGAAGCATTAAGAAATGGATATTTAGCAAGTGTTGAAATTTCTGCCATCTTTTTGCCTTCGTTATACTTAACCACATTTTATTAAAGTAGTTTTTCCCAGGTGATTTTACATTTTGACATTCTGCCACGATATATATAAATACTAACCATTGACAAAGAATATCACGTTAATATTTATCCAGATAATAATTTGGAAAAAAATGAGGAGATAAAGAATATGGAAAATATAGATCTTAACGACGATGATGAAGATCTTAACTTTGGATTATGGAAGGCTGAATTAAACAAAGAATTACGGTCTTTCTGGAAGTTAATGATTGAATAAAAAAACCTCATAAGTAAAACAAAAAATACGGCTTTTTTAAATTAAAATAAAATGAGTAAATAACCTCTAAATTTTAAGTAGTAGAACTTATATTACGGCTAGAACAGACTATTATTAATTTTGGGCTTGTAGCTTAGTCTGGTGGAGCGTCTGGCTCATAACCAGATGGTCGCAGGTTCAAATCCTGCCAGGCCCATACTTCATATTAGGAAAAGTTTTGCCAAGGGTATTTTTATTTTCGGGGTGCTTGTTTTTATAGGATCTTCAATGTTAGGTATTTGCTATTGCCTGCTGCATGTCATTTTCAATGACAGATAAGTCCGACCTGTGAGCGTTTTTTCTTCTATTGAAATTATTCGTGTTTTGTTGTGTTTACTATTTCGTATGGTAATTTCTCGGCGTTGCCGGTCAATATCTGAGAGTTTGAGGTTGCGTAGTTATATTTTTAAAGAATTACTTATTACTATCCTGCAATTGCAGAGAAGGAGAGACACAAATGGAAAACAAAGAAATAAAATTGATAGTAAAAATATTATTGATAATTGGGGTAGTTTTTGTTGGCTTAAGTCTGTTAGTACCTTGGTTAGGTACAGGTTTCTACCTTTGGGGATCCTCGATATTTGGTCAAACAAGTGTTTTTTATATCGATTTTATCGGTTTATTGGGCGGATATGGAATATTGTTGATGTTGTCCTCAATTATTACATTTGCGTTGGTTATGATTGCTCTTGGGGTTGGAATTCGTTCAATTATAAACGTCGATCGGTACAAACCCAATACTGCTCTAACTGCAGGAATATTATCTGTAGTTTCAATGATAGTTCTTGCCGTTATACTCAATATAGGGTATTCAATATTAGATGGGGGATTTAATTTCACAGGATTAAACTTTGGTTTAGGTTTTTATATGATGATAATTCCAACAATACTGTTTTTTGCCGGCTATGGAATTCAGATAACTCTTCTATCAAAACCAACGACACCTATAACTCAACAACCGATGTATCAGCAAAATGTGTATCAACCTCAGCCTGCTCAACCGATGCAACCAAGTGCTCCACCAATGCCTGCAACTGTAAAACAACCACAACCACCGCCAGTGCAGCAGACTGCGCCTCCACCAGCTCAAACCAGCGATAAATTCTGTGCAGAGTGCGGTGCCGAGTTACAGCCGAACGTAAAGTTTTGCCCTGAATGTGGAGCCAAACTATGAGTAAATATTGTCCTAGTTGTGGAGCAGAACTTGCCGCAGGAGTTAAATTCTGTGTAAGTTGTGGTACAAAACTTGAAGCTAAAAAACCAGTAGGGAAACTAAAACCATCTCAAGAATTTTGTACAAATTGTGGAACTAAACTCCCTGAAGGAACAAAATTTTGTGTTGAATGTGGTACGAAATTTGGATCTAAAAAACCAATAGAAAAACCTACGAAGCCAATAAAAGAAACGATTGAAAAACCCAAACCACCAAAACCTAAAATTGCAGCTATGCCACCTCCGCCACCTCCAACTATATCTAAATCTAAACCCATGCCAGCATCATATACGCCACCCCTTATACCCAAATCGAAACTTAAAGTCATAGGAGCTGTTGCAGTTGTAGCAATATTGATTGTGGCCGTATTTTATGTTGGGTTTATGATGGGGGGAAAAGATGGCGGAGGTGTAAACAAAGTAAGCATCACAACTGGCGATAACATACCAGTTACTTCGCAATCAGTTGATTATAGCGGTGGAACAATTAGCGTTACAGATAGTTCAAATCCACTTTATGGATTGAAAATTGAGGTACCGGAAGTAGCAACATCTGATAACATTGGTTTTAGTATCAGCTACGCCGATGTTATCAATATTAGTGGTTTGCCCGAAGGTTCTTCTGTAGCTAGCAAGATAATTAACATCGAAACTGATGGATCAGAGATTTGGGACAAGTATAAAGTTTTTGACAAAGCAATCGAGGTAACCCTTCCATACAACCCAGCTTTGATCTCCTCCGATGAACTAGTTCGGTTTTATGCCTATGATGAAGAAAGCAATACTTTGAGTTCTGCAGGGTTTTTATCTCATGACTCGACAGACCACACCATATCGTTCTATACAAGGACTTTCTCCAGTTTCATTGGTATCAAAATCTCCATGACGGCCTATGAACTATTAGGAATAGATTATGCTGTTGACACAGGATTTCGACCTGCAACCGATGGTTGGTATATTACAAACTATGGTTCCTATCTTGAATCTGGTGGTATATGTATGGGAATGGTAAGCTTTGCCAAATATTACTATTCAAACAAGAAAGCCAGTGATGGTGTTGGATTATATGAGAAATACCGTGAAGGCGACCTTAATGAATGGCGTGATGATGACACTGCGATTCAACTTGCCACACGCGCACATACGGCAGAATGCGATATTTGGGATCAAACCTGGAGACATGAAATTGCAACACAGGTTCCCACATCAACTGATGTCGCTATTAGTTGGCTACATGGGATGATTGTAACAGGTGCCCCTCAACTCATTGGAATCTATCAGCAAGTTGCCAACGGAGATTGGGTAGGCGGACATGCTATAATGACATATAGATACGCTAATGGCCGTTTCGATATCTATGACCCCAATCATCCAGGAACAGCACCAGGAACCGATACTAGGCAGATACTTTTTACCTATGAGGATGGTTTCACTCGTGTTTACAGCTCAGGTACTACAGCTGCAGCCAGTAATTTCCAGTACAATGTTTTCTTGCATTTTGGTTACAAAGCCTTTCATCCATTAAACGCTTTTAACCAGTTTTATACTTATGCAGAAAATGGATTTGAAGATAACACAGTATTTCCAACCGTAACGCTTACCGACTTGAACTCTGGCGGTTCGACTCCAACAGACACAGACGGTGACGATATTAGAGATACAACTGAAAATACAGCTACTATCTCAGGAACCATTACAGGTGGCCAGGAAGAGGTTACCTCCATACTGTTTTTCGTTAGTAACCAAAAATTCATAGTTCCTGTAGCAGGCGGTTCGTTTTCTCATGAAGTTCCGCTTTATGCAGGAGAAAATGATTTGATAATACTCGCCACTGACGAAAATACATTTAGTAGTTGGGCTGGATATTTAAGAGACTCAATAGAAAGCACTGCATCTGAAGCTTCTCTTACATTTACGCTAACTTGGGGACAGGATAATAGTGATGTTGATCTTCATGTGTTAGAGCCGGCAATTGATGGGACAGATGGACGTCATATTTATTATTCAAATAAGGGCTATGAAGGAAGTGGAAATCCATATCTGGATATTGACAATACTTGGGGATATGGTCCTGAACATTACTATGCCACAGAAGAAATGACGTTGCCTAACTATCAAGGTTCAGGCGATTATCTTTATGGAACATACAAGTACAGGGTGCATTACTATGCTGACCATGATAGTGACTATGAATCTACACAGCCCATTACTTGGCATGCAACCCTTAGATATTTGGCCTTTAAAGATGATCTGGCTGGTACTGAGTATTGGGAAGAAGACGCCTGGAGCGGAAGTTTATCTACTGCAAGTTCTTCTGGCACAAGTAACTTTGAAAATTCTGGAGCATCCTGGTCCTCAACTTATACTGTAGTATATCCAGAACCTGATCCAGACGACTATGGTGTACTTCCACCGCCACAAAATGAACTCCCAGATTAAAACATAATATCGAATGGGATTACCGAAGAAAATTTTATATTTCTTCATATTTTTTCTTTTTGACAACATCAAAAGATATTCTGTGCTGTATCACAAAAACCTATTTGTTAAGTATCTCTTTTAAAAAAGGAGAAAAGAGGTGTTTTGTTGGAAATAGATGTTACTATTGCTTTATATGGAGATACCCATGCCTAAAGTAATTGCACCACCGACAATCATCCCAAGTCTCACGTATTTATCGATGTCCTTGTTTATGATTCCGCCCCCTGTCAGAAATAGACCTATAAAGACAAATCCTAGGTTGTTTAGGATAAAAGATGCTCTTGCAAGTAATAGATTTATTCCAGCAAATGTTGCGATAATAGTTCCTATCCAGGCAAGCAAGATTCCAAGTAATGTTCCCATAATGATAAGATTTTTTGAGAACAGTGGCCCAAGCGTTTCATACATTGGTCGAGATGGGCTTGGCATTGATTGAGGCTGCATTTGTTGAGATTGAATGGGGGGCTGTACTGGCTGGGACTGCACTGGTTGAGGTGTTTCTATGGCTTTTACCGCTCCGCAACTAGGACAAAATCTTGCTTCTTTTGGAATTTTAGTACCACATTTCAAACATTTATCATCTGTCATTTTTTCCTCACCTAAAAGTCTCAATCAAATCAGCCATATATATTCTTTTCTTTTTTTTATGTTTCTTCTAATTTAAACGCCACAAATAGTCTTTAGAACGGTACCATCGACCGCTACAACAAATGTCATTTCATCCTCATCAACATCTTCTGCGAAAACATTATAAAAAACACTGTTTAATTTCACTGCTCTTTTTACATTGCTGTATTCTTTATACTCTGAACTATTCAATTCTAAGTAATCCTTCACAATATTCATTGCATCTTCTTCATTTGTTATATCAATACCTGTAGGTTCATATAAGACGGGTGAAGGATAATGAGCATCATCACACCAACAGGTATCAACCATACAATCAAATAACCCACAAATATCATCTTTAAATTCAATGCAATGTTCGGGTATCTCAGCTGAAGCAATTCCTTTATACAAATTATCATCATTCTGATCGTGATTAGAGGTACAACCACAAATAAAAACAACTATTAAGATCAGTATAAATACTATTTTTTTCATCCAATCACACCATTAATAAGAGTCAACATTTTGGTATAAGCATTTTTTGGATTTGTCGACTGTTACATGCATTGTGATGTTTCATATGCTGAAAGTTAGTAGTATAGACGAATGTCCATATAGACAATCTATTATTAATGTTGAAAGAAGCATGGACATATAAAAATCAAGAAAGGTTATTCACTAACGTGACAAAATCAAGTTATATTCCAATTTTTTAATGATGAAAGTTTTTATAACAAAGATATTTATTCTTTTTATTGAGGTTATGATGGAGAATGAATAAGTGTCAAAACTAGTGTTACAATTAATAATAGTTATCATTGTGGTTTTATCTGTCATACTATCTGGTTGTAACGAGTTTAGTAATAACGAGGATGATGATAATAATAGTAATAATAATTATGATGGAAATATAAATCAACCTGAAGATTGCCCAACTCCTAAAGAAGTTGACATGCTTGAACAAGATTTTTTATCTATGAGAGATGATCTGATAACTTACTTAAATGACACCGAATTAGAACAATCGCCATATTCAACTACTCTCCAACAAGGAAATTTAACAGATGAAGGACGAGAGATGAGACTTGAATATGAAGAATTTAGAGAAGAATATATTGCTACAGCAAATAATGCTTGTTTAAAAACAGATGGAACATATTTAGAAGGTGGCCATGCTATTTGGTTTAAAGGTAATGATTTAATTGAAGGTGAAATTCATCCTGAATATCTTTTAGGTTTACCAATTTGGTCTAAAAACCGCTATATTTACGAAGAACCTAATTTTTGGTCAGGGGAAACAACCGAGTACGCAGAATATAAATATCACGCAGAAGTAGATGGATATAGAGTTGTTGCATTAATTTATGCATCTGATGTAGGGACAGTAGAAAATCAATGGCAGGAATTGGCCGGAAACGAAGGCTTTGAAACGACAACATATGAAAGTGGAGAACCAGTTGGTTCAACAGTTTACTACACCAATTATTATGAGAATGAGTATGGACAGAAATACAAAGGAATTTATTTCCAAATTTTTGGGTTTAAAGTATATGCTGGATATTATTCACGTACAGCTCACCTTGGCACTGAACCCGATTATTTCAATGAAATAGTGTTTACTGAAGATGATGCAAAGGAGCTCTATGAATACTTAGTTTACACTTCTAGGTAGCTTAATTTATGTTATTTCATATTGTAATTTTTGGAAGCAAAATCTATAAACACATTTATAACATTCATTTTTTAATTTAAGAAGGGGAAAATAGTGAGAGAGGAACCGAAAATTATTTTATTTTTTATGCTTATAGCCATTTTTTTATCATTATTCTTCACTCAATCTGTTGGCGCAGATGGAGGAGTGTTAATCCCTGATTTTGAGGGAGTTGTATATCTTCCTGAACAGAAAGCTGCTATTTTTTGGGACGGTACAAATGAGACAATGATAATTTCCACGAAGATTAGTTCAGATAATTTTTCTGACATGGCTTGGATCATTCCTATTCCTTCCAACTCAACGCCTGAAGTTAATAAAGGGGATATCGAAATATTTTATGAGATTGCTCTTGATTTTGGAGAGTGGAAAAGTATGGATTATTATTTCCCTATAGAATTTTGTTTAATTTCATTTTTTATTTTTGCAATAGGTGCATTAGGGTTGATATTGCTGTTATTAAAAAGAAAAATTAAATTATTCATCCCACTACTGTTGTTTTCGATAATATTAATTATTTTTTCACTCATGATTGGCTTTTATGTTATTATGGATTATATGGTAATAGGTGCTGGTGATGGATTATATGATGTTGAAGTAATTGAGATAAAAAAGGTCGACATCTATGATGTTGCTGTTTTAAAGGCAACTAATGCTACTAATCTTGTTGATTGGCTTAATAATAATGATTTTGTTGTGCCATTGTCAGCCATACCTGTTCTTCAGGATTATTGTAATCAAAGTGATTTTTACTTTGTTGTGAATAAAATTAACTTAACTAATATGTATACAACTCCTGAAGAGATACAAAACGCTACTGATGATCTTCAGGATGGAGTTGCAACACCCTTGCAAATCACATTTCAGCCAGAGCAGCCATTTTATCCTATGAAAATGTCAAGTATAAATAGTGGGAATACATCGATAAATGTTTACTTTATCTCTAATTATACTGTGATGGATGAATCAGATTATTTGATGCCTCAAGAAACACGTTATGCTTTTCATGGATCAATTATTCCATCTTATAATGTTGGAAATGTCATTACTTGGCTTAGATATGAAGGAAGTACAAAAGATTTAATGGGAGATTCATATTTCTTTTGATGGAATAAAGCCATTTTTGTTATTGGCTGTTCTAAGTAGTTATAACATAGCAAAAAACGAGGGAAGAACAGGATTATAATTCCCGTTAATAAAACCATTTTGTCTTCACCAGTCTAACAAATCTCTCCGTTTTCCAATACTTACCAAAATAAGGTGCATCTTGAAGTTTCTTCCCCTTAGAAACTGATTGTTTCCTGCCAGGCCCATCATTGATTTATTGTAACAAAATTATGTAACCTTCTAATTGCATGAAGTCTTTCTTTTTCACCGATTTTTGCTTGTTGTATACCTGACCGGATGATTTCTGTGGATTCATCCATAGCCGTTCTATCCACTGGAAAAGGTACACCATCTTTTCCACCATGAGCAAAGGTGAACCGAACTACTGAGTCATGCCATGATGGTTTTTCACCATAAATAAGATCAGAGATTAATGCAAGTGCTCTAACGGTTTTTGGACCAACGCTACGCATCGATAATAGTTCCTCATAGTTTTTTGGTTGAAAATCATAAATTTCTCTCATTTTATTCCAGTTTATACTTCTGGGCATATCTAAACGTTCAATAGATACACTATTTTGCTGAGGGGACATCCAGTTATCCAACGTTCTTTGATTACGATGTTTTGTTAACATCGCCCAATCGGTTTTAAGATGTCTTGGGTTGTCATTGACAAGATCAACAGAGATTTTTTGAGCAGATTTGCTTTGTTTTGCGGTCATATCAAGTATTTTTTCTTGTTTGGCATCTGCTACAATAGCAGTGTGTGGCTCACAGACAAAACTACTCATACATTCAGAAAGCCAATGATAACGACGGGCATAACTTGTCTCAGAGTTCATACCCTGTTGGATAACACCCCAAAGTCCACTTTCTGAAAGTAAAAAAACATGATGATAAAGATCATGACCATCTTGAACAGCCGTGTTATCCACCTTAGCAGCCATACGACTTGAATATTTCAACTCATCAATCTTTGATGTTGAAAAATTAAATATTTCTCCGATTTCTTCAATTTGTTCAGGTGTTTTCCTTGATGCTTTTCCTTTTCCACCAGCTATTGCAAATCCATAATCTTGTGGATTTATTGCTTCTTTTAACGCCCCACATGTAACAGTAGTTGTACCACTAGAATGGAAATCAAAACCTAATACACAAGATAGAGCCTGGAACCAAAAAGGATCGGAAAGCCTTCTAATAAATTCATCTTTACTATATTCATAAGTAATAATTTCTACAATTCCTTTTGATAGTTTTACCATTCTTTTGAATAACCATTTTGGTGCTTTACCACCATGCAGTGGTAGGTTTGCTACTCCTGTTTTTGACATATCTTACAATTCACAGGGGTTTAACTGAATATAATATCTTTCTAGAGGTTGGTAAAAGTATTATCAGGCTTTGTCTCAAAATTAATACTTTCAATGAACCCCATTTTAGGTATATAAACAAGGAACAACCTTACTGGTTTTAGAACGACGCCTAATACGGGGGAAATGTCAGCACGGCTGGCATCTCTGCCATATAATATTTGCTCTTTCAGGTTTACATCCCATTCCTTCTTATCCCATCCCACCATCCCCTCCTCTCTTTTTTTCTTTTATCCATTTATGACAGTGTTTTTTAATAACCCAACATATATGCCTCTGCTAGAATGCAACGGAAACTTTCATCATTTGACATCTATATAATTGCCTCCGAGTTTCAGAATCTCATAGGATGTTATATTGAAAAAATATATCAGTTGTCTCGTAGCGAGATCCTTATTAAAGTTAAAAATATTCAGACTAAACAAAAAGAATCCATCTATATTAGAAACGGCGAACTTATTTGTACTACTCAGAAACAACTTGAAACTCCTACAAAGCCTAGTACTTTTGCAATGACCCTTAGAAAATACTTACTCAATGGTCGTATAACAGGAGTAACTCAGCATGAGTTTGATCGGATACTTAAACTAAAAATTGGTAAAAAAGAAGGAGATTACACTATTGTTGTTGAGTTTTTTTCAGATGGAAATATCATTCTTGTAGATCCTGATAACAAAATAATATTACCATTTATCAGGCAGTCCTGGGCACATAGAAAGGTAAAAGGTAGAGAACCATACATTCCGCCACCTAGTCAGATAAATCCGTTTGATTTAGACAAAGAAAGATTTGCAGAACTCCTTAGAGAAAGTAACGCAGACTTGGTTAGGACTCTTGCAGTCAATATCAATCTTAGTGGACCTATTGCTGAAGAAATATGCAATAAAGCAGGTGTTGATAAAAAAATAAAAATTGAAAACATTGATGATGAAACTATTACAAAAACTTTTGATGCTTTAACACTGTTTTTAGAAGTTTTCAAAAAGGAGAAGTTTGAACCTGTTGTTGTGAAAAAAGAAAACATGGTTGTTGATGTTCTCCCGTTTAAATTTGATAGTTACCAGGATGTTGATTTTGAAAAAACAGATAGTCTTTCAAGGAGATTTGAGGAGTTTATTGGAGAAAAAAAGGTAAAAGAAAAGAAAAAGGAAAGTAAAATAGAGAAACTAGTGGGTAAACTCGACCGGCAGCTTGCTCAACAGGAAGAAACTGCTAAAAGGTTTGAAAAAGAAATTGAAGTTAAAAAAATTGAAGGTGACTTGATTTATCTTAATTATCAAGAAATTGAAAATATTCTAATAGAAATCACCAAAGTTTTAGAACTTAAAGAAAAAACTAGTGAAATTGAAAGAATTAACCAGATAGAAATTGTTGACAAGTTTGATCCAACAAATAATATGCTTGTTGTAAATCTAAAAGATGCTTCTGGTGTTGTTTTCAAGGTTAGACTTAATTTTAGGAAAACTGTTTCTGAGAACGCTGAGAAATGTTATGATGATAACAAGAAATTGCGTAGTAAACTTCATGGTGCAGAGAAAGCCATTCATATAACAAAGGAACATCTTGAACGGACAAAAAAGAAAGAACAAGTTGAACGGGAAGAACAAGAAAAAATTAAACCTGTGAAAAAAGAGAAACAATTCTGGTTTGAACGTTATCGATGGTTTATTTCCAGTGAGGGAAACTTGGTTGTTGGTGGACGTGATGCAAAAACCAATGATCTAATTGTTAAAAAATACCTAAAGGAAGGTGATCGTTATGCTCATGCGGATATTCAGGGGGCTCCTAGTATAATCATTAAAAGCAAAGATGTTAGTAACAAACCTGTTCCTATTTCTGAGCAGACGCTATCTGAGGCGTGTGTTTTTGCTGCATCTTTTTCAAAAGCATGGAAACAGTTTGCAGAGGCACAATCCTACTGGGTTTTACCTGAGCAGGTTAGTAAAACTGCCCGGAGTGGAGAGTTTGTCCCCCGTGGTGGTTTTATTATCCGTGGGAAACGTAATTATTATAGGTGTAAACTGGAAGTTGCTGTTGGACTAGTCAACATTGAGGATACTGCAAAGGTTATGTGCGGTCCAGTGGACGCTGTTAAAAAACATACAGATAGATATGTTGTTCTTGTACCAGGTGGCATGAAAAAAAATGATATTGCTCATAAACTAGGTAAAGCATTTGATATTGGTGTTGATAATGTTGACAGGACTCTTCCACCAGGTGGAGTAACAGTGGTTAAATCAGTGGGTGTAGAGTTATGAAGGTTATCTTTAAGGATTTAAAACATGGTGAGATTAAACTTGTTGCAGAAAACCTGGATGATATATGGCATCTGTACAACATTGTAGAAGAGGAAGACCTTGTACGTGCTGTTACTTTTCGTACTGATGAACAAAAGGATGATAAAATTCGTTCTAAAAAATCAGAAAAAAAACGTATGAAACTAGGAATTCGTGTATCTGAGATAAAGTTTCATGAGTTTTCTGATAGACTTCGCATTCATGGTACAATCGAGGAAGGACCTCAGGATCTTGGATCGTTTCACACGCTTAATATTACTGCGGATAAAATGGATAGTCTTTCTATTGTAAAAAAAGAATGGAAACATTATCAACTACAGCGTATTGATGAGGCAGTACGACAACGTAGCGAACCAATACTTACTTTTGTAAGCCTTGACGAGGATACTGCTACAGTTGCAGTACTCCGCCAGAGTGGTATACAGTGGATAGCAGATATTGACTCGAAACGCTCTGGTAAAATGTATGAAAGCAAAGATACTGAGAACGATTATTTTGGGGAAATCCTAAGTGTTGTATGTACTAATAAAACACCGGATTCGTCTCTTGTTGTTGTTGGCCCAGGTTTTGCAAAAGAACACTTTGTTAAAAAGGGACGTGACAAAGAATCGGAGATGTTTAAAAAATGCATTGTCCATGGAACAGGCACAGCAGGTATGAACGGCGTACAAGAAGCAATTAAATTAGGCATAATTGAACAAATAACTAAAGAAAACCGAGTAGTTTTCGAAACAAGTCTTGTTGAAAAACTATTTGAAGAAATAAGAAAAGATGGACTTGTAGCCTACGGGGAACAAGAAGTACGTAATGCATTAATGAATGGAGCAGTGGAGCGATTACTAGTTACAGATATTGTGGTTCGTACTAAAAAAGGTGAAGATCTATTAAGACTTGCTAAACAGAACAATAGCGAGTTTACAATTATTAACACAATGCATGAAGCAGGTAAAAAAATAGATGGAATGGGTGGTATTGGAGCGTTACTTCGATTTAAAATATAAAAAAATCTTGTAATGTAATGGTTTAAAAAAATAATAAAAAATAGGGCGTTTTAAAAGCCCTGAGTTTGTTATTGTCTATAGAGTACTAAATTATTTTATACAAATTGTTTTAAATCCAGCCTCTACCGTTACTTACCATTTTGCGGTATTCACCAAGACCAGCAGCACCAGATGGTAAAACATCCTCTTCGGTGTCATCGTTATCTTCGGATTCTATTTGTTCTATAGAATATGTGTAGTACTCATATTCAACTTCTATTTCGAAGTTGTTACCTTTATCAAGAAGGAATCTTAGAAGACGGTACATTTTTTCACCGCGCTCAACGTTGACTATTGCATCAATTGTTGCATCTGATAGATCACCGTATTCTGCATATATCATATCGGCAACATCACTCATGCTGTCTGCTTCAACATAGTCATCTGCTGGTTTACTATTGATACTGAAAGATACTTCTTCATCAGTTCCTTCACCAGTGCTTACAAGGGTTTCTGTTGAGCCAACATATGTAAATTCTGCAGTGAGCGTATCTAAACCTCTCTTCTGATTTCTTAATATAAATAAGAGATTATATGTTTTATCATCTGTCCAATCGACTTTAACGTTAACACCAGTAAGTACACTACCTGATTGGGCATTTATTAAAAGTGACTCTTTATATGTTGAGTCTGTTCCTGCATATCCATCAAAAGTTATTGTTTTATTATTGAACTCCCAAGTCACATCATATTTATTGGTAGATGGTGTTTCATCTATAGATTCATCGCCTTCATATGTAGTATAAAATATTATTCCTATTGCAGCTACTATAAGTACAAGTACAGCTACTCCTGCTATTATTTTATCAGTTTTTTTCAAATTCATGTTTCGTTCACCTTATTAAGTCATATGTTACTTTTATTTTTCTATTAATATAAGTATGTTTACCCCTTTATTAAGTTTTTCCTTTATTCAACATATTTATAAATATAAAAGGAGTAAGTGACATATATGGTACTTTAAATTTACTATATTTTATAATTTTAAAGCACTAAGTTTATCTTAGCATCACAATTTACACATTTACCATTTTTCATACCGCTTTGATCAACTGAATAACCATATCGCTCAATACAGAGATTACCACATGTTGGACAAATAGTATTTTCATAACTACCGTATGGCACATTTCCAATATATGGATATAAAACCCCTGTTTTTTTTGCAATATTATAAGCCATCTGAAGCGTTTCAATAGGCGTAATTGGGACATCTGTCATCATATAATCAGGGTGAAAACGAGAAAAATGAACCGGTACATCTTTACCGAGTGTTTCAACAACCCAGTTGCAGAACCTTGTTATTTCATCGGTTGAATCATTATATGTTGGTATCACTAAATATGTAACCTCTAGATGTATACCTAGTTCTTTTACAAGTTCGCAAGTCCTAAGAACAGGTTCCAAACGTGCTTTACACACTTTTTTATAAAAATTATCTGTAAACGCTTTTACATCAACATTTATTGCATCAAGATATGGAGAGATTTCTCTGAGAGGATCTTCTTGGATAAATCCATTGCTGACATAAACTGTGTATAAACCATGTCTTTTTACAAGTTTTGAAGTATCATATGCAAACTCATGCCAAATAGTTGGCTCATTATACGTCCAAGCAATACCCTGACAACGTTTTTCTTGTATTAACTCAACTGTTTGCTCTGGAGTAAATTCTTTCATATGAGGAAAATCTACTCCCGCTGTAGAAATACTATTGTTTTGACAATGTCTACATTTAAGATTACATCCGATTGTTCCCAATGAAAACACACTTGTACCAGGATGAAAATGATACAATGGTTTTTTTTCAATAGGATCAACAGCCATAGATGAACATGACCCATAGATTAATGTGAAAAGTTTTCCATCGATGTTTTGTCGAACACCACATATTCCAAAACCATTTTCATTTATTTTACAGCTATGTACACAAAGATTGCATTGAACCTTTTTACCATCAAGTGGTTTCCAAAAACTTGCCTCATGTTTCATTTTGCAGATATTTCTAAAAGAAAAAAGGGTTTTAAATGTTATTCATCCAAATATAAGTCCTTTACTGTTTAGAATACGACCAGGATATCTATCATTAATCTGAGGTTCCATCCTGTTATAATCCTTGAAAGATTCAACATTTTCTAGAACATAACGTGCATAATAGAATGCTTCTTCAACAGAAACTTTTCCATCTTTGAACATTTTAAGTTTTGTAGGACGCCCCATATCAAATATTCCTGGTCTGAAACCATCAGCTACACCTGTTTTAATTCCTTCAAACCAAATCATGGAAAACAATGGCCCATTGGTTGTACTGGTATAACCCACACGATATTTACTCGCGCCAGATATTACAACACGACCGGGTTTTGGTATAGTTGATCTCAAAAGAAAAAGCGTTGGAAGATTGTAAATTGTTTTATCTGCAAAACCACCACTATAACATGCATCAATAATGACACATGTTTCTTTAGATTTGATACCATATAAAATATCTCCTAACTCGTTATCAACAAGCTCTGAATTCCATAAGAAAATCTTACTAGTCTCAAGAATTTTACCACCAGCTCGCTCATTTTCTTCACCAGCACCATGACTGAACAACCAGATGAAAACCTCACTATCATCAAATTCATTTGACGCCTTAGCGATATAATCAACTGCTGAAACCAAGTTATGTTTCGATGCGCCACCATAGGTTATATCATATTCATGATGCCGCTCTTGTAATGTTTGAACGCGTTCACCAAAACCATTATCACTTCTTATCCATCCATCATCAAACAATACAATAATGTTAGACGTTGGATAATCGCATCTTTCAACTAGATATTTAGTCATTTCTTCTGCAAGGTTAAGACCACCATTTCCAAGTTTACTCTCATTATCCTCTGGAAAATTAGCACATGCGACAAACAATGCCCATTTATGAGAATCTGATTCCACAGATTCTGGGTTGTCAACACGCACAGTTATTTCATCAATTTCCGAATAAAGAAAACTGTCACTTGCACGAACTTTAATGTTATACAACCCGCTTTCAAGATCATAGACATTCCAATCAAAACTCCATTTAGTAGTACCCTCAGCAGATAACCATTCACCACTATCATCTATCATGACTTCCACACAGTCAAGTGTATCATCACCATCAGGATCAGAAGCAGTACCACTTATCATAACAATACTAGAAACAATCTTACCATCATATGGATATGTTATTTCAACGATAGGGCTATCGTTGACACCGCCTTTTCCTCCTAAACACCCAGAAAACAACGGAATTACAATTGAGATGACTAGTATTAATGCTATGATTTTTTTATCCATAACTATACTCCATAACTAACTTTGTTACTTACTATTTAAAAGCTTTATTTAACAACTGTTACCATAAAAGTAGTTATATCATTTATTTTCAAGAAAATACGATCTTTTCTCAATACAACAATCCAAAACAAATTCAGCACTACAAAATCACAGCCTCTAAAAAACTTTATTACAACAATAGTGTTTCTGCCACTGTAACAAAAATAATGGGGCGATAAAATTTGAAAAAAATGACCTATGCAGAAAGCGGCGTAGATATACTCAAAGAAGAAAAAGCAATAAAGGGAATACTTTCAAGTATCAAATCACAGAGAAAGGGCATAGGCAAACCCCTCGGTGGACATTATGCAGGTATGATAGAGTTTGGAGAATATGCACTAGTAATGTGTACTGATGGTGTTGGCAGCAAAGTAAAAATAGCATCTGAAATTAAAAAATACGACACAGTTGGTATTGACTGTATTGCAATGAATGTAAACGATGCCATATGTGTTGGAGCAGAGCCGCTTGCTTTTGTTGACTATCTCGCAATAAATGATCCAAAACCAGAAATTACAAAAGAAATAGGAAAAGGACTAGGAAAGGGAGCAGAACTCTCAAATATATCAATTATAGGCGGAGAGACTGCATCTCTTCCAGAGGTTATCAATGGTTTTGATCTCGCTGGAACATGCCTTGCATATGTAAAAAAAAGTGAAATTATAACTGGTGAAAAAATAAAACCAGGTGATATAATTATCGGTTTATCTAGCAGCGGCATTCATAGTAACGGATATACCCTTGCCAGAAAAGTTGTTCAACATGCTAACTTGTTTTATGAAGATAAGTTCCCAGATGATTTGTATAAAGGCAAAACAGTTGGAGAAATACTTCTTGCACCTACAAGAATATATGTCAAAGAGACCGTAGAACTTTTGAAAAAAATAAAACCTCATGGCCTTGCACATATCACAGGAGGCGGGCTACGTAACCTTCCAAGGCTAAATAAAAATGTAAAATTTGTAATTGATGACTTGTTTGAACCGCAGGACATTTTCAAATTCCTCCAAGAAAACGGCAACATCGATGATAAAGAAATGTATCAGACTTTCAACATGGGAATGGGATTTGCCGTGATTGTATCACAGAAAGACGTAGATAAAACCCTTAGGATTCTTAACAAACATACTTCTGTTGACGTCAAAGTTGTCGGGAGAATTGAAAAAGGAAGTGGTGTTGAAGTTCCAACCCTTGGATTAAAATATTGAAATCCCTGGAAACAGGAGATGGAGAATTCCGACGATTATTGGTTGATGAATGAGATAGACAATCAAGGTATGCCTACCTAGAAAACAGAAAAATCTTACGACTTTTACCTTTGAACGGTCTTTTACAGCATATCTTCTTTTACCTTCTGGATACAAACTGTTTCCTAAGAATATACCAATTAATACGACACCGAACCAAGGTAACAGAGGATAATAATCAACTGTGTAAAAGGTAGTTGGTCTGAATCCTAACCATGCCAGCCAGTAAAAATCAACGGTGAACGTTTTGAGAAAAAGTCCAAGGAAAATAAATACAGATCCTAAAACGAGATTTTGTACACGAAACTTTAGAAACGGAATAGAAAAAATGATCGATATACCGATACAATGGAGCACTCCAAAGATGATGAAACCTTCACCTAAATAAAGCCATGTAGCAAGAGTGACCAAGAGTCCGATTCCAAAAATTTTCAGTCCGTTGAGAAGAATTCGTACATACGCATCTTTTTTTGTTAGAACATTCTTGATTCTTGAAAAGTTAAGTGTCAATGAAAGACCAACAAGCAAAAGAAATGTGGTGGCAACGGCGTATGCGATGGGTAACAAAACACCTGAAAAAACATTGATTTTATAGATATTAAAAAAGTTGAAATCGATAAGAATATGAAAGAAAATCACCATAACGATTGCTATTCCTCGTATGAAGTCAACTTCCCAAAATCTCTCTCTATGTCCCCTTTTCACAAGACTATAGGGAAAAACTGTAGACTTATAAACCTGGTGCTAGAACGAAAAAAGAGTAGCGGGGAGTGGATTTGAACCACTGATCTACGGGTTATGGGCCCGTCGGGATCTCCTGGCTACCCCACCCTTATAGACAACAAACAAATTTTGTTTATTGTTCGCTATGATGGGTAGCAACTCCGCCCCATATTCTAATTATTTTTTGGTGAATAACGTTTCTATTACTTAAAGTTAATACATATCTTCAAAGTAGTAAACTGAAAAATGAAGAAAAATATTATAAAGCCCATTATAAATAAAGATGTCAGGGAGGTTATAATATATATGGAAATTGAAACCCGACTTATTAAGAAAGTAGCGAAATTTCCAAGGGTTTGTACAAACTGTAATAATGAGATACCAGTTGGTAACGCATATCATCTTGAAGAAGGAGTTAAAGAGCATGTTCACTCCTTGATTGCACGTCAGTATTGTTCTGATTGTTATGCAAAATATGGCGAACGTAAACTACTAAACAAATAAAAAAAATCATAAAAATTAGTTTTTTAGAGTTAAGACTCATTCCATGATCTAAATAGAGTTAAACTAACATAAGACTTTATTTTTAATTTGAAAAACTCTCCTAAAATTCTTCCTTCTGACACATTCAAATCCTGGTGGGAGCACTTATTCCAATAGCCATTTCCAATAAGGAATAACGTGTATTTTCTTACTATCTTCTATAATGGTTTCTTCCGTATCAAAAGTGATAATAGTTCCTTTATCTAAATTAAACTTATTCATTGCAAATTTTAACCCTTCAAGTTCTCTCTTTCTTGTTGATGGATCAGATAGATTATCGGTGACTTGAATTGCCTGAGTAATATCTCTGCCAGATTTAACCAAAAAGTCACATTCTTTTTTCTCTTCAAAATAAAAAATTTCCTCATGTCTTCTTTTTAATTCTAAAAAAACTGCATTTTTTAAAATACTTCCTCTGTTTTCACTAAATTGAAAAGACGATGAATTTACCAATCCCGTGTCAACTGCATATACTTTTTTATCATTTACAATTTGTTTTTTTATAGATGGATCATACTTATTTATAGTAAAAAATAAATATGCTTCTCTAAGGAAATCGACATAATTTTTAACTTTTGAAGTATTGCTGAATTCTAGGAGGTTTTTGAGATTATTATAACTTATTTTTTTACTTATATTGCTGAGAAGAAACAAAGAAAGTTCTCTAAAATCTTTTTGATCTCGTATTTTGAATCTAACCAGCAAATCTTTTATTATTATATCTCGATAGATTTGATTTAATTCTTCGAAATCTTTTGATTTTGCAATTTCTGGAAATCCACCAAAATATAGATAATCTTTAATATGTTGTGAAAGAATTGCTTTTTCTTCTGTCGTAAAAACTTTTTTAAGTTCAAATTTAGAAAACAAAAGATATTCTTTTAAACTAAAAGGATATAATTCAATTCTTAAATTTCTTCCGGTAAGGCTTGTTGCAATTTCTGAACTCAATAGAGTCGCATTTGAACCTGTAACAAATATCTTATATCCTTCTGTAAACAAACGTCTTGTAAATTTCTCCCATCCCTCAATTACCTGGATTTCATCAAAGAAAAATGTTTTGCTTTTGGGGTCAAAACTAAGAAATATTTCTAATAAATTATTAAAATCACGATAGGTAAAATCTAATAATCGTTCATCTTCGAAGTTAATATAGCTATAATTTTTATAATGTTTTGATAACTGTCTTAACAATGTCGACTTACCGCATCTTCTTACACCTGTTATTACTATTATTTTAGGAGATGATATGATATTCTTAGAAAGATCTCTATTAACTATATGGATATTTTTTTCAAAGATTTTTCTTTGTTCCATAATTAATTGACTTAATATTGTTTTATCCATGTGTCAATATATGGTCCTTATGGTATATATATTTTACTAAAATATACTATATTTTGATTTTGTATTTTACTAAAATATACTTTGTCGTAACTTGCCAGTAAAAATATTCCATGATTTACTATAATATTTGAAACAAAAAAGTGAAAAATTAGTTTTTTTACACAAAAAGATTTTTGAGTGATATCTATATTAGCATTTCTGATACTGCAGGGGTACCCGAGCGGTCAAAGGGGCAGGGCTTAGGACCCTGTGACGTAGGTCTTCGAGCGTTCGAATCGCTCCCCCTGCACTATACTTATTTATTTAGGTGGATAAGGTTTGAAAATTATAGCATTTGCAGGTATGCCTTTTTCAGGAAAAAGCGATGCAGTTAAAATTGCAAAAGACAAAGAAATACCTGTTATTCGCATGGGTGATATGGTCTGGGATGAGGTTAGATCACGTGATCTTGAACTTTGTGATGAAAACGTAGGATCTGTTGCAAATAAGATGCGGCAAAAACATGGAAAAAACATATGGGCTAAAAGAACTCTTGAAAAAATAAAAACGATGGGCCCCTTAGGTGTTTTAATCATCGATGGAATCCGTAACGTTGAAGAGATTGATACTTTTAAAAAAGAACTAGGACAAAATTTCATTGTTATCGCAATAACAGTTTCAGATGAAATACGGTATCAGCGTGCTATGAACCGTGGCCGGGAAGATGACAGTCAGGATATAAACCTTATAAAAGAAAGAGATAAACGAGAACTTGGTTGGGGTCTTGGAAAAGTCATAGATTTAGCAGATATGAAAATTTCAAATGAAGCAGGTATTGAAGATTTCGGAAGAAAGATAAAGAAAACATTGGATGAAATATAGTATAGCAGGTAGTGTTATATCTTTGTTTTTTTCTTTTTAAGAAAAAAAGCAGTTAATGTAGTTATTAAAGCAATTGCAATTAATGCAATGGCAACGTCTTGTAATGGTATTTTGATTTGATCTTCCACAGTAATTGAAGAAATACCATTATTTGTGGTTTTTTCAGGTGTATCTATATAGACTCTGATAGCATATTCTTTGTCGATAAAAGAACCTGTGCGTTCGCCTTTTTTAAAGGTTACCCATGTCTCCCAATGTTGTCCAAGGTTTTCATCAACATTTGGTATGTTAAGATAAATGTAGAATTCTCCTTTTTCTTTCGGTGGGATAATTATCCATTTTGGTTCTACATCTATCCAGGATAAATCAGATATGTTTGTTCTATTTGGTCTTATATATGAGATAGGATTTGGATGTTCTTTGTACCATGTAACATTAAAATTGTAGTCATTATTGTTTGTTATTGTGATTTTTTTTGATGTGTTTCCATTTATGAAATCATTGTCCATGTTGATTGATATTTCAAGGGGTTGAACAGATATATCTGCAGAGGTTATTGTAGAAAAAATTAGTGGGAATAATAGCAGTGCTATTATTGTAAGTGTTTTTTTTATATTCATTGTTTCTTCCACATTAAAATTTATTTTATTTGGTTTTTATCCTTTTTATCAAGTTCTGATAAAAGATTATCTACTTTTTTTTCTACCTCATTTAATAACATTTCATCTATCTTTGTTTCAATATCTTTAGAAAATGTTTCTTTTAACTCTGGTTTTGTTATATCGGGAGTATCATCTAATTCAACAATCTCTTCTTCTTGAGGAATTGTTATATCTTTGTCTTTACTTATTGGAGTTATTGCAATTTGATCTTCTATCTGACTAAGTTTATCCATATATTTTATAACATCCTGTTGTATATTTTGGAGCAATATTTTTGTTTGATCGATCATTGCTGCAGCATCTTGATCACCTGCATAGTCTTTCAAATGTTTTTTTCTAATTGATGGTCTTTCAAATGGGATTTTAAAGCGTTTAGGTATTTTATGAACTCTTCTAGGTTGATATCTACGATAATACAAAAAGATAGAGGATATGATAAATATTATTATTGTTAAGAATAGGAATATCCATATGATGAATTGTTCTTTTTCATGAGTAGATATTGATCCATCTGCAATATTATAGGTGTAATCCCAGATGGCATCTCCATTTTTGTCGATGAGATAGGTTTCACCTTGTTTTTCTACCGCTGTTGTTGTATCACTGGTTGGATTATAGAGAATATCATAGATTCCATTCTGAGATGTATCGACAAGATAGTACGCTTCTCCAGTGATATAGATTTTCTTTACGTCTGATTCATCTTTTGGATTTGATCCAAGACGAGTTTCTATAGTATCGATTAAATTATCATCGTCATCATCAATATCTCCAGTGTATTTTCCATCAGGTGAATCCTCGTCTGGTACGCCATCATTGTCGGTATCAAGTGGATGATCATCTAGGTTAAGAGGATTTGTTCCATATGATTGTTCCATATCGTCACTGTAACCATCGCTATCATCATCAGTATCAACAGAGTTAGGTATACCATCACCATCGGTGTCTAATGGATAGTTATTTGGATTATTTGGATCGGTACCATATTTTTGTTCATCTGAGTCTGACCATCCATCATCATCTGCATCTATAAATATGGTATCAATTGAAAATGTGATTGAGGCATAATTGCTTGTTGTACCATCAGTACCTTCTGCTTTTACATAAAAGGTGTGGACACCATTTGAAATAACATCTGGGGATGTCCAGCTGGTGGTATTATCAACATATATTTCTG
>DAOWIZ010000016.1 GCA_030640585.1 Thermoplasmata archaeon
TACAAAAAGAAGACCTAAGGTGGCTTGGAATCAAGTGGGATGAAGAGTATTGTACTTCTAATAATCTTAAAAAACATTATAAACTCGCCGAGCAGCTAATACAACAGGGTGATGCATATGTTTGCAATTGCCAACCTGATGTTGTAAAAGATGGCCGTTTTCATGGCAAAGAATGCAAATGCAGGGTGTGTTCTTTTGGGGAGAATTTAGATGCCTGGCATGAGATGATTTCTTCTTCGATGCATGGTTGTGTTCTAAGACTTAAGGCGGATATGACCTGTGTCAATACTGCGATGCGTGATCCAACGCTTTTCCGGGTTATTGAAAAACCCCATCCGCTTCAGGGGGATAAGTATCGTGTCTGGCCGACTTATGATTTCGCAGGAGCCGTTGAAGATAGTATCAGTGGAGTGACTCATCCATTCCGTACAAAAGAGTATGAGCTTCGTGATGAATGTTATTTTTATTTACTTGACAAACTTGAACTACGTAAACCAAATCTTATGGAATTTGCTCGTCTTTCTATTGAGGGTATGCCTGTTTCAAAAAGAAAAATTAAACCACTTATTGAGCAAGGGCTTGTCAGTGGTTATGATGATATCAGATTACCAACTCTTTGTGGGCTTAGAAAACGCGGTATAACGCCTGAGGCTATCAAACAATTTGTACTGTCTCAGGGTATTTCCAAGGTTGAATCAACTGTTACATTTGGTCTTGTTGAATCTGCTAATCGTAAAATTATTGACCCTGTTGCAAAGCGTTATTTCTTTGTAAAAAACCCTGTTAAACTTGTTGTTGAGAATGCTACATCGATGAATAAATCAATAAACCTTCATCCAAGTAATCAAGATCTTGGTAGTAGAACAATAAAAACAGGTAACACTTTTTTTGTCCAAAAAGAAGATATTGATAAGTTAAACATTGGGGATGTTTTCAGATTGAAAGACTTGTTTAATGTCAGAATCACTAGTAAAAACAATGAGGTAAAAGCAGAGTATGCTGGTGATGAACTCATACCAAGTTCTGCTAAGATCCAATGGACTACTGATGACTATATAAATATGAATGTTTTTGTACCTCATCTTTTGTTTAAAAAAGAAAGATTTGACCCAAGTAGTTTAGAAAAAATCACTGGTTTTGCTGAAAAAGCAGTAGATTGCATTAAAACCGGTGAAATTGTTCAGTTTGAACGTTTTGGTTTTGTAAGAATTGAAAATAAAAAAGATCAAATAGTTGGTTTTTTTGCTCATAAGTAAACTTTTTAAGCTTTAACATGTTTTGTTATCTGCACTATTAGGGATGCAAAACATCGTGAGGATGGGATGAAGAGATGCAAATTCGCAGTAGAATAATGATAGGTTTAGTTATTTCTTTTTTAATTTTGTTTTTTGTTTCTGGAACAGCGGCAGCTGATGATGTTAGTTTTGATATGCCTACTATTGGTATATCTATTGCTGTTGCTGTTGCAGCAATTATAACTATTTTGACTTTTGCTTTTGCAGGTGGTATAAAATATGTTACACCGGAAAACGTGTTAGATACTGAGGTTAGAAAAAATCTTTATCAATATATTGATGACTACCCGGGTTCACATCTACGTGAGATTGCCCGGGAATTGGATTTAAAACCTAGTAATGCGGCTTGGCATCTTCGTAAACTAGAGCAAACTAACCTTGTTCGCAGTCGTTCTATTGGTGGAAAAAGGATTTATTATCTTGTTGAGGGTGGTATTGAGGCACGTAAAGAAGCAATAGCTGAGGCTATTTTACGTAATCAGAATGCACGTGATATTATGCTTTATTTACAGGATAACCCTGGTAAACATTTACTTGAAATTGCTCATGCCCTAAATCTTAATCATCATACAGTAAAATGGCATATTAAAAAAATGTATATGGCAGAACTTATCGATGGTGATACTAGTAACTCTGCTTATCCTGTTTATTACCCAACAGAAATAGGTACTCAGGCTTTGAGAAATTTTTCAGAACATGGTAAAAAAATAGTTCTTAAAGCTGCTTAGAATCTTTTCTTTAAATAAAAAAAAGACAAAGAGAAAAAAATTAAAGGATTTTTTTATAGTAATCCAACGTCTGTTACTTCTGCAGATTCTATTAAATCCATTTTTGATATTTCTTCAGCAATTGGATCAAATCCACCTTGACCTGCTTTATCTGGAATTACAACGGTTAAATTAATTCCTCTAAGTCCAAAAGCAACATTTTTAATTTGAATGTTTCCTATTTTTGCAGGTGGTTTAACAATTGCTTTGATATCATCCATTAACTGGTTTAATTTGCTATCATCTAATACTTCTGTTGGCATTATTTGAATTAAGCCTACAACGTCTCCCATTACTTGCCCCCTCCTTTATGGTCCTATGAATCCACATTTTGTACAAGTATATTTCACGCTCTGTTCTCTACAATTAGCACATCTTCCAATGACTTCATCGCATGTTGGGCATTGAAACGTCGTAGATCCTTGTTTTAGTAATCCTTTTCCGCATGAAATACATTTTTCTGTCTGTTTCATAGAAATGGCTGAATATATATCTATTATTAAAATGTGACGACCACTGGAAAAGTTAGTTTTTCTCTTGTTTTTTAATTGTGTCAAGTGAAAATGATGCAACTGATTTAAATATCCTATATTGGAAAATAGATCCAGCAATTAGGTTTGTATAGTATGTAGCAAGTCTATATAGTAGTACAAAGACTCCGATAAGTGCACCTGCTCCTATGGGCTCAAGTAATACTACATAGAGCCCATAAACACCAAATTCAGTCACACCTGCACTACCTGGTAGAGTCGGTAGCATAACAATTACCAATAACAAAACTTGAGCGGCATATGACTCAATAAGAAAAGGAGGTAGTCCTAATCCTAGAAGAATCAAGGATGCCACCATAAATGATGTTGACCAAAGCAAAACTGTAAGAATTCCCCCAATGACAAAAGTCTTTTTGCTTTCTTCAAGGAAAAAAAGCATGCTGTTGTGGAAATTGTCAACCTCTCGATTTATTTTATGTACAAATTTCCCTTCACCTTCTCCTTTTTTTGAAGATTTACTAAACTTTTTATTTAGCGAGATCAAAAGAGACTTGATTTTTTTAGGTCTTTTTATTGCATATGCAAATAGTGATAGTCCAACTAAGAAAACAATAATACCTATTATTACTCCGAGTTTTATCCTATAGTCTTCTATGTGATCCTGAAAAACAAAAAAAGCAATTGGAACACAAATGAGGATAAATATCGCATCAATTAATCGTTCACCAAGAGTTGCTGCTGTTGCTCCGCCTATGCTCATGCCTTCTTCTTTTAGAAGATGGATTCTTATTGGTTCCCCACCTGCCATTGAAGGAGTAATGCATGCGAGGAAAAGGTTTGCTATCACTATTTTTGTTGATTTCCATAAACTAATGTTTAAATTTTTGTCAATAGCGTTGCTTACAATTTTTAGACGTGCCCCCCAAATAAACCAGGTTAGTATATGTACAAATATTGCTGCGATAAGAAATTCATATCTAATATTATGTTGTAAAATTTGACTTATTTCCTCTGGTTTAATAGTGAATTTCAAAATAAGAGCAATAAATGTTATGCTTATTGTAAGGCTTACTATGATGTAGATTTTTGTTTCTTTAGAGCTTTCTATTTTTTCATTCACAAATGTGTCAATATTGGGATGATTTATTTTTCTTACGTTTATTTCAACAAAATGTATAAAAATATAGATTTTATGGTGAAACAAACAAAAAACCTTATCTGTAAAAAACTATTGTCGAGAAATTAATTTGTGAATTATATGAAAAAACTACCATTAAAAAAATATTTGAAAACAATGAGTTATGCATTTTCAAATCAACTTGCTGGAGAATGCATTTATCCATTTTATGCTTCATATAAGGTTACTCATAAATGTAACCTGAGATGTAGTTTCTGTAATGTATGGATGGAAGATACACCAGATCTAAAAACAGATGATGTCTTCAAAGTTTTAGATGATCTTGGCGACTCTAGCATTACACTTCTCAGTCTTGAAGGAGGTGACCCTCTAATGAGAAAGGATCTCGGTGAAATTCTTGAATATGCTTATAAAAAACCATTTTATCTGTTTTTTACTACAAATGGCCATCTTCTTGATAAAAGACCTATGGAAGAATATGGTAAAAATATCGATTATCTTCACATAAGTATTGATGAGGGTCATGATAATTTGGAGTTTTTTGAGCGACTTGAGGAGTTTCAGAGTTATGGTCCTGAGATATGCATTCAGATTGTTGTTACAAAAGATACAATGAGTGCTCTTGAAGAAAAAGTTAAAAGAGTTTTTAATGTAGGGGCAAGAACTGTTGTAATGCCTGCATGTCATCTGGATGGGACAGATGATTACTATCCTGATCCTGCGAAATTCCGTGATGAGATCATACGTCTTAAGAAGAAATATAAATATACTATTACAACGCCAAAAGGATTTCTGGATAATATCAATAAAACCCATGGTTGTTCGGCATCTTCAATTATTATAGACTCTGATGGTGGCTTGTTTTATCCTTGTAGAACTGTTGGTAAAAGAATCTATAATTTCACTGAGGGTTCATTTATGGATTTTGTAAAAACAGATGAAGCAAAAAAAGCAAGACAAGACATGAAAGATTGTACCCGGCGTTGTGGTTGGTATCAATATTTTGCAACTGATGTTTTCGCATCTCCTTCAACAATTGCTTCTTCTTTAAGTCCTTATCTTTTCAAATGATTTTTTTGTATTATTTTTTTCTTGGAGGTATCTCAAACCATGGTACTTCTATTACTACCTTATCATGTTGACCACTATGTCCAAAGTCTCCTCCTTCACCAAGTCGTTCTCCATGATCTGATGTTATTACTACTTTTTTATCGGGGAATTTATCTACTATTTTTTTAGCATAATTAAGCATCATCTTCAAATCTTCCCGATAGCCTTTTCTAAGTCCTTCCTTGCCATATTTGAGGTAATAATACGATAAAGCATTTACTGGTAGTCGCCCTGTCATCTCTCTGAGTTTGCATAGAACCTCATCACTAATTACGTTACCTAAAAAAATCTGAAGGTTTTCAAAACTTATTTTTTTTACTTTCTTTGGCCGATCATTTGCATAATATAGATATGGATCATGTATCTGGAAATACTGAGTTATAACACGGTTTTCAGGGTTTTTTTCAATTGTTTTAATTGTTTCATTGGTCATGATGTTGGGGCATATTGCTCTTATTTTTTCGTCGTATCCAAAACTCCAGACATCAACGATGTCTTTGAAGATTTTCGTTGCATCTAGTTCTCGTATCATTTTACCATATTTCAGTCTCTCAGAAAAAACTCGGACTTGTTCACTACTTGGTCCTTTTGAATTTAACCATTTATGTGCTGAAATAAATATTGTATCATCCAATTTTTCTCCATGGAATATTTCTGCAACCCATGCACCTGTCCAAGTGGCAGGTGAAATTATTTTTCTTAGTTTTCCTGTGTTGCCAAAGATCTCTTTATATGTTTCTTCAAAAAAATCATAACGACATGTATCGATTATTAGTAGTACGTCCCAGTCTCTTTGTAGGATTAATTTTTTTTGCTCGTTCATTTGTAACACTTTTTTTTGCGGGAAATCAATTTTTACTTAATCAATGTTTTGTACAACTCTTCTGTTTAATCATAAATATAATTGTCAATATATGTCCAATCTACTGCATATACTTCTGTCCAATGTATAGTTTCGTTATTTTTATTAAGTGTTTCATTGCGATAAAGTAGAGAAAATGGCGGTGAAAAAAATTTTTCATAAGATCCATTAGTCATATAATCAAACACTGTTTTTTTATCTTGTTTTTGAACATATTTCTCTCTCATTACATCATCAATAACTACATGTGTTACTTTAAATTCATAAGTTTCGCTATCTAAATGAGAAATATATTCCGATAAATTTACTTCTGTCCAGATGAGGGATGCCTTATTTTTTGTGGTGTTATATCCTGCTGCCTCTAGCATGCGTTCTATTCTATGATCTGATGCAAATACTGTATTATTACATGGAATGTTACTTGAGATCCATTCTGTGGCACTGAGATCTTCTTCTGTTATTACTTTATATCCCATGTTCATAGCAGTGTGTCCAGGATAAACCGTTGTTGCATTGGCACTTACAAGTAGTGCAATGAAACCAACATAAATGAATTTTTTATAACTCATTATTTTATGACTCGTTAATTTGAAGTTGCGACCCCATATAAACTCAAAATGAAGGTCTTTAAAGAGCCGTCCCAGTCCATATATGGCAATAATTGAAATAGGCGCCATCATATATTCAAAATGTCTGAAATGTTCAATTCTACCGTTTGTAACAAGAGCAAAAAGAAATGAAATTACCAAGGCATACATCCATCCTCTTATAAAGTTACCATTTTTTGTAAAACGAAGCCGGGGAAATCCAACAACTGTTAACCCAAAAA
>DAOWIZ010000056.1 GCA_030640585.1 Thermoplasmata archaeon
CATCTTGTAAGGGCAGATCAGATTCTTCTGATACCTTTACTATTTCAATGTTTTCTAATCCCCTCTCTTTAATTCTATGCATCAATTCATCCAGAGGTTCCCTGTTTTTATCAATAGCATAAACCTTTCCGCTCTTTCCAACTATTCCTGCGGTTGGAATTGCATAATTGCCTACTCCACAGCCTAAATCCAAGACTGTTTGTTTCTGTTTAATACCAATGTCTATCAGAAAAATTTCGCCCATTCGATCCAGCCATTTTTTTATATCATCATTACCCATGTTTTTACCTAAATTTCAATTATTTTCCCTATACCACATTCAACACTGATTTTTGGAAACAACTCATATATTTTCTTTTTATGTTTTGTACAATGAGCTGGACAAACAACTTCTAAACCTTCTAAAATGGAAAAATCATCAAACCCATGTAATCCACCAATTAGTCCAATGATGTCTCCATATTGTTTCGCAGCATCAAATATTGTTTCAACACCAGGATGTGAACAACCAGCAAGAACATACCAACCATTTTCACCTTTGAGAACCAATGATTGTTCATTTACAGGTGTACCCCTCAGTTTCCCTGTTGTATATATCTCTTTAGTGATCTCTTGAGGTTTCTCAACGGTTGTGAGATTCATGTTTTCACTAGGCTGTTTTTTTCCTAGTCGATACAGTTCTACATCACCAACAATGGGCCCTAGTGTTTTCAATCCTCCATTATGATCCCAGTGTTCATGAGAGATCACAATTTTGTTAATAATACAAGGATCTATACCAAGGATTTTCATATTATTCAACAGTATCTTACCCTTTGCTCCAGTATCAAATAAAATAGTTTCATCTTTTGTTTCTATTAGACAAGAAAAACCCCAATCCGATTTTAAACCGACATTTTTTTCATATATTTCATTGTCATAGACTATTGTAAGTTTCATTTTCTACCCTCATTTTAGAAATCAGCCCATATATCTTTTAGCATATTATTCTTTAACTGGCCAAAACGTTCTTTTCCGATCACATTTTCGACTATCTCCATACTTTATTCTAGATCTTTTAAGACCATTAAGAAAGTAATCAGCAGGATTACTAGGTTGACGTTTTTTGGTTTCATTAATAAGTTTCTCCAAGAGGTTAAGAGGATAACGATAAACAGTTCTTCTAGCTAACCCCATACTAACGCCAAATTCACGTAATGTATTATATACTCTTTTTCTTCTGGCATGATAGCTTTCTTTGTTTCTCTCTCTCTTAAAACTCATATGACCTCTCGGCGCTAACTGAATTATCGCTCGTTATCTTTTTCTTTTAATGTATTTATTTACATGCCCCTTAGCATTTCTGATATCTTCTGTGTCAAGTAATGAGCCAACGACTCTATCAATACCCATTCCTGCTATGGGCTTCGCAATTAACCCTATCTTTTTCATCCTATTGTTCCTTCTTACGTAGCTTTTCGTCGATAGTTCCATCTGGGAGCATCCAATCTGGATGCATCTTTCCAGTTTCCTCCATTTGATAACGTATGCAGCTTTCCCAATCTCCCTTGCAATATAGTTGAATCCATTTTCTATCAAGTATTCCCCCCTCATAAAACTTTTTCATTGGGCATAATGGGTACCATTTACAATCTTTTAACAGTATTTTCAATTTGTAATAATTTTTTACTAATACTTCATTGAGATCTGGTTTATGCAAAACTGCTGCAGGATGTTGCAAAGGTAATATTTTTTTATCATCTGATAGAAAAAGCCTGCCATAAATAGTATAAAATTCCTGTTTAGATGGCAATAAAAGATCATATTTTTTAAAGAGATATGTAGTCGCATAATGACCAAAAGGAACCAGTATCTCTGGATTTATCAATTCTATTTCTTTATCAAGATAATCACTGCATATGTCAATTTCATCTTGCTTAGGCTTACGATACTTTGGAAGCATACATTTAACCAAGTTTGTCATATACAGATCGTCTCTTTCTACATTATTTGACTCTAGTAAATCGTCTAATACTTTGCCAGAAGGGCCAATAAACATTTTTCCCTTTTCATCCTCTTTTATTCCAGGCGCCTGGGCAATAAGCATAAGTTTAGCATCAGTGTTTCCCTCACCAGGAATAGCATTTATTCGAGTTTCAGAGAGTCTACATTTATTACATCTCTTGATATCTGCATTCAACCCCTGAATTTTCAATTACATATTCTCCCCATCTAAATTAATTTTCTAGTGTTCTGACTTACTTAACAGATCATCAAATCTACTTTTATAGAATATCAGACAGATAAATTCTCAATAGCTTTATGCAACGTATTAACTGCAAGAACAGCACAATGCACATGATTCTCAGGAAGACCATCTAATGCATTGTTTAACTTTTCACTAGTAACAGCAGAGGCCTCTTTCAAAGTCTTTCCTTGTATCATTTTAGTAAGCATACTCCCACATGCAATACTTGTACCACATCCATCTGTCAAAAAACACACGTTGACAATTAAATCGTTTTCAATTTTCAACATAATCTCCATGGCATCTCCACAGGGACCCTTGATTTTTCCTACAGCATCCGGGTTCCCTATAACACCAAAGTTACTTGGATTTCGATATTCATCAATTACTTTCTTTGAAAAATCAGCTTCCTCATCTAACTCGATTTTACTTTGAATTTCTTCAACCATTTTTTCAAAATCTTTTTCTTCACTCATTCATCCAGCCTCCTTTGTATGTTATCCCACATGTTGCTTATTTTATCAGAAAGAACTCCTTTTGAGAATTCAATCACATTTTTTTCATGAACCATAGCTTCTGTCACAACGACATCATAAGGAAGTTCTCCAACAACCTGTATATCATTACTCTTGCAATACTGTTCAATTTTTTCTGCATTATCCTTGTTAATATCATATTTATTAATACAAACAACGGCAGGAATATTAAAATGATGTGCGACACCAAGTATCCGTTCAAAATCATGAATCGCAGATAACGTTGGCTCAGTAACAACTAAAACCAGATCAACACCAGAAATAGCTGAGATAACAGGACAACCAATACCTGGTGGTCCATCAATAATAATTAGATTCTTATTTTTTTCTTCTGCAATCTTTTTTGCATTTTCTCTCACCACTGTAACCAGTTTACCAGATGCTTCTTCAGCAGTTTTTAGCATAGCATGAGCCATTGGTCCAAAACGTGTCTCAGAGATATATGCAAAACCTGAATCCCGATCAACCATCTTAATTGCATCAACAGGACAAACATATTCACAGACACCACATCCCTCACAAGACTCTTTAATAATATTTATCTCTTCATCAATAGCATCAAATCTACAATGTTTGTAACATTTCTTACAATCAGTACATTTCTCTTTGTCAATAGATGCGATTTTAAGCCCATGAAAACCCATTGTTTTTTTGATCTCAGGTTTGAGGATTAAATGAAGATCAGCGGCATCAACGTCACAATCCGCAAGTACAGCATTATCTGCAAGAGAAGCAAATGCTGCAGTAACAGAGGTTTTACCGGTACCTCCTTTCCCACTGATTACAGTAATCTGCTTCATTTTTTAACCTCCTCTGCTATTTGATTAAAAAGTTTCTTGAATTCATCACGCCAGCTGGTTAGTTCATTTACAAAAGGAATACCATCTGAGTAAAGCCTAGCAATTTCTTCACTATGTAAAATCTTCATAAGAACAGGTATTTTTTCTTTTTGACAGTAAAGTTCAACTTTTTTATTACCAATCCCATCACGGTTGATAATAACGCCAAAAGGAATACCAAGATGTCGTACAACGTCCACTGCAAGTTTAAGATCATGCAGACCAAACGGTGTCGGTTCAGTGACAAGAATACAGTAATCTGAACAACCTACTGTTTCAATAACAGGACATGAAGTACCAGGTGGTGCATCAAGGATGACATTCTTATCTTTATCAATCTTTTTCTTCAATGCTTTAATCACAGGGATAGCCTGGATCTCTCCAACATTCAGCAAACCATGATAAAAATCAACTCCATTTGAAACACCATGTTCGATTTTTCCTACAGGTCTTTCCTTCCAACTAATTGCATTCTGTGGACAAACAAGTCCGCATCCCCTGCATGAATGACATAACTCAGGGAAAACAAGTACCTTTGACGGAACCACAGCAAGAGCATTATATGCACAGAATTCAGAGCACTTACCACAATAGTCACATTTCTCCGTATCAACCTTTGGAATTTCCACTGTGACATCTTCTTGCTCTTTAATCTCTGCATTAAAGAAAATATTAGCATTTGGCTCTTCAACATCGCAATCAATAAACTGTACTTTCTCAAGGCTTAAGGCAAGATTTGTTGCAACTGTTGTCTTTCCTGTTCCACCCTTACCACTAGCAATTGAAATAATCACTTATTCACCTTCAATACAAGTTTACCAACCTTGGTGTCAATATCTTGTGCAACTAAATGACATTTAACAACAAGTAAGAAAAAAACTTCACGGTCAACATCACTCAGACCCTCATAGTTCCCTTGGCCTTTAGCAATGACCATATCGTCTACTTTAAATCGGTCTAAAAACTCTTCAGATGCATAATGCATCACCGTTCCAGGTGTTGATTTATCATGACCTGCATCATATGCCATGATAGTTGCGAGTTTATCAATTCCTGCGAACTTTGCATCTTCAAGTAAAGCATCGTTGATAATAGGATTTGCCTTCACAACATAAGTGATTTCTTTTCCTATATTTACGAGTTCTTTTAAAAGTAATTTATCAAAGAATATTTCTCCAGTGTTATCAGCAAGATACAAAATGTTTTTTGACTGATCTAATACTTTTTTAAAACGAGGATATGAACTAACATCAAAATCTCTCTTAAGAGCATTATCAATAACTTCATTGACATTGAGACGGTTCATTGTACCAAAATCAATAACATTTCCCGCAATAGCAAGTTTAATTGCCATAAGTAGAGAGTCTTTATCATCTTTGACATGTTTTTCAAGACGACTGTATAAATTCTTACCCATTATGTTTGATTCATCTTTTGCCTGCTTGTATGGATCATTTGATTTTGTTATCCTTTTTATAATTGCATGAACTTCTCGCGATAACTCTGGCGGGGAATCCTCAAAAGAAATACCTTGCAAATGACTCATTACTTCTTTGAGAACCATTTCATGAATTTTCTCATTATCGGTAGCCATGCGTGCAGCTTCTAACGATTGTTTTATAAAACAAGGGATGCACTCAAGATGTGTTTTCATTGTTTTCACTTGCTGAATGTTTTAGTGGTGATGTCTATCCCTAAATGCATGCTGTGCACATGCATCTCCTTCACTAGCTTTTTGAAGAGTTCCTTGTTTAAATGCTTCAACTGCATCTTTTACAGTTCCAGATGCACCAATATACACATCGATACCCATCTCTTCAAACATCATGATTGCTCGTCTTCCAAGCCCACGACAAACCATAACGTTTACACCGTATCTTGCCATAATTTCTGGCGGATAACCTTGTCCACCCGTATGTTCACTTGTGTTTGAAATAACCGTTACCTCATTTGTGTCAAGATCAACTATAGTGTATGTTGGTACTCTACCAAAATGTTCGCCGATAACATTGTCTAATCCATTTTCTCCCATGGTAGGTATACATATTTTCATAGTTTTTTTACCTCCTCATTCCAGAATGACTACCCACATTTGGGGCTTCTGTTTCTTTTAATTCTCCTTTTTTGTATTTTTCAACGGATTCTTTTATTGTTCCACTTGCTCCTGTAAATACTTTTATGCCAGCTGCTGACAAGGTTTGAAATGCGTTAGGTCCAACATTCCCAGTTACAACAGCTTCTACACCTGTCTTTGCAATTGTTTGAGCTGTTTGTATACCAGCACCACCGGAAGCCATTGCATTTTCATTTGATAAAACTTCAAATTCCATTGAGTCTGCATCTACGATGAGGAAATATTTACATCTTCCAAATCTTTGATCAACATCTGCATCTAGGTTTTCACCTGTTGATGTTATTCCAATTTTCATATTTTTTCACCTCTTATCTCAAATAAATTTCTTGTTAATAACTATTAACCTTCAAGCTCTTGTCATAGGACTGCTGCACTTTGGACATTTTTTATCATAGCAAGGTACCCCTAGTTGATGCGGTTCTCTATGGCCACAGTTTGAACATATACATTCACCATCAGGGCCACGAGCAAAACCACCGCCTAGACCACGACCACCTTGTCCTTGGCCTCTTCCACGACCTCTTCCAGCTACAGGTCCTTGTCCATCTGGTCCTGTTCCATCTCCACCTGGCATATCTTATTTCACCTCCTTTTTATTTACAATTTCTTCAATATTTTCAACAATTTTCTTAAACGATTTAGCAGTATCTGAGTTTTTATTTTTAGTCATAAATGTTTTTCCAGAATCCCCGGTTTCTACAATCTGTGGGTCTATTGGTATTTTACCAAGAAAGGGAATCTTGAAATCATTTGATGCCTTTACTCCTCCGCCTGTTTTGAAGAGGTCAATATCTTTACCACAATGCGGACATTTAAATCCGCTCATGTTTTCTATGATTCCAATAACTGGCATATTCATTTTTTTGACAAAATTGATGGATTTTCTTACACTTACTAG
>DAOWIZ010000001.1 GCA_030640585.1 Thermoplasmata archaeon
AACAGCATCAGGCCGTAGGTTACCTGTTCTACAAACAATGTTAAAGAATTTTTCAGCACCAAGTTCTGATCCAAAACCTGCCTCTGTTACAACATAATCCATGAGTTTAAGTGCCATTTTTGTTGCAATGAGACTATTTGTTCCATGTGCAATATTTGCAAAAGGACCACCATGGATAAAAGCAGGAACACCCTCAATTGTTTGAACAATATTTGGTTCAACAGCATCTTTTAAGAGCACAGCCATTGCACCGACTGCTTTCAAATCCGATGCTGTAACAGGTTCACCATCATATGTATATGCTACTATTATTCTGCTAAGACGTTCTTTTAGATCATTCAAATCCTTGGATAAACAGAGGATAGCCATTATTTCAGAAGCAGGAGTGATGGCAAATTTATCGGCATGCGGTACACCATCCTTGGGGCCACCTAGGCCTACTACTACATTACGAAGTGCACGATCACTGATATCCATCACGCGAGGCCAGACAATGTAACGTTGATCAATATGAAACTTGTCACCATGATGAATATGATTGTCCAAAAGACTAGCAAGTAGGTTATGTGCGCTGGTAATAGCATGCATATCCCCTGTGAAATGAAGATTGATATCTTCCATTGGCAGAACCTGAGAATAACCACCGCCAGCAGCGCCACCCTTAATGCCCATAGTGGGGCCAAGACTTGGTTCTCGGATGCATAGCATTGTTTTTTTATCAAGTTTACTAAGTGCCTGTGCAAGACCAATAGTCATCGTTGTTTTACCTTCGCCCTCTGGAGTAGGGTTTATGGTTGTAACAAGTATTAGTTTACCATCCTGGTTGTCTTTAATTCTATCAAAAATTTTAGGTGAAATCTTTGCTTTGAAACCACCACAAGGAATAACTTCATCTCTGTTTATTCCTGCTTTCTCTGCAATTTCATAAATATCTGTTAATTTTGCTTTTCTAGCAATTTCAATGTCTGATTTCATAGTAAAAAAACATAAGTGAGCAAGATGTACTTATAAATTTGCAAACTTTTCTGTTGCTTGGATTGCATGAGTCTAATGGTTAAAACTCAAATACTATTCTCCACTATTTTCATGATTTCATCGGTTTTATCAATTGCATTTCTCTCAATTTCTTCTAGTTCAAAATAGATTTTTTCTACAAACTGTTCATCCTTGATTGATCCAAGATTAATTTTAACATTCAAAATTGCTGATTGAACTCCTGCTTTTGCCATAAGAGCAGATACTGCTGCGTCAGTTATAGATCTTTGATTACCTTTCTCAGCGACAACCGATGCTACATCTAGTATTTTTTCACAGGTTTTAGCTGTTTCAAGTGGTACAGTTGCTGCTACTTTGTATCCGTTTTGTATTGCCTGACTTCGTTTCTTTTTTTGTTCTTCTGTCTCTTTAGGCATTTTAAAGGCTTTTATTACATCGTTAAACGCTTCTGTGTCTTTATCGATTAGATCTGTTAGTTTTTTACGTAAACTTTCACTTTCCTTTAAAACCTGTTTGATTTCATCCTGCACATCAGTATATTTTCCCTTTCCAACTGTTAGGTTGCATACCATCGATGAAAGTGCAGCGCCAAGCGCTCCTGATAGTGCTGCAACACTACCGCCACCTGGTGCAGGACTATTAGATGCTAGTTCTGAGAGGAAACCATTGATTTTCATATTTGCAAGAGGTCCTGTTTCTTCTACCATATATTCAATTACTTTTTCCTCAAGTTTAAACGGATAAAGTTCAGACAATCCAAGCTTTTCAACTCCAATTGCCACCAACTCTTCTTCATCAGAAATTTTCTTTCCTACTTTTTTAGAATAAAACTTACCAGCTAGAAGTAGTGATTCTTTTGGTACAAGTCCTACAATTTCACTACCAGTTGCCTTTGTTCCTAGTTTTTCCGCTTCTTTTTGTACCGCTTCAAAGACATCATGGAGGTTGGCATCACGGTAGTTGAGCAGATTCATTGATACCTGCGCGATGTTTTCATCATACATCATACCACCTGCTTGTACTCCTTTAAATCTTCCTGGTATGCGCTCTGCTTTTCCATCAGGTCCAATTATTTTACTTCCGTCTTTGTCTTTTTTTAGTACTCCACTTGTACGAATTATGCCAGATATTTTTGATGCAATGGATTTGTCATTTGTGTTTAAATTAATATTATAGGCAAGAAGGATGTCCCTACAACCTGTTGCTGTTGCTCCACTTTTTGGGACAAATTCTGGTTTACCGTAGTCAGGTTTAAAATCAGTGTTTTTGAATTTTTCTTCAAGTGCTTCATATTCTCCTTTACGAATACTTGGTAATCGTATGTTTTCTGGTTTACTAGCTGATTTTGCATATAAAAACACAGGTATTCCTAGTTCTTCTGCCATACGTTTCCCGAATTGTTTTGAAAGTTTGATACAATCCTGATCTGTAACATTTTTAATTGGAATAAATGGGCATACATCAAGTGCACCCATTCTTGCATGTTCGCCTTTATGATGCGTCATATCAATAAGAGCAACACCAACTTTTGCCGCTTGAAATGCTGCCTCAAGAACAGGCTCTGGTTCGCCTACAAAAGTATAAACAGTTCTGTTGAAATCCTCTCCAGGCTCAACATTAAGAAGTTTTACTCCATCAACGGAGTTAACTGCTGCAGATATTGCATTAATTACCGATTTATCTTTCCCTTCGCTGAAATTTGGAACACATTCAACTATTTTTTTCATGGTGATTGCACCGTAAACCCTTAATTAGGGGTCTTCTTTTAACACTTTGGGAAAAGTCCTATGGAAACAGTAGATCTGCTCGTAGAAAATGCAAATGAACTTGTAACATTAAAAGGACCAAATCGTCCAAGGCGAAAAGATGAGATGAATCATCTTTCCATAATTAAAAATGGATGTATTGCAGTGAAGGATGGTGGGATTGTTGATGTTGGAAAGAATCTAAAATACAAAGCAAAAAAGATTATTGATGCATCTAATAAAACAGTACTTCCAGGTTTTGTTGATCCTCATACACACCTAGTATTTGCTGGTAGCCGTGAGTTTGAACTAGATATGAAACTCAAAGGATATTCCTATATGGATATTCTCAAACGTGGTGGAGGAATTTTTTATACAGTGGATAAAACAAGGAAAGCAGCCATGGATGAGTTAGTTTCTCAGAGCAGCCTTCGTCTTGATCGGATGTTGCGATATGGTACTACTAGTTGTGAGGCAAAAAGTGGTTACGGTCTTGATGTTGAATCTGAGATTAAAATCTTAAAGGTCCAGGAGAAACTAAACAAGTTTCATCCAGTTGATATTGTTAGTACGTTTCTTGGTGCTCATGCTATTCCAAAAAAAATTAGTGCTGACAAATATGTTGATATGGTTATTGATGAGATGATGCCACAGGTAAAAGATCTCGCTGTTTTCTGTGATGTTTTCTGCGAGGAAGGTGTATTTACTGTTGAACAATCAAAAAAGATTCTAGAAGCAGGTAAAAAACATGATCTAATGCCTAAGATTCATGCCGATGAAATTGTTGATACTGGGGGAGCAGGATTAGCAGCAGAGGTTGGTGCAATTAGTGCAGATCACTTGCTTATGTCAAATACTAAGGGTTTGAAAAAAATGGCAAACAATGGTGTTATTGGTGTTATGCTACCTGGCACTCCTTTTAGTCTAATGATGAAAAATTATGCAGATGCTAGAAAAATGATAGATATAGGTGTTCCTGTTGCTCTTGCAACAGATCTTAATCCCAATTGTTATGTTGAGAGTATGCAATTTATGATACAGATGGGTTGCTTTAATATGCATATGACACCTGCAGAAGCAATATGTGCTGCTACTCTCAATGCTGCATGTGCAATAGGTATGAATGACAAGGTTGGCAGTCTGGAAAAAGGTAAACAAGCAGATATGACAATTATGGATTGTCCTAATCATCTGCATATTCCTTATCATTTTGGTGTTAACCTAGTTGAAACAGTGATTAAAAAAGGAAAAATTGTCTGAGGAAAATGTAGATATAGATAATACCCTATTATGTTAAAATGAATGGGTGTTGAGAAGAAACATAGTCGTTTAAAAAGAGAACTTGGACTTCTTGACATTTTTTGTATAGCATCTGGGGCTATGATCAGCTCCGGACTTTTTATTTTACCAGGGATCGCATATGCAAAAACAGGGTCATCTGTTATCATTTCTTATCTAATTGCAAGTATTATAGTAATTCCTACGCTACTTTCAAAAGCTGAGCTTGCTACAGCTATGCCAAAAGCAGGTGGAGACTATTTTTTTATAGATCGAAGCATGGGTCCAGCCATTGGAACCATCGGTGGTCTTGCATCATGGTTTGCATTAAGCTCAAAAACAGCCTTTGCATTAATTGGAATAGGTGCATTTATTCAATTATTCAACCCCGGGTTAACTGATTTCAATATTAAAATAATCGCAGTAGTATTTTGCATATTATTTACGCTTATTAATTTACGTGGTGTTAAACATGCAGGAAAAACACAAGTGATATTAGTTGCAGGTCTAATCAGCATCCTTATTTTTTATATTGTTGTAGGTTTTTTCTTTATACAACCATCAAGATTTGAACCATTTACAACCAATGGCATAACTCCAATTTTTGCAACTGCAGGTTTTATTTTTATCTCTTATATGGGCATTACTAAGATTTGTAGTGTTGCAGAAGAAATCAAAAAACCAAAAAGAAACATCCCTCTTGGCATGTTTCTAGCATGGATTTCCATCTCAACATTGTACGTTTTAGTTATTATAGTTACAATAGGGTTATTGGAGCACAGTTCACTTACCAATTCTTTAATGCCAATATCTTTAGGGGCAGAAGTATTTTTAGGGGAAATAGGATTAATTGTTTTAGGAGTTGCGGCAGTTCTTGCTTTTATAACCACTGCAAATGCTGGTTTGCTATCATCATCTCGTTATCCTATGGCAATGAGTAAAGATCAATTATTGCCAGGATTTTTTTCTAAAATTTCTAAACGTGGCACACCAGTAACATCAATATTATTTACATCTGGCTTTATGATATGCATTATACTGTTTTTAGATATTGAAGGATTAGTTAAAACTGCTTCAACAATTGTACTTTTATTATTCATATTTGTAAATTTATCTATAATTATGATGCGTGAAGGTAAGTTAAAACATTATCGCCCAAGTTTTCGTTCGCCTTTTTATCCATGGATTCAGATTGCAGGTATAATAGGTTATAGTTTTTTAATTATTAAAATGGGTTTGATTTCATTGACTCTTGTTGGATGTTTTATTGGATTTGGGTTTGGTTGGTATTGGTTTTTCGCCAGAGATAAAATATGGCGAGAATACTCTCTCATCCATGTCATAGAGCGAATTACTGGTGAGAAATCTACAGGTTATTTATTAGATGAAGAATTAAGAGAAATTCTTATCGAACGAGATGATGTAACAGAGAAAAGATTTGAAGATTACATAAAAAAATGTGAAATTATCGATGTTTTCAAATATATGCGTCCTGACAAGTTTGCATGGGTTATATCTAATAAACTTGCAGGAAGACTGGGTACAGATAAAGAAAAACTGTATAAACTTCTTGAAAAACGTGAGAAGGATTCTAATATTGTTGTACATCCTGGTATTGCTATTTTTTCACATATTATCAAAGGTCAGGATAAATTTGAAATCATTTTAGTTAGAAGTAAAAAAGGTATGATTATTTCTGATGATGCTGATCCAGTTCATGCGTTTTTTGTAATTGTAGCATCGCCAGATCAGAAGAGTTTTTATCTTCATGCTCTGATGTGGATTATTCAAATTGCTGAAGAAACCGATTTTGAAAATGAATGGATAAATGCAAAAAATGTCAAGGAACTTAGAGATATACTTTTAAAGTCATGGGGGAAACGAAAATCCTTATAATGTCAAATTTTTTTATTTTTCTTTAGAGTCATTCATTATCTGACAGGTTTTTTGGTATATTTCTCCTCTATATTTTTTATATTTTGGATATTTCTTTAGGTGTAATGTTACATGTTGCTATAGTAATATTCACCCTCGGATCGCTGTTTACGGTCCATATAGCTATCTGGTTTGTTTACACGAGGCCTTTTGGTATCCTCGTCACGTCGGAATGTGATATCTACGTCTTTGAGGAACCGGTTCATACCCTCATGAAGGCTGAAAGGCCCCTGTGCTAGACCATCTTTACCTGGTTTTCCATCAAAAACAATGAGTGCGTCACTTATCATATCAATGAAATAAACGTCATGGTCAACAATCATTGAGGATTTACCAGATTTTTCTATAATGCGCCGTACTGTACGACTTGTTATCATACGCTGCTCGCTATCTAGATAAGCTGAAGGTTCATCAAGAAGATATATATCTGCTTCTTGTATGAGACAATTAGCAATCGCAACTCTCTGTAGTTCACCACCAGATAGGGTATCTAATGGTTTATCAAGCAAATGTTTGAGATTAAACGGTTCAAATATTTCTGCTTTGAAAAAAGAAGTTGTAAAAATCTGTGGCGCATTTATTTCTAAGAAATCCCGGACAGTCCCAGTATATTCCGGGGATATATATTGTGGTTTGTAACTTATTTTTATATCATGCTCAATTTTCCCTTCTGTAGGTTCTATTTCTCCTGCTAACATTTTTACAAATGTTGTTTTACCAATAGCATTTGGGCCTACAATACCTATTATTTCTCCTTTTCTTATGAGTCCTTTTTGAACTTCTAGATTAAACTCTGGGTAACTTTTTTTCAGGTCATTATAAGTTATGAGAATGCTCATGTCCTGTCTTTGTTTTGGGGGATGAGCAAAAAACTCTATTTTTTCTCCGAATCTGATGTTTTCTTCTTTTAGATAACCAGATAGATACGTGTTTATTGCATGACGCACTCCACGTGGATAGGTGACTACCCCATATGCTCCTTCGTCACCATAAACCAGGTGTACGTTATCACATAGGAAATCAAGTACTGCTAAGTCATGCTCTATTACCATTACTTTTTTTGTCTCCGATAATTCTTTTATTGTCTTTGCAACTTTTAATCTCTGATGAATATCAAGATAACTAGATGGTTCATCGAAGAAATACATATCAACGTCTTTTAGAAGCGCTGCTGCTATTGATACAAGTTGTAGTTCGCCACCACTAATTGTTCCTTTCTCTATATGTTTATCAAGTATGTTTCTGAGGTCTAATTTATCAACAATTTTATCAAAATTATTATGACCGTCTGCTTTTTTTAGTATTTCACCTATTTTTCCTTTCGTAATTCTAGGTAGTTTATCAACATACTGAGGTTTAACAACACTAGATAAACTTCCATCAACAATTGTTTTGAAATGATTATGAAGTTCTGTACCTGCAAAATACTCCAGGACGTCATTCCAACTAGGGTCCTCATAATATTCACCTAGGTTAGGTTTAATTTGACCTGATAAAATTTTAATTGCTGTTGTTTTACCTATCCCATTGGGTCCAAGAATTCCCATACATGTCCCCTTTTTAGGAATGGGAAGTCTAAACAATCTGAAGCCATTTCTACCAAACTGATGAATTAGATCTGTTTCAAGTTCCTCTGCAAGCCCAATGATTTTAATTGCTTCAAAAGGACATTTATGAACGCAAATCCCACAGCCAACACATAGATCCTCAGAAATAATGGGTCTGCCGTTATCTCCCATGATAATTGTTTCATCACCAGCACGTACCCTGGGGCAAAACTTTATGCATTCACGGGCACAATTCTTAGATCTGCACCGATCTTTCAATAGTACTGCTATTCTCATAATCTAAACAAAGGGAAGATAAAAGTCCGTATAAAGTTTTTTTCTTTTTGGATTTAATTACTTTATCCTAAAAAACAAGATATGTTCTTAAAAATAGTTATTGAAAAAATAAAAAAAGGAGTGCCCAACTATTGAGGCACTTTTATACTATCTGTTGATCTTTTGTTTGTTTTATAGACCTAATTGGCCAGTTGTTGCTCCTTTTACTAGTACTGTTATGATGTTGCTTACTGCTGTAGTTTTAACTATGCCGGTTGTTGCTATATTAACTACTGCGACTGGTGCGCTTTGCATAACTATATTTTCTTCACCACATATCTCTGTTCTAATGTAAGATGCTGCTGCTGCTAGTGCTCCAATGAATGCAAAAAGGCCTGTATAGTATCCGCCATTCACAAATTCGTCTATAAAGATGTCTATAGCACCAAGTTTTATGGCATTAAGATCTAGATCTGGTGGGAAATTGAAATTAGAATCCTCTAAGCCCAACATAAAACCATCCCATGCATTATTAAATAGATTTTTGATTGATCCTAATGTCCAATCAAGAGGATGTCCATTCCATGGGAGTAGTAATCCCTGATCAAGAACATAATTTCTAGCATACTCTTTTGCATGATCTATTGCTTCACCACAACTTTCACAGTCCTCTCCTGAAGTCATTTTAGACTCAGTGGATCCCAAAACCAAACTCTCGTCACCGCATATTGAACATTCTATTGAGATAGATGATAGATGTGGCGCTGTCTCTGCATCATCGATGTTTTCAGATGAAAGACTAGGTGCCTCGTTAGCACTTGGTAGAGCTAAACCTGCTGAGTCTTGACTTACTGCATCATTTGATGGTGCTTCTTCTTCATCAGCACTTGGTGGAACTAAACCTACTTCATCTCGGGTTTTTTCATTTAACTCATTAGTACCTATTGAGTCATTTGCTAATACTGATGACATAGATGTTCCTATAAATAGTACTGCTATTGTTATGCTTATTAGCATCATTAACGTCTTATTTTTTCCTATTTTTGTCCTCATATTTTTTTCACCTTCCAAATTCTTTTGCCACAACGTGACATGATATACTCTATAACTGCTACTATTTAAATGCTTTGTGATATTATGTCAAAATGGAAAAACTAGGTTACAAGAAAAAAACTAGATTTTAATTAGACTTATTCTAACCCTATAGGAAGAAGTACTTATGATCAGTTACATTTCTATTCGTTGCCCTATCTAATAGGTATAATTGAACTATATACAGATTATCAGTTGGCCATGTCATATTTGTTTCAAACCACCAAGCATGAGAATTATTACCAACAGTTGTTTTATTCAAACTAATATTGAAATATTCAACATCATTTAAAGTAACAACTACCTTTAGATAAATATCACAATTTGTATTATTATCAGTTGTTATAATATCTTTATATTCTAAATAAATAAAAACCGTATCATTTCGTTCAAAAATAGTACTTATGTCATAATCTTTATAAGCTCGAATATCGCTAGCAGTTGTAAAAGTAATAACCTTAGGATACACTTCAGTTAAATTAAAATTAAACTCAGAAATTGTGCTTTTACCTGAAACTTCGTCACTTAAAACTATCTTAACAAGATATTTTCCAGCATCCCATGATTCATCAGTTGTTATATTATAAACAGTATAGAACTCGGCACTATCACTTGTATTCTCAGAGATATCACTATACTGTAGAACCTCTTTATCATCATAGATTATTGTTATATCCTCAACAATACTATAGTTATTCTCATGAGTAATATTGCTAAAACTATAAAAAACATAGATCTCTTCTCCTTTTTCAAACGTAGAAGTAGTAGTAGGCTGCAATTCACTTTTAACTAGATATTCAATATTATTATAATTCGCCTCATTGATAGTTGTGCTATAAATAATCTTAGGCGGATCATATTCTACAGGTAATTCATCATCTGAACTATAAGAAGGAAAGGTGATAATCCCTGAAAAAATAACAAATAAAAAAGCAGCAGCAACTATAGCTACAACAATTATAACGATGAATTTAACTGGCAGTCCTCTGCGAATCTTGAAAAGATTTTTACCAGCTCCTTTTTTCACAGGAGGTGTTTTTGCAGATGACTCCCATTCTAAATCAGGTTTAGGAACAAGATTAACCCATTTATCTGAGCCAACGATCTTATCAATTTTTTCCCCAAGCATCTTCAATTTTTCAGGAATATTCTTATCTCCATGATAATATTTTACACTTTTAGTTTTTGCTTCTCCTTTTTCACCAGGTAGTGAAATAGAAATAATTGTTGAAGGACGACCAATAGGACTTTCTACAGGATAGTTTTCATTAAATGAAAAAAAATTAGAACTCTTAAACTCCGAAAGAATATCCATTATTTTATCTTCAGCAATGGATTCTTCTTTACTACCTTTGACACCAACATTGTCATTACCTTCATACGTAACAGTACCATATCCATGAATAGTTAAACTATAATCGGGGCTAATATCTGCACCCCTTCTTATTAACCTTATAATTATAGAATTAATCAGCGTATGTATTTCCTCCTCAACCATCCTTATCTGATAAATCCTAAATATTTTGCTACTTTAAAAAACCTATTAAAAAAAAACATGTGAAAAAGAAAAAATATAAGTTATATGAGCCAATTAACCATAATTATAAAATACCATTTGGTGAGGGATAAGTATGACTAAAAATGAGAATATACATATAAGGCTTGAAATAAGTAAAGATTCAAACACTGGTGTAATGAATTTAGTAACTCGTTTTGATACTAACGCTCCTAATTTTACAAAAGATGAAACTGGGTTCAGATGGTTTCCAACACTTGAAGAGCGAGATTTCTTAAATGAAGCCTTTGATATGATTGCAAAGAAGTAATTTCGGGATAACACAAGACTTAGATTGTAGCATAAACATTTTCTATGTTAAGCATGCAGAGTAGCTCATCTATCCGCTCATGGTTATAGTTATGTTCCAGTTTACTAAGCATGTCATGGGCACGGATAAAAATTTCTTCTTGTTCAAAAACACCCTGTAATGTTTTATCAATCGCACTCTGATATACATGTTTACAGAGTAATATTCCATCCTCAAAGGTTAGGCTATCTCTCAAATTATTTTTCCCCCAAAAAGGTAATAAATTATATGCTTAAAATACTTTTTTAAAAAATATAAAATAACAAAAATTTATAATTTTTTAAACAATTCTTTTATCACAATAGTTCTTCATAGAACAACTTCTACATCTAGAAAAATCATCATGATTTCTTACAACATCCCTACTCCTAATCATATGTCTCATATCTTTCAAAGTTGACTCAAGATCAAATCTAACTCCCGGGTTAAAAGCAATTTTAAACTGAGAACTATTGTTATACACAAGAATACCATATGGTACAAAACCACCATAGTTTTCCTCAACAAGATGACAATAAGCCGCTAGTTGAAAAATATGGTTTTTCTGAGGGCTCTCATATTTACTTGTCTTAAACTCAATAGGGATATAATTACCATCATTTTTTACAATATAATCTGGTTTACCTGCAATCATATAACGTTTTGAAAACAAAGGTCTAGCTGGTTTATTAAGATCCGAATATGCAATACTTCCATGTTGGATTTTATGTTTGTTTTTCAAATTTTTAACATTTCTATTAAGAACCTTTGAAACAATGAGAAAGACAATGGCTAGTATTAGAAGAAAAACACCGATAAAAATCGTTATAATATCACCTCAAAAAACAAGACAAAAACAGCAATTGCTAACAATAAATAACCAACTAATGCAAAAACCCTCGATTTCTTAGAAATTTTTGTTGCGCGATCAATTACTCTACCAAGTTCAACATGTTTTTTAGTACCAATATTTAACATGGGTGATTCAGGTTTGTATCCTTTTCTCTGAAGATACCAAGCAACAGGACAAAAATAATACTGCCCTATCTCTGATGCATTTATTACATCAGATTGTCTAAACCTAGTTTGTTGTGTATCTCTCATAACAAAAACGGTAAGGGAGGCTTATAGTATTTATCCTTTGTTTGGAGTTTATTGAAAGTAAAAAGAACCATTATGCTTGGAAAAGATGTTATAAGCCATTTTTAATTACCCTGCTTGTTGATAAATCATGATAGAAAATCTTAATGAGTTTATTAGGGGACTATCAGAAATATATGACTCAGATAGTAAAGATACATATATCAGCCTATATTTTAATAAAAATACAAACCAAAAATTCTTAGATAGAAGAATAAAAGCCTGCAAATCTATTTTAAAAGGAGAAGAACAAAAAAACTTCACGGACACAATAATTGATATTGAAGAAACTCTTAAGAAAAACCTTGGGGAAAACGTCGCTGTTTTTGCATCACGTAAACATAATTTCCTAAAATACACACCACTATCTGTAAAAGTAGACAACCTATTAATTGTTGATTCCTCGCCCTATCTGCGTCCACTTGCTAGAATTGAAGACGAATGGGAGTCATTCACTTTACTACTTGTCAGTACTAATTATGCAAAAATATACTCAGTAACTATGGGAAAAATGGAGGATACAAAAAGACTATCAGCAGATATTATGAACCGCCATAAAAAAGGAGGACAATCCCAAGCTCGTTTCAACAGATTACGCCGAGGGGCAATACAAGCATTTCTGAAAGAAGTAGTAGAAGCATTGCAAGAAAGAGCAGATGAAC
>DAOWIZ010000005.1 GCA_030640585.1 Thermoplasmata archaeon
AATCCAAATCTTTCAATTATAGTTCTAGATCATGTAATTCCTGCTGCATCTGAAAAAACAGCGACAAACCATAAACTTATCAGGGAATTTGTGAAAACCCATGGTATAAAGAATTTTTTTGATGTAGGTGTTGGTGTATGTCATCAGGTAGTAGTCGAAAAAGGACTAGCTTTACCTGGGAAATTATTGTTGGGTAGCGATTCACATACTTGTTCATATGGCACAGTTGGTGCTTTTTCTTCGGGTATAGATCGTACAGAGGCTACATCACTTATGCTTACTGGTGAGACCTGGCTTAAAGTTCCAAATAGTATTAAAGTGACATTATCAGGTAAACTGCAGAAAGGCGTATCTGCAAAAGATCTTGTTTTACATATCGTTGGTGATATTTCTGCGTCTGGTGCAAATTATTGTTCTGTGGAATATCATGGCGACGTTGGTCAGTTTACAGTTGATGATCGTTTTACAATTGCTAATATGGGTGTTGAAATGGGTGCAAAAAACTCAGTGTTTTTCGTAGATGAGGTTACAAAAAGTTATCTGAATTCAATTGGTATATCTAGCTCGGATTATGTCCCTATTTATCCTGATGATGATGCAGTTTATTCACAGGAATTAGTATATGATTTAAACAGTGTTGTTCCAATGGTTGCATGTCCTCATACAGTGGATAATGTTAAACCTGTTTCAGAATTAGAAGGACTGGAAATTCAGCAATGTTTAATTGGGACTTGTACCAATGGACGTCTTTCTGATTTTAGAATAGCAGCAGGCATATTGAAGGATAAAAAAATCAACTCAAATGTTAGATTATTAATATTACCAGCATCTAGAACCGTTTATGAAAATGCTCTGCGGGAGGGAGTTATTGAAACACTTGTTAAAGCTGGAGGGATACTCCTCCCACCAGGATGTGGACCATGTCTGGGAGCCCATCAAGGAGTGCTGGCACCAGGGGAAAAATGTCTTAGCACTGCTAATCGTAATTTCAAAGGACGTATGGGATGTAAAGAAGGCGAGATTTATCTGGCTAGTCCTGCAACAGTTGCAGTTTCAGCACTACATGGAAAGATAACAGACCCACGAGAGGAGGTATGATAAATGAAAATTTGGAAATATGGTAACAATGTAAATACAGATCAACTTTTTCCTGGTAAATATACATATACATGTAGTACCCCTGAAGAAATTAAGTCATACCTACTTGAAGACCTTGACCCATCGTTTTCAAAAAATGTAAAACCTGGGGACATAATCTTTGCTGGTAAAAACTTTGGATGTGGCAGCTCACGTGAACAACCAGTGGTAGGGCTAAAATCTGTTGGAATCAAAGCAGTCATAGCTGAAAGTTTTGCACGAATATTCTACAGGTCAGCAATAAATCAGGGGCTTATACTTATTGAATGCCCTGAAGCAGTAAAAGCATACAAAAATGGGGATAAAATTGAACTTGATGTAGACAACGGGCAGATAATTGTCAATGGTAAAACATTTAATTTTCCAAAACTACCAGAAGAAATACTAGCCATACGCAATGCAGGTGGCCTACTTAACTATACAAGGACAAAACTAAAAAATAAATGAAAAAAATTCTAGATGTTATTCTTCAGGTTTATAGGATTTATATTTTCCTTTTTTATGTTCTTTACTCATCCTCTGATAAATCTCAGCGTTCAAACATGCTTGTTTTCTAAATTTTTTATCTTGTTTAACAACTTTTCCAGGAATTCCTAATACTAGGCTGTTTTCAGGTACGACCATGTCTGATGTGATAAGAGCATTAGCACCAATAATTGATCCTTTTTTAATTATTGCTCCATCTAAAACAGTGGCATGAATTCCTATGAGACATTCATCCTCTATTGTTGCACCATGCACCATTGCACAATGACCAATGCTTACATTTTTACCGATAATTACCTTATGTTTTTTATTTACGTGTATAACACAGCAGTCCTGAACATTTGAACCATCGCCAATTTCAATTGTGTTTTCATCACCACGAATTACAGCATGAGGATAAATTCCACAGTTTTTACCAATATGGACATCTCCTATTATGCTAGCAGTTTTATCAACAAAGCTTGATTCATGTATTTCTAGTTTCATGTTTTAATCCTCATATTATTTCTTGCTATAAAACACATGATACTTTTTAGCATTTATCTTTTATATGGTATTCTTTGGATGTTTAATATTTTAGTTAGTAAGGTTGATTGGATTATTTATAATGTATTTGCAACATGATATTGAAGTCTCAGCTCATACAATAGGAGCTAGTAAAGTAAAATTTATACTTGAGAGGCCGGATAGCATAATAGATAGTACCTATGTATTCTCAGAAAATGAACTATATTCATACAACTTTGGAAAACATGGCATTGGTTTTTATACAACTCATTATTTTTTAAAAGAAAAATAGAAAGATAGAAATACAACATGAAAGATATAAATTTGGAGTCATAGGATTTGGGGGCAAATCTATCGTAGGGAGAAGATAGCATGTTAAAGAGTGTTAGAGTAAATGATAATGTTGCCTATCTGATTGGATCCGTTATCATTTTTATTACGATTGTACTGTTAGGGTTCTATGGTAAAAGGAGGCGCATATTATGAGATTTTTAGAAAAACCTGGGTTGTATGCCCTAATGATGCTTTTAGGGTTCTGGGTAATGTTTTTCTCGATATGGGGTGTAATATTTAACAAAGACTGGATGTACTCAATCATTGCAGCATACATTATATTGTTATTTCTTGTGTTTCTACTTGTATATATGAGGTCTAAACTACCTGTAGTTACTAAAGAGGATGCATTTGAAGAATTTGAAAAAGCGCTCAAAGGCGGACTATTTCATTTCAAATGTCCAACATGTAATGGTATTTTTGCAATTAAGAGGTCACAGGGTAATGGTAAAAAATCTGTTAAGATGACCTGTCCAAACTGTGGAGAATTAGGTATCATGCCAAAAGAAGCAGCATGTATTGAGGAAGAAATCCCTGAGAAAAAGTCTTCAGGTGTAAATTTCAGATGTAAAATCTGTGGCAAAGGCGTTACAATATGGGCAGAAGGATCAGAGATACATCCAGATATTTGTCTGTATTCATGTCCATTTTGCGGTGAACAAGAACCAATGCAACAAATCTAAAACAACGACATCTTCATTCATTTTTTTTATGTCTAACTTTCACAGCCTCGCCAAAAGATAAAGATTTCATCTCATCGCCATTCATCATAGCAACGCCAACAGCACACAAGTTATTGTTTCTTTTTACAATAACCTCATCGCCAACTCTAATGTTTATATCAGCGTCTTTGACCCCTGGAGCAAAAACACTGCCTTTCAGAGCGAAATCATCAAAAATTTCAACCCAGTACTCATCCAACTCAATAACTCTTATACCACCATCAAGTGTTAGAGAAATAAGCCCTCGGTCTTTTATTATCATTCCTAGCTGTTTTTGTTTGTCTAGTATTTTCAAACTTGGATATCTGCCTCTTACATTACAACCTTTAAGAAGTTTATTTGCTATTTTTCTTCCAAACTGATAAGTTGCAAAACATTTGACATCTTCTTCTTGTCTCAATGCTGGTTTAATCCTGTCAAAATCTTTAACTGTTTCTTTGAGGACACCTGAAAGATGTTCAAGTGATTCATTTGATGTTGGATGATTAACACATGTAACAATATTTTCCCCCAGTATATCATTTACAAAATCAGTAATTTCAGATGGAAGATGTACAATGATTTTATCATATTTATTTTGTTTAAGATACTCTGATAGCATGTTTCTTATCATCTTTTTTTCATCTTCATCCCAAATACCTGTAACAGGTATATCATAAGCATAAGCAGGATAAATTAGTTCAAGTTCACGTGGTACCAGACCTAAAGGTGATGTAACAATTACTTCATGAACTACAAAAGGGTTACCTGATGACATTATTCTTTCTCTGAAAAAATGATGTGATTTTGAAAAAGAATAAGGTTTTTTAGCAGAACAAGGAAGCAACAATAAAACACTTGTAGAAGATGGTTTCCTGTATCTATTTATTACTCTTTGTTGGAATCTTTTAATCTCAGGTCGAACAAGTGATTCTTTAGTTGTTGCAATTAATTTTTGTTTACTTGTAATTGGTGTTCGCGTTTCAAGGAAATCATAATGATAATTGTCAAGAGTTCTAAGAACAGTACAAAGATTCGGACTGGTTTTAATCCTTGCTTCGACAATATTTCGCAAACTTCCAAGCATAATAGCATTTCTAACATGTCTCATCTCAGTAAGCAATGCGTAATAGTTATGATTTAGAATATCTTGAAAACTCATCTCAGAGGCTTTACCATCAATTTTGCTACAAACAGGGCAACTACATGGAATTTCTATCAATTCATCTTTTTTGTAATTTCCATATGTGAAAAACAATGTATTATTTCTAGCAGCAGTTATCGCTGATGTTGAGTCAAAGAAATCAATTCCCATATACGTAAGCAATGCAAGACTTGATGGAGTTCCAATTGTTGGAGTATATATTGTTTTATCATAGCCAATCTCTTCTCCGAGATCTGTTATGAAATCAGTAAATTTTTTTGGTTGCTGGAAAAGTTGATGTGCATTTGCAACAATAAACATATCCGCAGGGCCGTCCTTTGACTCAGATGAATATAGTTTCTGTGATATGTCATCAGGATAAACAATACACTTAGAAATACATGAATCATCGTCTTTTACATTAATCACAGGGTTTTGTCCATTTGTTTTATTATTTGTTAAAAGAAAATCAGCAAAATCTGGTGCTTTAAAACGACTCGTGTCAACAAATAAAATGTTTGGTGTTATAATTTTTTTATCATTAAATGTAAATTCACCGATTTGTGCAGGGCCGTTTCTTTTCTTTATATTAAACTTCATATTGACATCGGGGATATATGTCTCTCTTTAAGAATATTTACCTGCTCAGTGCCTAAAGTATCTTTGACCTGTAAAAACCATGGAAATATCATGTTCATCAGCGGCATTTATTACTTCTTCATCACGAATACTGCCGCCTGGTTGAACTATTGCTTTTACTCCTGCTTCAGATGCTAGATCAACTGTGTCTCTGAATGGGAAAAACGCATCACTAGCCATTATGCTTCCTTTGATGTTTTCTTTTCCTTTGTTTGTCGCAATCCATGTGGCGTCCACTCTAGCAGTTTGGCCTCCGCCTATTCCAACGGTATGGGTATCTTTTACAAAGACAACAGAGTTTGATTTAACATGTTTAACTACTTTTACTGCAAATTCCATAGATGTGAGTTCTTGTTTTGTTGGTTTTTTCTTTGTAACAATCTTCCAATTTTTTCTAGGGGTCATTTTTACATCTCTTTCTTGAGATAAGAATCCGCCTACTACACTTCTAAATATCATTCCTTTTCTGTTGATTTTTTTATCAAGTCCTTTTAACTCTAGAATTCTTAGATTTTTCTTTTGAGCAAATATATCTTTTGCATCTTTACTATAGCTTGGTGCTATTATTACTTCTAAAAACAGTTTAGAGAGTTCCTCTGCAACGGCCTTATCTACTTCTCTATTAAAAGATATAATCCCTCCAAATGGTGAATATGTATCTGTTGCATAGGCATCTTTCCATGCTTTAAATAACTCTTTTGCGCTTGCTATTCCACATGGTGTTGCATGTTTAATTATTACACAAGTAGGATCAGCAAACTCTTTAATGCATTCAATTGCACAATCTGCATCAAGTATGTTGTTATATGATAATTCTTTTCCTTGTAATTTCTTTGCATTTACAACACACGGCTCAGTAATTTCAGGTACAATTTTATAAAAACCACCTTTAAGATGAGGGTTTTCACCATACCTCATATCCTGTATTTTTCTAAGTGCTATACTATTATCATCAGGTAGTACTTCATCTGTCCATTTATCTCTCAAATATCTTGAAATTATAGAATCATATTGTGCAGTATGTGTATAGGCAACAAGTGCAAGTTTTTCCCTTTTGTTAATGCTAAGATCTCCATCTTTTTTCAAAGAACTTAAAACACAATCAAATTGCTCTTTGCTTGTTACAACAATTACGTCCTTGTAGTTTTTAGCAGCAGCCCTAATGAGAGTAGGTCCACCAATGTCAATGTTTTCAATTACTTCTTCAATACCTACTTTTGGTTTCTTAATCGTTTTTTCAAAAGGATACAAGTTACAAACTAAGAGATCAATTGTTCCAATTTTATGTTTTTCAAGTGTACTCATATGTTCTTTTTCATCTCGCCTAGCAAGAAGCCCTGCATGAATAATTGGATGAAGTGTTTTCACCCGGCCATCAAGCATCTCCGGAAAACCAGTAACATCTGATATTTTTCTTATTTTGATACCATTTTTTTCTAAAAC
>DAOWIZ010000097.1 GCA_030640585.1 Thermoplasmata archaeon
ATGAAATAATTAAATTCCAGGGTGATAAGTTAAAATATGTGAAGATAGAAATTGAAACAATTAAAAGTACTTTAAAATGCAAAAGTTGTGAACATACCTGGAGTTTTGATGATTTGAAGAAAAATATTGATGAGGATGAGGGTGAAGCAATTCATTTCATACCAGAGGTTGCCTTTGTTCACACCCGCTGTCCAAAATGCGGTAGCCCTGATTTTGAAATAACTAGTGGTCGCGGTGTCTCAATAACACAGATCAAAGGGGAGAAATAAGATTATGGATGTACGACTTAGTGTTATTGATAAGCGGCTCAGTAATGTTAAACGCATTATTTCTGTTGCTAGTGGTAAGGGTGGTGTTGGAAAAAGCCTTGTTGCATCTTCTCTTGCATTGAGTCTTGTAAAAAAAGGATATAAGGTCGGTCTTTTGGATCTTGATTTTTATGGGCCCTCTTCACATATCATACTTGGTGTAGATATATGTGGTTTTCCAGAAGAAGAAAAAGGAATAATACCGCCAATTGTTAGTGGTATACATTTTATGTCTGTTGTTTATTTCACAGAGGATAAACCCTCTCCTTTTAGAGGGGTTGATATTTCAAATATAATAATTGAACTTCTTGCAATTACTCAGTGGGGTGAACTTGACTATCTCATTATTGATATGCCGCCGGGTACAGGTGATGAAACCCTTGATGTCATTCGTCTTATTAAAAGAAGTGAGTTTCTTGTAGTAAGTACACCTTCAAAGGTTGCTATGGGTGCAGTTGGTAAACTTTTAACAATTCTTAAAGAACTCAAATTACCTGTTATTGGGGTTGTTGAAAACATGAAGATGACTGAGTCAAACTATGTTAATGGTATTGTGTCAAAGATGGGTTTATCATATCTTAATTCTATTTCTTTTGATAACAATCTTGAGGATTCCATTGGAAAACCAGATAGGCTACTTGAAACCTGTTTTATGAAAGATTTGAACAAAATTGTGGAAAAAATAAGATAATTTACTATGAAAGGTAGTTACACTCTCTTAATAGAACTCAAAAAAGACCAAGATATTCAAATCGGTAAACTTGGAAAAATTTCTTTTAAAAAAGGATGTTATGTTTATGTTGGTTCAGCACTCAATGGATTGGAACAGAGGATTAACAGGCATCTTAGAAAAAGTAAGAAAATGTATTGGCATATTGATTATTTGCTTCAACATGCAAAAGTAATAGATGTATTTTGCAAAGAAAGTAATACTAAAGAAGAATGCATGATTGTAAAGTCTTTGGATGAGAAATTATCTTCAATTCATGGTTTTGGTTGTAGCGATTGCAGTTGCAGCAGTCATCTTTTTCATGGGTTTAAAGATGATATTTCCAGTGTTATTTTTGAATTAAACATGTGTCGCTATTTATTTTGAATTTCATGATATGTTTCTGTTTAAAACGTTAAAATGATGGTAAATGTAAGAAATATTTATATAGTATCATTAACAAAGTATAACATAGTGAGTTTTGATAGCCGAAAAAAAAATAGCAAAACAAGGAGATAGATCATGAACAAAAAATCAGTTACAACAAACCAAAAGGCAGTATCTGATGTAATCGGCGTAGTAGTAATAGTTACTATTGTAGTAGCCCTTGCAGCTGCTGTAAATGTTTCTATGAGGGGAATGTCTTCTTCAGGATTAGACCCAGCTCCATTTGTTAGCATGATACAAAGCGGTGATAATGTCCTAATCGTTGCCATACAAAACGGGCCAATTGAAATTGCAGGGATGAAAATAATTGTTGAAGATAGTTCAGGAAACCCATCTGGTTATGCATCTTTTAATACACCCGGCACTTATTTAAAAGGTGGAGATATGATCAAGATAGATGGTGTAACACTGGGTGAAGAATACACCGTTAGTCTAGTTTATTCTGCTTCAATAGTGGGTCAAGTAGTATATATTGCACCACCATAAACAATAACATCATCCTTTTTATGCAAAACACTTAAAATACTTTTCCTTTTATATCATAAATAGGGAGAATTTATGGTAGCGATTGTTTATACGACAATAGATGCTATTCAAGATGCTAGAAAAATTGCACATACACTTGTAGAAGAACAACTTGTTGCATGTGTTAACATCATTCCAAAAGTTGAATCAATTTATAGATGGAAAGGCAATATTGAAAACGATGAAGAAATTGTTTTAATTGCAAAAACAACAGATGCTAATGTTAAAAAAACAATACAGAGAATCAAACAAATGCATTCATATGAACTGCCAGATATTATAGTACTTCCAATAATCGGTGGCCTTAAAGATTATCTAAACTATATTGAAAATGAGACATCATGAAATTTGCGTCACTGTTATCTAGTGGTATTGACTCCCCAGTTGCAACATATCTTCTATCAAAGAAAGCAAAAGAAATGATATTTGTACATGCTGATGGTAGACCTTTTACTGATGATCGAGAAATTGAGAACTTCAAAAAATTAGCAAGATGCTTAAAGCAAGCCATGTCATGTAAGATTAAAACATATGTTGTACCCCACGGAGAGGCTCTTGCTGTTTTTAAACAGAATTGTAACAACCGTTTTACTTGTGTTTTTTGTAAACGCATGCTTCTACGTTATGCCGAAAAAATAGCAGAAAGAGAAAATGCAGATGCAATAGTTATGGGTGACTCTCTGGGCCAGGTGGCCTCTCAAACTCTCCAGAATATTTGTACTATACAACAAGCAATAAGCATTCCTATTCTACGCCCACTTGTAGGATTTGACAAGGAAGATGTAATTAAAATTGCAAAAGAAATTGGTACATATGATCTTTCTATTGCCTCATCTGATGGCTGCAGTGCTGTTCCTAATAAACCTGCGACCATGGCAAAACTTGAGGATTTGTTGGCTCAAGAGGAAGAAATTGATGTTAATGAACTTGTAAATCAAGCAGTAAAAAAGGCTAAGTTGATCAACATTTAAAAATGTATTTTTACTTGCCAATTTTCGTCTTTTTTTGTGTACTAAATTATCGAGTTTTTGAGTATAAAATCATTTAAATTTTTAACGAAATGGAAACCTTTAAAAACCCAATAGGCATACAACATAATGTAGATTAAGATTTTTGAGATACAATATATTGTATCTTACGCATATCTGATGTGATGGAAATGGAGTGTCCTTATTGTAAGCATATTGAAACGAAAGTAACCGACTCCCGCGATACCGGGTCATATACAATACGGCGACGTAGAGAGTGTCTGAAATGC
>DAOWIZ010000093.1 GCA_030640585.1 Thermoplasmata archaeon
AAAGATAATAACGAAGAATATCTTGGTTGCCTTGAAGCATCTCAGGATATTACAGATATTCAAAAAATAGAAGGAGAAAAAAGATTACTTGATTAAAAAGAGAGGTAAAAATATGAAAAGTTTGAAAGGAACAAAAACTGAAAAAAATTTAATGGATGCATTTGCTGGGGAATCCCAAGCAAGAAACAAATATACCTATTTTGCTAAAGTTGCAAAAAAAGAAGGCTATGAACAGATCACAGCATTATTTCTCGAAACAGCTGAAAACGAAAAAGAACACGCAAAACTTCATTTCAAAAAACTGAAGGGAATCGGAAACACAATGGAGAATCTAAAAGCAGCTGCAGATGGAGAGAACTATGAGTGGACAGATATGTATCCAACAATGGCAAAAGAAGCAAAGGAAGAAGGATTTGATGAAATTGCAGCGATGTTTGAAGGTATTGCTGAAGTGGAAGAAAAACATGAGCTGAGATACAAAAACCTCCTTAAAAATATCGAAGAAGGAACTGTTTTCAAAAAAGATGGTAAGGTATATTGGAAATGCAGGAACTGCGGATACATCCATGAAGGAACGGAGGCACCACAAGTCTGTCCCGTATGTAAACATCCAAAAGCATATTTTGAAGTTTGGGATGAAAACTATTAATGATTGGAGGTAAAAAATATGACAAAAGTAAGAGAAATATATAAATGTGAAATTTGTGGAAATATAGTAGAAGTTTTACATGCTGGTCTAGGTGCACTTGTATGTTGCGGGCAGGAGATGAAACTATTGGAGGAAAAAACCGAGGATGCATCGACAGAGAAGCATGTTCCATATATAGAAAAAACAGCAAATGGTGTTCTTGTAAAAGTTGGACAAAATCAAGATCATCCGATGGAAGAAAAACACTACATAGAATGGATCCAAGTAATTGCAGATGACACTTCTTATAGAAAGTTTTTGAAGCCTGGTGATAAGCCACGGGCAGAATTTGACGTCAAAACAGACAAGGTGGAGGTGAGAGAATACTGTAATGTTCATGGACTATGGAAATCTTAGACGATTTGCATGACTAAAAGAAAGATAATAACAATTAATGAAGGAAAATGCTTCTAGGAAAATACCTGTTAAATTAATTGTTGTAAGTATTAAAGGAGAAATATTGAAAGAAGAATGGGTTTAGGGGGGAGAAATGGCACCTAGTAAAAAACAGACAGACATGCTTGTAACGCAAGCGATGAGAATAGTTAATTTGGCGGATTATCAAAAGGACTCTATAGTAAGTCGAACTCTAATTGATAAGAATACAGGAACAGTGACCTTTTTTGCTTTTGATGAAGGGCAGGGACTTAGTGAACATACTGCACCATTTGATGCATTGCTTTATCTTCTTGATGGTGAAGCAGAAATTAGCATCTCTGGCAAACCTCTTAGTCTGAAGCAAGGCGAAATGATTATAATGCCAGCTAATGAACCTCATGCTCTGAAAGCAGTAAAACAGTTTAAAATGATTTTGACGATGATAAAATCTTGAATGCTGTGATAAACCAATGGAAAAATTGTTAGAATCTATAGAAATTTTAAAGGGTAGTGATGTAGAAACATTAGTTAATGCTCGTGTAAAAGAGTTTAAAGAAATAGATAGAAGATCAAGTAATGAAATTTTTCAAGAAATGTGTTTCTGTATCCTCACTGCAAATTTTAACGCTGAAAAATGTATAACGATCCAAAAAGAAATTGGAAATGGTTTTCTAACGCTTTCTGAAGAAGATTTGGCAAAAAGACTTGCAGATCTTGGTCATCGTTTTCCAAATGCTCGTGCAAGATATATCTCAGATTCTGTGAAATACAATGACTCTTTGAAAGATATTATACATTCATCCAAAGATGAAGAATTAAGAAAGTGGTTAGTTAAAAATATTAAAGGACTTGGGTACAAAGAAGCAAGTCATTTTCTTAGAAACATTGGTTTTGATGATTTTGCTATTATTGATTTTCATATAATTGATGTTCTTGTTGCTTATACTCTAATTGAAAGACCAAAGACTCTTACAAAAAGAAAATACTTGGAGATTGAAAACACTCTGAGAGATATCGCTAAACAAACAAATCTTACATTAGCTGAGTTGGACTTATATCTTTGGTATATTGAAACTGGAAAAATCCTAAAATAACCCAATTGCAGATAATCACGAAAAACAACCTTTTTATACGGCCCATACCTTAGATATTTTTAATCCTGGCAGATCTGCTGTACCCTCTCTGAAAGATTTAACCCAACATGAGGGAAAAAATATGAAAAATAAAAAAACAAAAGAAATTGTGAAAAAATATTATAGTAAAATTGCAAGTAATGGTACAAAGAGTTGTAGTTGTTCAGGTAATTTTGACAGTGGACAGATATCTAAAGCAATTGGTTATTCAAACCAAGATATAAATTCCGTTCCAGATGCTAATCTTGGTCTTGGCTGCGGAAATCCAACTGCAATTGGACTGATAAAAGAAGGAGACGTTGTTCTTGATCTTGGTTCAGGTGCTGGTTTTGATTGTTTTTTGGCAGCAAAAAAAGTAGGCATATCTGGAAAAGTAATTGGCATAGATATGACAAAGGAAATGATTAAGAAAGCAAGTGAAAATACCCAAAAATATGGATATGATAATGTTGAATTCAGATATGGGGATATTGAAAAACTACCTGTTGATGATGAATCCATTGACATTATTATCAGTAATTGTGTAATCAATCTTGCTCCAGATAAACTCAAGGTTTTTAAAGAAGCATATAGAGTTTTAAAAAAAACTGGAAGGATGTATGTTTCAGATATTGTTTTACTTGAAGAACTCACAGAAGAACAGCGATCTGATGAAGATCTTGTTGCGGGGTGTGTAGGTGGAGCTTTGTTAAAAGAGGATTATTTGAATATTTTAAGAAGGGCAGGCTTTAAATATAACGTTCTTTCAGAAAATAAAGACATAAGTAAAACACAGTATCAAGGAATTCCTCTTGAAAGTTTAAGTGTTGAAATCTATAAATAAATACTATACGTTTTTTTTTATTTTTCATATTAACAAGTATTAAACCAACCATGACCAATGATCCCCCTTAACCATATAATATCTTGTTTTAGAAAACTATTAAAATAATTGAAATATATGGCCAAAACCATGGCAATAACAATTGATGCAGAAAAATGTACAGGATGTGGAGCATGTAACGAAGTATGTCCTGTAGATGCAATAAAAGTTGGAGATAAAGCAGTTGTCGATGCAGATACCTGTATTGACTGTGGTACTTGTGTCGATGAGTGTCCTGTAGAAGCAATAACTCTTTAAAATCTAAAAATATCCAGCTCCATTTTTTGGAGCAATTTCTTAATTTTTTAATTTTGTTTTTTTACTGTGATCTATACATATCTTCACAAGTTCATCAGGGCATTTATCAAGTTTACCTGTTTGTACATATTTTTTAAGTCTTTCCAACCAAAAAGGAGTAACTTTGCATTGATTAACAACTTCTACAAATTTAATCACAGCGTCCATGGTATCTTTATGGAGTATATGTTCCATTTCACAGGCATCTTCATCCGCAGTTTTTTCATCAATACCTAACAACAATAAAAACTTTGTAAGGGTGTCATGACGTTTCCTAGTTTTTTTAGCAATTCTTTTACCTTTTTCAGTTAATGTTGCACCAATATACTTTTCATAATTAATATATCCCTCTTCACTAAGTTTTTGAAAAATTTCTGTTACACTTGCAGGATTAATATTCAGAGCAGCAGCTACATCATTTGTATGAACTTTTTCTTTTTCTTTTTGGAGGTCATATACAAGTTCTGCATAGTCCTCAATTGTTTTTTTTCTCAAAGATTCTATACCCCCAACAAAACAATTCTAAGTATAATCCCAACAACAACAGCGGTGCCAACCATTATCGCTGCAGATTTTGCCATGTCTTTAATGCCTAGTTCTTTGATAAAAACTGCAAAGGTTGCAACGCATGGAAAATATATTGTAAGCATTGTTGCGGCAATAACAAGTTGCATAGGATTCATTCCAAGAGGAATTAGCATTCCAACGGCAAGATCCTTTCTGAGAAAACCTATTACCATTGCAACACTTGCGTCACCTGGAAGGCCAAATAGCCCCATAACTGGTGCAAGTATATTTCCTAGCCATTGTAAGAACCCGACTGAATAAAGTATATTTATAACAAGAACCCCTGCGAATAAAAATGGAATCGCTTCTTTTAAAAACCAACGAGTTCTCATCCATGTTTTCTTTAGTGTTGCTTTAAAACTTGGACGTCGATATGGTGGGATTTCAAGGAATATTTCTGGGCTTTCACCTTTAACGAGTTTGTTCATTATAAGCCCCATAATAACATAAAGAATGCCTAGTGTTAGAAATACAAGACTGATGTAATATACACCATATGGTCCTAGAATTCCAAATACCATTGCCATCTGAGCCATACATGGTACAGCAATAGCAAGAAGTGTCGCTGAGATAAATCTTTGTTTTCTTGTTTCAAGTGTTCTTGTTGATAGTGCACCGGGTACATTACAGCCAAGACCAAGAAACAATGGTACGATTCCGTGTCCATGCATACCTAGTTTATGAAAAACGTTATCTACAAGAGTTGCAAGTCGGGGCATGTATCCTGTGTCTTCTAAGATTGATAGCATAAAGTAAAATGCAATAATATATGGGAGTACCATCCCTATTGGTACAAACAGACCTGTTGTTAGCATCCCCATTGATTCTACAAAGTCAACTTCAACTCCATATTCTCCAATTAATAGGTTATGAATAAAACCTGGACCAAGCCACTCACTCATTTGTTCGACAACTGGTCTATGTATATCCTCAAAAATTGGTTCAAATACATAACCGATGAGGTTTTCTCCAATAAGTCTTACAATCCAGAATGAAAAAAATATTATTCCTGCAGCAATAGGAATCCCCGTGATTGGTTTTATTGTTAAATCAGAAATTCTATCTTTAATTGTATGATGCCGGTGTTCGATATGTTCAACTTTTTTTATAATAGTTCCAATTTCTACCCAACGGCCTTCTTCACTAGTTGGCTTTATTTGTTTATTTGTTTTTGCTTCTTTTAATCTAGAAACAAGCGTTTTAATCCCTTCACCAGTAAGTGCAACAGTTGGGACGACAGGTACGCCCAATAATTCTTCTAATTTTTTTTCATCAATGTGTATTCCAAGATGTTTTGCCTCATCCCAAATGTTCAATGCAATAATGACAGGTATGTCTTGTTCTAATAGTTCCAATGTCAGATATAAATTTCTTTCCAGATTTGTTGCATCAAGAACGTTGATTACAATGTCTGCTTTCTTAAGCATTTTTAATGAGACTTCTTCTGCTTTATTTGATGGTTCAAGTGAGTATGTACCTGGTGCATCAATAATTTCAAAATGTCTTTTTCCTATTCTCATTTTACCTTTTGAAAAATCAACAGTTGTACCTGGATAATTTGATGCTATTACATTTGCACCGGTAAGCCTTGAAAAAACAACACTTTTTCCAACATTTGGATTTCCCATTAAAACAATCTTTTTCATTGTAACTCCTCGACAGTTATTTTATGAGCCATGCCTCTCCCAATTGTCATTTTGCAGTTTCCAACAGCAATTGTTAGTGGTCCCATAAATGGTTGTTTTGTTACTACTTGTATTGTTTGTCCTTCTCTGATACCCAGAGTGAGCATCCTTCTTTGAAAATGATGTCCACCTACTATTGATATTATTTTCGCCTTCTTTTTTGGTTTTAGATGTGCTAGTACAGTTGTTTTTCCGTTCATAATTTTTTCACCAATAATTTTTAGGTATGCCTAAATTGTATTATGTCAAAACTAGTATATATAAATTTTGGTATGCCTAAATTTCCCTTGAAAAAAATAAAAGAAGAATATGGAGTAACTATGCTATAGTTACATCCTTACAAAGATAAACATCCTGGATAGCATTCAAGAGTTTTATCCCCTCTTCCATTGGTCGCTGGAATGCCTTTCTCCCAGAAATAAGTCCCATACCACCTGCACGTTTGTTAATAACGGCAGTTCTTACTGCTTGTGCAAAATCATTCTCACCCGAGGCACCACCAGAATTAATAAGTCCTACTCTTCCCATGTATGAATTAGCAACTTGATATCTTGTCATATCTATAGGGTGATCAGAGCAGAGCGTAGTGTAAGCCATATCATCCATCTTTCCAAAGGTAACACCATCTTTGTTTAGTGCAACATATCCACCATTTATAGTTGGAAGTTTTTGTTTAACAATATCTGCTTCAATTGTTACACCAAGATGGTTTGCTTGACCAGTTAGATCGGCAGAAGAATGATAATCCTTACCACCTACTTTAAAAGCAGGGTTTCTAAGATAACACCATAGAATCGTTCCAAGGCCAAGTTCATGAGCAAGTTTGAATGCCCGACTAACCTCAGCAATCTGCCGAGATGATTCTTGTGAACCAAAATAAATGGTACAACCAATTGCTGCAGCACCCATCTCCCAAGCCTGTTCAACATCAGCAAACATGATTTGATCAAACTTGTTAGGATATGTTAAAATCTCATTATGATTAACTTTTACGATAAAAGGAATCCTATGGGCATACTTCCTTGAAACGGCGCCGAGTACACCAAGGGTTGATGCCACAGCATTACAACCACCCTTAATTGCAAGTTTAATAATGTTTTCTGGGTCAAAATAAATTGGGTTTGGTGTAAATGATGCTGCAGCTGAATGTTCTATTCCCTGATCAACTGGTAGTATTGAAACGTAACCTGTGCCGCCCAATCGACCATGGTTATAAATTGATTTAAGATTCCTTAGAACCTGTGTAGGTCTATCTGAGTCAATAAAAACACGGTCTACAAAATCATGACTGGGAATATATAATGACTCTTTCTTAATTTTAGGATCGTTAAAACCTAAAAGATTATCTGCTTCACCTCCTAAAAAATTCCTAATGGCCCCAATATTTCCACTTTGATATTGCATAGATCCCTCTAACTCCCGCATGAGAACCAACTCTCCAACTAAAAGAAAATAACAAGTTGAAGCACAAAAACCTTTTGTATAATTTTATTTAGGTGCATATTAGAAAGATATAAACCTTATCTCTATATTTGAGTTAATATAAGAAATTATAAAAGAGGAGATAAATAATGGATTGGAAAAACAGGTCAGCCTATGTTTTTATCAAAACAACTAAAGGAAAAGCAAATGATGTCTGGCAAAGATTTCACAATTGGGATAATGTGATTGGTACTTGGATTATTGCTGGAGAATGGGATGTTATCGTCTGGTTTGATGCACAGGACTGGGATACTGTACATGGATGTGTATCTACTATAAAGGACTGGGCTGAAGTAGAACAAACAAGTTCACATATGGTTTACAATGGATGGAAAAATAATGATAATTGGTGGTGGGAAAAGCCTGCAGGTGCCTGGGTATTACTAAGAGAAAATAAATTGGACGAAGCTTCTGATAAAATAAAGAAGTGGAATTGGACTACTAGTGTGGCAAGTATTCCTGGTGATTGGGATTATATGACCTGGGTAGGGGGACAGGACTGGGATGAAGTTTGGAATCATTTATTAGAAATAAAAACAGAGAATTTGGATACTTCAACTCATGTACCAATTAAATCATGGTGGAATCAAAACTGGAAAAATAATTGGTGGTAGGGCTAAAGCCCACCTATTTTTTCATTTTTTTTAGAGTTTACCTTCTTCGTGTCTTTTACCAAGTTTTTCAAGCATATCCTTTGTCATAGAGGATAAATTATAACTTGGTTTCCAACCCCATTCCTTGCGGGCTGCACTGTCATCAATGCTTTGTGGCCACGAGTCAGCAATTACTTGTCTGAAATCTGGTTTGTAATCACAGATAAACTCTGGAATATGTTTTTTGATTTCAGATGCTAGTTCGCCTGCTGAAAAACTCATTGATGCAAGGTTAAAATCACTATGATGTTTAAGTTTTGACAAGTCTACTTCCATAAGATCAATTGTTCCTTTTATGCAATCAGGCATGTACATCATAGGAAGGGTTGTATCTTTTTTTACAAAACAAGTATATCTTTTGTTTTTTATTGCTTCATAATATATTGCCACAGCATAATCTGTTGTACCTCCACCGGGTAGTGTTTCACTACTGATGATTCCCGGGTATCGTACACCTCTAACGTCGACGTTGAATCGTTTGAAATAGTAATCTGCGAGTAGTTCTCCTGCAACTTTTGTAACTCCGTACATTGTTTTTGGTTTTAGAACAGTTTCTTGTGGGGTATCTATTCTTGGTGTTTCTGGGCCAAATGCTGCAATAGAACTTGGGACAAAAACACGTGTCATTTCATATTCACGGGCAAGTTCAAGTATGTTGTAAAGCCCATTCATATTGACATCCCAGCAAAGTAATGGTTTTTCTTCGCCGGTTGCAGAAAGTATTGCAGCCATGTTGTATATTGTATCTATATCATAGTCTTTTACGACTTTTTCAACGGTTTCTTTTTTGACGATGTCTATAAACTCAAATGGCCCTGAGTTAAGAAGTGTTTCACTTGGTTTGGTTTTTCTACCTGTTGCAAGAACATTATCATTTCCATGTTTTTTACGTAAGGCCATTGTTAATTCAGAGCCGATTTGACCTACTGAGCCTGTTACAAGTATTTTCTTCATATTTTTTTTAGACATACAACTGATTATCCCCCAATGTTGTTTAACCGCTATCATTGAAGTATTTAGAAAGTTTACTATTCTAAAAATGCCAAAAATTTTAGGAAAAAACTGGAAAGGAATGAGATGGGAAGATAATCCTCTCCAGTTTTTTTATCCTGTTTCTGATTTGAAGTGTATCCATATGGTCCCTGTGTGCAAATAACAATATATAAAGATTACCCGTCAAAATGTCAAAATAGTCAACACTAATCTATGAGATAAAAAAACTAAATTATAAGAAAAAACAAATAAAATTATGGTTGAAAAAAAGAGAAAGACTATGGTCTAGGTAACAAACCAGATTCTTTCATAAGAGAAGGAACAATATCCTCCCAAAAAAGAGCGGTGATATGCATACCATGAATGCCTTTAATTTTTTTAACCTCATTTATAAGATCTAAAGCAACCCGGTATCCTTCTTCTTTTACATCCTCTGCTTTTTTCATCCTGTTATAAATTTCTTCAGGAATATCAACACCCGGAACATGAAACTTCATCCTTTCAGTCATCCTAAGAGATTTAAGCGGAGTGATTCCTGCAAGGATGTAAACTTTTTTATCAAGTCCACGAGATCGAACTTCATCCATCCAAACATTAAACTTATCTAAATTAAAAACACTCTGAGTCTGAATAAATTCAGCACCAGCATCTATCTTTTTCTCCAGGCGGTCAACTCTAAGTTCAAAAGGATCTGCAAAAGGATTAGCCGCCGCACCAATGAAAACATCAGGATTGCTGGATAATATTTCATCTCCACTTTGAAAAATACCATTATCTCTCATGTTTTTGACAATTTGAATAAGTTGAATGGAATCTAGATCATATACACCTTTAGCATCAGGATGATTACCAAATGATTGATGATCGCCAGTGAGAAAAAGCATGTTTTTAATTCCAATAGATGCTGCACCAAGTACATCACTTTGAAGAGCAATTCTATTTCTATCCCTGCAGGTTATTTGCATCACTGGTTCAAGATTTTTTTTCAGAAGAATACAGCAGCCACCCATACTAGACAGTCTCACCACAGCAGTCTGATTATCTGTAATATTAAAAGCATCAGCGCATCCTTTGACAATTTCTGCTTTGCTAGTTATTTTGTCTGGATCAGAACCTTTAGGCGGTCCTATTTCAGCAGTAACAGCAAACTTTCCATCTGACAACACTCTTTCAAGGTTACTCTTATACACCATGTTATAAAGTCCTCCTTGTCTCAAGTGATTTAGACCAGTTTTTAGGTGCCCTGATTTCTTTCAATCTGTCAAGTTGTCCTTTTTCTTTCAGACGTTTGTAAATCATATCCCAAATACAATCAACCTCAGAGTTAACCTCACATTTCCCATCTATTGACCCACCACATGGACCATTTAACATACTCTTTGGGCAACGTGAAACAGGACATAAACCCCCAAACAAGTCCTGAATACACTCTCCGCACATATCACATCGTTTTTCAAACTCACTGAGACGTTTTATCTCGCCAAGAAACAATGTATCATTACCAGGAATGATCTCGGCGTCTTTAATTATCTCAGAAACAGTTTGGGAGCCATTGCCACATGCAAGAACAAGAATTTTTTTTGCCTGTTCAACCTTGTTTTTGTGTTTCTTAAGAAGACGTTTATCATTTAAAAGATGACACGCAGGGTCTAAAACAACCCAACCGGTAACCTTAATATTTTTCTTTTCCAATTTTTCCTTCATTGATAAAACTTCTTTTTCCCCACCAGTATGACACAAGGTTGCGCATTCACTGCAACCAATGATAAAAACAGGATTTTCTCCAATAGATTTTACTAAACACTCTAATTCTTTAGGCTTTGTAATTATCATAACATTCATAGAAACTAGTTTCCTAATTATAAGTATTTGCCTGGACAAAAGAAAAATATCTAAATACTCTCCTGCTTTTACAGATATGGTGTTAAAGAGATAGGTACTAGGGTGAATCAAATTATGCTAGATGATATGGAAACAATTTCAAAAATTGATAAATCAGGAATGCTTGATACAATTGAAAAATTCCCTGAACAGATAAAAGAAACCATAGATATTGTAAACTCATCAAATATACCTGGTATCTATAAAATAGACCATGTAGTAATTAGTGGTATGGGTGGATCAGCGATATCAGGTGATATTGTACAAAGTCTTTTCAGAGATAAACTAGATGTTCCTATTTTTGTAAATCGTGAATATGATTTACCAAAATGGACTAATAGGAACACATTGGTTTTATCTCAAAGTTATTCTGGAGATACAGAAGAAACATTAAGTACTTTTAAGCATGCATATCAGAAAAGAAGTAAAATAATCGGTATTTCATCAGGTGGAAAACTCCAAGAGATGTGTAATAGCAGAGAAGTCCCACATATTAAAATCCCATCAAACATTCAACCAAGAGCGGCAATAGCATATATACTTTTTCCATCAATTCTATCTTTAAGAAAAACAGGTCTCTTGAAAAATGATCTAGATTCGGAAATACAGGAAGCCTTTGAGATAACCAACGATTTAAGAAATAAAATTAAAAAATCCATACCTGAACAGGATAATATTGCAAAACAAATGGCAAAAAAAATTTTCAATACTTTCCCCAACATATATGGCTGGGGTATTTATAGCCCAATAGCAAGAAGATGGCATAACCAGTTTAACGAAAATAGTAAGATACTCTCTAGACATGATGAAGTCCCTGAGTGTAACCATAATGATATAATTGGCTGGTCAATGGATCCAGAGATTTCAAAAAAATCTACATGTATTCTGTTTCGAGATAGTGAATATGAATCAATTTATATGTCAACTCGTCTGAATTTCATGAAGAAATTATTTGATGATGTTGCTGCCAATACTATTGAAATATTTAGTGAGGGTAAAAAAAGACTTGCAAAAACGATGTATGCAATGTACTTAGGTGATTACGTTAGTATTTACCTGGCCATTCTACGAAACATTGATCCAAGTCCTGTTGAGGCTATAGATTTATTAAAAAATGACCTTGCAAAGATATAAGTCTATCTTTTAGTTTATAACGTAAATTTAAATATTGACAATGTATTCAAAGAATTGTTACAAGTACAACAAATTTCATCAATGATAGTTTGGGGTGCAAAATATGTGTGAGGTCTTATGTTAGAGGAGCCGGAAAAAAAATCTTTTGAGGCAAAATCAAAAGGTTCACATTCTGTTGATGGTAGATATACAACCCTGTTTGAGCAGGTTAACGCTGCGGCTTTTTTAACAACACTCGATGGAAAAATTTTAGAATCTAATCTGAAATCATGTGAACTGCTGGGATATGAATGGGATGAATTCACGAATTTATCCTTCCGTGAGATTTTTCCTGCTTCCACTGATTGGCCTCAACTAGTTGATGAGATATCCGCAAAAGGTGGCATTAATTTTGAAACGGAGAATATACGAAAAGATGGGTCTCATTTTCCTGTTGATGTAAGTACTTCTCTGTTTACAATGGATAAAAAACCTGTGATGCTTGCTTTAATTTGGGATATTACTGATCGTAAAAAAGCTGAGAAGAAACTAAAAGAAAGCGAGGAAAAATATAGAGGTCTTTTTGAATGTACAACAGATGGAATAATTGTTTTGGATGCCCGTGGGGAAATGCTTGGTGTTAACTCTCAGGCTTCTGAGTTGTTCGGTCTAGAAAAAGATAGCATGATTGGTAACAACTTTCTGAGTATGGGTTTTCTTACAGGGGAATCATTGTCAATTGTTGTAAAACAATTTGAAGAACTTCTTTATGATAAGATGGCTAAGAGCCATGAGGCTGAGATACTAAGTAAGAATGGTAAAACATTGGATATCGAGTTCAGTTCGTTTTTCCTTTTTAAAAAGGATAATGAACTTGATAATTTTGTAATAATCGTTAGAGATATTAGTGATAGAAAACAAGCTGAAATTAAACTATCAAGGCAACATGGTATGCTTCAAACTCTTCTTGATAATATTCCTGACTCTATTTATTTCAAGGATGTTGAGAACAAGTTTATAATGGTTAATAAGACAAAAGCTGCTCATTCCAACGTTACTCCTGAAGAGATGGTTAGTAGAACTGATTTTGATTTTTTATCAGAGGCACAGGCAAAAAAAGCTTTTGAAGATGACGAAGAAATTTTGAGTACAGGTAAGTTTATTATCAATAAAGTTGAAAAAATTACGCATGTTGATGGTACAGAACGTTGGGTGTCTGTTACAAAAGTACCACGTTTTGATTCAGAGGGAAATATTATTGGTACAGCTGGTATTTCAAGGGATATTACTGAATGGAAAAAACTTGAACAGATGTATGAAAACAGTCAGAAACAATAACACTCTTTTTTAAAATGATATATACGCGAGAGGGGGATTTTGACATATATTCACTGGTAAAAAATGTACATAGTTTTCTTTTTTTGTATTAGCATCGAGATTCAGGTACTTATCTACCGGCATTTCATTAGTTTTTATATCTGTTAACGGTGCATTATTTTTTATTTTCTCCGAATCACTGATTGAGAAGTAGATTTTTTAATAAGTAGATGTTATGGGATTTGAGGAGAGTCAGATGAAGAAACAATTGGTGATAGTTGGAATAGTTATTCTTTTGTTAGCTGTTGGTTTAAGTGGATGTCAAGAAAAATCTTCTGAAAATGGAGATAACAATGAACCTGATTTTTATACCTATGAAAATACAGAAAAAGGAATTAGCATAGAATATCCAGATACATGGAACAAATATGAGAATCCACAGCAGGTACCCGGTGTTTTAGTTCTGTTTTCTTCTCCATCTGCTGAGCCTACAAAAACTGGTAATTTAATGATATCTGTTTTAGATTTAGAGGGCTATATGGACATGGATTGGTTTAAGGATGCGCATATCGAAAATTTGAGCATACACCCTGCATATTCAGATTTTAATATAATATACGAAGATTCAGCGGTACTCTCAGATCTTCCAGCATATAAAATAATTTTTACATTTACACAAGAGGGGTATACCTGGAGACAACTTGAAATATGGACAATTAAAGACAATACGCTCTATCTTTTGATGCATCAGTCAGATCAAGCATATTATGACACGTTCACAGACATTATTGATCAAATGATTGAAAGTTTTGAGATAGTTGATACTAGTGAACAAAATGGTATAGGTGGTGGGAACGATTTCGATAAACTTATTGGTACATGGACAACTGATGATGAAGATGCAATATTATCATCAGTTACATTTTACCAGGATGGGGCTTCATCATCCTCGAAAGGTGATGGGACATTTGAAGTTTCTGATGGGGAACTGATTACTGATTACTATGATGTTGGAGGGGGAATATATACGTTTGAGTATTTTTTTTCTGATAACGACAATACACTTACACTTACAGATGTAACTATGGGAAAAATTGCAGTTTATACAAAACAAACAAGTGAAAGCAATGACTTTGATAAATTTATCGGAGCTTGGGTTAAAGAAGAGACAGTGTCAATTACGTTTTTTTCAGATGGAACCTATTCATCTGGTGTGGATGGAACATTTGAGCTTTCTGATGGAAAACTGGTTCTTACCAACTTAGGTGATACATTTGATTATTTATTTTCAGATGATGGCAATACCCTGGCTCTGACAAACATAGATACTGGAGTAGTTGAGGTTCTTACAAAACAAGGGTGAGGATCATATGAAATCAGTCATATTTGGAAAAAGATTTATCGATTATTTGAAACCAACTTGGCCGTATATTTTAGCAGTTTTTTTTATCGGTCAGATACAAATAGGGGCTGTTTTCTACTTCACTATTGACATACAGAATTTTTTTAATTCAATACCACATTTTTTGAGATTAAGCCAATTCCTATGGGTAATAACTATCGTCATTTCATTGTTTGTAGTTGTGAGAAAATATGATTTTACCTTCAAACAGATTCAGTTTCTTGGGTTGTTGTATTTCATTGTTTTTGGCGTTCTCAAGGTTTTTGTAAGAGCAGTTTTTTTAGGACATGATTTGTATTATTTATTTTTGGGTCATGAGTCTGCCCCAGTCATTTCAGCACCTTTTGTAGAATGTTTTGCCTATATCTTTCTGATAACTATTGTTGTGGGATGGGGCT
>DAOWIZ010000101.1 GCA_030640585.1 Thermoplasmata archaeon
AAATTCAAGGATTTAAAACATTTTTTCCCAGAAAGATCTTTTGAAGAAAGACTACAGTTTTTTTCTTTTTCAGATGGCATACCAGAATATTTAAACAAAATGGATGAAAAAAAGACTCCACTTTGGAATCTTAAAAATAAGGTTTTTAAAAAAGGAGAATACCTTTATGAAGAAGCAGAAAACCTGCTGCGACAGGAATTTAGAGAACCAAGAAACTATTTTTCTATCCTTCAAGCAATCGCAGAAGGAAACACTAAATATGGAGAAATATGTAACAGGACAGGATTAAGTAAATCACTGACCTCCCAATATCTTAGTAATCTTACTGAACTGCATGCGGTAAGAAAGGAATTTCCAGTCACACAACGAAAAGAAAGCAGAAATACACTTTATCATTTATCGGATAATTACTATGATTTCTGGTTTGAATTTATCCACCCATATAAAAGTCTAATAGAAGAAGATAAACAAGAAATATTGATGAAAAATATTTCAGAGAAATTACAGAAGCATTATGCATCTGTTTTCGAGCAAGTATGCAAGGAAATACTTTGGGATGTTCCTTCAGACGTCGGAAAAATTGGGCAATGGTGGCACGGGAGTGAAGAAATAGACATAATAGGGTTAAATGAAGAAAAAAATACTATTTTGTTCGGAGAATGCAAATGGAGCAAAAACAAAGTAGATATCAAAATTTTAGAAGATTTAAAACAAAAAACCCGGTATGTTAAATGGAAGAATGATAAACGTAATGAAAAGTTCGTCCTTTTCTCAAAAACAGGTTTTACGGAGGATTTAGAGGAAATCGCTAAAAATAATAAAAATTTACAACTTTTTGATATAAAGTCGTTAGGAAAAATTATTGTTAAATAAAAGAATCGAATTCTATCAACATGGATAACCAATGATTTTTACCGGTAAAAAGGAGTTCAAATCTTGTCCCCTGCACTACCTTTTCTTTTATGGTGTAAGCCTTGCCCTATCTCTTGGAAATAGGATACATTCACGAATATTTTTAATTTCAAGTAGTTCCATTAGGAATCGTTCTATTCCAAAACCAAAACCACCATGCGGTGGCATACCAAATCGAAAAGCTTTCAGATAACTTTCAAAATCTTTAGGGTCAAGATCACATTCTTTCAACCGTTTTTTAAGCAGTTCTACATCATGGATGCGTTGAGACCCACTTGCTAGTTCAACACCTTTGCATTCCAGATCAAAGCCACGTGAATACTTTTCTCCCTCAGGCATCGTATAAAACTGTTTAACCTCGATAGGATACTTGGTTATAAAATAAAATTCATGACCTTCTTTTTTCATAATCTCCCCAAGAAGTCTTTCATCCTCGGTTCCTAGGTCTTCGCCCCAAGTAATTTTACTACCGTTTTTGTTTAATTTCTTAATTACTTCATCATATGGTAATCGTTTAAACGGTAACTTTGGTAAAACAACCTTTTTATCTAGTATTTTAAGTTCTTCAGTGCACTTGCTTGCACGTTTCCACATATTGTAGACAAGATTTTCTAAGATTTTCATAACATCTTCTTCACTATTAATAAAAGCCATCTCTAAATCAACAGCAGTAGACTCATTAAGATGCCGTCGGGTGTTATGTTCCTCTGCACGGAAATACCAAGCAATCTCATAAACACGATCAAGTCCTGTAGCCATCAACATCTGCTTATACAACTGAGGAGACTGAGCAAGAAAAGCCTCCTTTTCAAAATATTTAAGTTTAAAAACATCAGTCCCCCCCTCCGAACTACTAGCAATGATATTGGGAGTATGTACTTCTATAAAACTCTGAGATTTCAGATACTCATGAATAGCAGCGATAACCTGTGTTCTAATCTTAAAAATTGCCTGAATCTCAGGTTTACGCAAATCAATGAAACGGTTATCCAAACGAGTATCAAGATCAGATTCTACCTTATCGACAACACCTAACGGAAGAGGTGTTTCAGCTGCGGATAAAACCTCAAACTTTTCAGGTATAACCTCATAACCATTCCTAGCCTTATCACTAGCCTTACACAGACCCTCAACAGCGATAACAGACTCACGAGAAATACCTACTAGTTTTTCAAACAACTCAGGATGTTGTTTTTTAAGACCAGTTACCTGAAGAGTACCCTTTCTATCACGCAGAATAATAAATGCGATAGAACCAATATTACGAATATCTTCAACCCAACCAGCAACAGTTATTTTTTTACCATAATCCTCTGTTGTAACATCCTTTGAATAATGACTACGATACGATTTCATAGATTCACCCATATTAATACATTGAATTTAGTCTTTTTGAAACAAAACTTAATACATCACCAAGCATTTTATCGTTATCCCAAGAACCAATCATATCATTTAGGGCTTTTTCATCTGTATCTCTTAGTTTTTCCACCCATCTGTTAATACCTGGAATTGCACGGATAACATTATCAACAATTGTAACATCAGCGGTTTTTGCAGTACGGGAAAGCGGATTCAGATCAATGGCAATAACCTTTTTATTCATACGTTTAAGCGTTTCACACCGATCTCCATCTTCAAGAGGAACAAGTATAACATCAGCAGAAAAAATACCCTCTTTGTCACAAAGACCACGGTCATGATCTAAACCAGGAATACGAGCATCAGCTTTTTTGCCATAAACATTTTTAGCGCCATGTTTTTTCAACTCTTCTACAAGAATACTCATGCGCTCATTAGTTCTATGAAATAAGTTAACCTCAATTTTAGCAGGAACACTATTTGCAAGAGTTATACATTCCTCTGAAACAAGAGCGACAACATTACCATTAACAGAAATCACAGGACCCTTAGCTGCAAGTAACGCTGCAGCAGCAACTTTTTCAGCGTTATCTGCAAAAAACTGTGTTTTTTTACCAAGCAAATAATCAAAAGCCTCCCCACGACCATGAGCAATAAGACCCGTTTCATGTACAAGCCCTTTTTTCATACCATTAGATATTTTCTCTCGGATAATAAGAGATTGGTAACGTGGATGACTCTTTGGTATCTCTTCCATAATTTCAATACAAGCAATAACACAGTGTTTTTAAAAGTTCTTTATAAGAAAAAAATTAAGATATGGTTAAAAAATAATATCTTTTTAACCATACATGCCTGGCTGTGGTGCCTGACCAGCGCTGACCATTGGTTTAGCCTGTTTATGGAACTTCTGCAATTGTTTTTCAATACGATCGGATTCTGCGTACAGAGGTTCCACATTTATTTCAACGTTCATAATAAGAGCAATAATGTTTATTGCAGCGGCCGCAGCACGAGCATCAGGATAATTAGGATGGGCTTCAGCAAGAATTGAAATAACATCAAACTTAGCCTGTTTACCCTGATTTAGAAGAACACCGGAAACACCAGCTATAATGCCATTTTTAAACTGAGCAATATTTTTCTCCGTAAGCATCTTACGCGATTCCTCAGTTGAACCAATAGCATAAGCCTCAATAGATCCCTCCTCTCCTTCACCCTTTCCTTCAACAACCATTCCCTCTGGAGAAATAAGTAACTTACATTTTTTTTCAAGTGTCCATTTCATGATTCCCTCAGAAATACTATTAATAAGATTAGGTTTAGGTTTAAACTCTGATACAAAAACAACAACTTTTTTACCACTGCTCTGAGTCCCAGCATATATGCGAACAGGGGAGAGAGGTTCACCTGTATGAACAACAGACAAAGCTGGGAACTGCGAAGAACTAACACAACCTATCTGAGTGAGATTTAAAGCATCAATAAGATAATTAGCAGCAATCGTACTAACAAGGCCTATAGAGGGAAAACCAGCAATAACCATAGCCCCAGATAAATCGACATCTTCAAAATCAATAATTTCTACATCATTTTGCAATTATGCATCACCATCCACACAGTATTACCATAATACATGTTCTGACATTTAAAAGTAATTGATAGTGTTATCCTTTAACAACACCAAGGGGCACCAATTTAACAACTTTTTTAGAAATACCTGCACCATCAGTTATCTCAACTACATTCTTAATATCTTTATATGCATCAGGTGCCTCTTCAGCAGCAACTTTAAGACTAGCTGGATGAATGTAAATACCCTTGTTTTTAAGATTTTTAACTATTTCCTCACCACGCCAACGTTTACGTGCTTGATGCCGGCTCATAACTCTTCCTGCACCATGACAAGTAGAACCAAATGTTTCCTCAGAACCATTAGTACCACGAAGCAGATAGCTCTCTGTACCCATATCACCAGGGATAAGAACCGGTTGACCAATATCACGGTATTTCAAAGGTATCTCTTTTTTTCCAGGTCCAAAAGCACGAGTAGCACCCTTACGATGAACACATACCTTTTTTTTCTCACCATCAATCATGTGTTCCTCAAACTTTGCAATATTGTGACAAACATCATACACAATGCCCATATCCATATTCTCCGCACTATCACCAAGGACCTTTTCAAAAGACTCACGAATCCAATGGACAATAAGCTGACGGTTAGCCCATGCAAAATTAGCTGCACAAGCCATAGCTTTCAAATAACGCTGCCCCTCATGTGAATTTATAGGTGCACAAGCAAGCTGACGATCAGGAAGCCAAATATCATATTTTTTAACAGCCTGCTCAAGAACACGAAGATGATCAGTACAAACCTGATGACCAAAACCACGAGAACCAGTATGAATCATAACCATAATCTGACCAATTTTACTAACACCAAAAACTTTTGCGGCAGCAGGATCGTAAATCTCACTAACTTTCTGTATTTCGAGGAAATGATTACCTGCACCTAGACTACCAACCTGAGACATACCACGCTGTTTAGCCCGCTCAGAAACGCAATTAATATCAGCAGAATCAAGGCAACCATTTTCTTCAAGAAACTCAGTGTCTTCATCCCAGCCATAACCATTCTCAACAGGGCTACGAGCACCCATTGTTAAAACATCATCAAGTTCTTTACGAGAAAGTCTAACCTTAGCTTTAGACCCCAGGCCAGATGGAACGTTTTCAAACATCTTATTAACAAGATTTTTTATTCCCCTCTCATTAAGATCAGCGCTATCTAAATTAGTGCGAACGAGACGGATGCCGCAGTTGATATCAAAACCCACGCCACCAGGAGAAATAACACCTTTTTCAAAATCCATGGCTGTAACACCACCAATAGGAAAACCATAACCCCAATGAATATCAGGCATAGCCAAGGCCTTACCAACAATACCAGGAAGCATAGTACTATTTGCAACTTGCTCAGGAGCATTATCCATCCTAATATTCTGAATCATGCTATCATCAGCATAAATCATACCGGAAGTTCGCATCTTAAGATTACCATGTTCACCATGATATGTCTGGGGTATCTCATATCTGTAATCATCAATTTTGTTAAGTGGTCCATTCCATGTCATATATCATACACAACAGTGGGATAATATAAAAAATGATTTATAACCCTTGATAAAAAAACAAATATATTTATTTTTTCTTACGTAGATGTGGCACACCAGTTTTTTTATTCACCTTGACTTCATAGCCATCTGGTAAATCTATCGGTTTGCCTTCATTAGGCGTTTCTTTGCTGAAAAAACGAACCTTTCTTTTCTTACCACCTTTAACATCAATTTCTTTTTCATACAACACAAAATCTTCATGTTTATAACCATTGATTTTTTCAATAGAATCCCATTCACCTGCTTCTTCATCAATGAAAGGGTTTTCATCCCTACCAAAAGACTCAGTCTCCTCAGGTGCTTCAATAATCATACTTATCTCACGTTTAATTTCTTTAGCAAGTTTCTTTCTAATGCCTTTTATCCGTGTGAGATCTTTGATTGTTTTTTCCATTAAATCCCCAATAGACGTAATACCATTTTCAGATAGTAACTGCGCTGTTTTTTCATCAATACTCTCCACGTCTTTAAAAACATCTGTTCTCTCATCATGTTCTTCAATAATTGGTAGTTTTTCAATTTCCTCTTCCTCTCCAAATAAGTCATCTTTTTCTGGCGAAGGTTCATATTCCAAAATTTTTTCATTAAGTTCAAATGATTCTTCATCGGCATCATTATAGAAATCTTCTTCAAATTTACTTTCAACATCTATAAGATCATCGATACCGTTTTCATCAGCAAGTGGTCCTAATTCAATTTTTTTATCAAGTTCTTTTTTAATTTTTTTAGCAATTTTCTTTTTAATTCCATTGACATGGGTCAAATCCTTAACAGATGCTATCCTTAAGGAGTCCTCAGTTGTAAAACCATTATCATATAGTAAAACCGCTGTTTTATCATCAATTTCCTTAATTCCTTTAAAAATCGCTATTTTTTTCTTTTTACCTATATCCAAATCAGGAATTCCCACCTCTATATCATGCTCTAAAAAAGGTTCATCTTCAGAAATTTCTTTTTCGACTGGTTTTTTATCATCCATTTCTTCTTCTGGTGCAGGTGCCCATTCAGCAGATTTATGTTTTAACTCAACAGGAGATGGAATAAGTTCTTTATCTTCAACTTTTTCCTCATCTTCTTCAATTTGATCTTTGGTAACTTCTCCCTCTGCAGATTCACCAAGTTTAATAGGTTTAACCTTAAGTTTTTCCTCTTCTATTTTATCAAGTTCTTTTATAATCTCTCTAGCAGTTTTCTTTTTAATTCCTTGTATCCTGGTGAGTTCTTTTAAGGTAACATTTTTTAACTCATCATTAGAAGTGATATGATTATTATATAGTAAAACCGCTGTTTCCTTACTGATGCTCTTCATATCTTTGAAAGCCTCAAGTTTAGTTTCAGTGTCTATTTCCTG
>DAOWIZ010000067.1 GCA_030640585.1 Thermoplasmata archaeon
TATATGACTCAAAAACAGGCATTTTTTTAATATCTATGATTTCAAGTTTATTATTTTTGAGTTCAACAATCCCCTTTGGCAGTTCTTTTATGAATTCCTGTACTTCCTTAACTCTTTTTTTATCAAAACTAATTGTTGGTATAAACCGGTATCCTGGGCTTTGTACAGGTTGCCATTTTGCATGATCCCGTCCACGTCCCAGTACTGTTTCTATTTCAAGTATGATTCGTTGATCGTTGAAGAGTTCTACTATTGGTATTTTATTTTCTGTTATCGCCCAGCTTTTTTCTTCTGGTTGCAGATCGCCGGAAAGTATCATCCCTGCTCCTTCTTTACTAAGAGTATAGCGAACGGTACAACTCGGACATCCTTTTCCCTTGCATGTGCAATCTTCTTTAAATACTAGAAGACTTAGATCTGTTGGTATTGGAATAAAACCAAGGCGATGAGCAATTATTTCATCAAAAAGTGGGCTAGTATTATCATAAATTACAACATTGTCAACTGCAAGCTTCGGTAATTCCGAGAGCATTATTCGTCTAATGGAATTAACAAAATATGGTTGAGTATCTTTAATTGCAACAGTGGCTTTTTTTTGTTTCATCTCAGTTATTTCAACCTTCATGTTCTGTCACCTAAATACGTCTACCTCGGCGTCCGCCTTTTTTTCTACATCCATCATGTGGAATGGGTGTTACATCTTCTATTTTACCTATTTTAAGGCCGCTTCGGACAAGTGCTCTTATAGCTGCTTGTGCACCACGACCAGGAGTATGTGCTTTGTTGCCACCCTGTCCACGGATTTGAACGTTTACACGGTCTATTCCTTTTTCACGAATAGCATCAGCAACGGTTTGTGCTACTTTCATAGCAGTATATGGTGATCCTTCGTCTTTTGCAGATTTTGTTACCATCCCGCCGGAACATCGTGCAATGGTCTCTGCACCAGTTAGGTCAGTTACAGTAATAATTATATTATTAAACGATGCGTAAATATGTGCTATACCAATTCTACCCATTTTATTTCCCTCCTTTATCTTCTTCTTTTATGGGTTCTTCAGTTTTTTCTTCTTTTTGTTTACCTTCTGGTTCTGCTTTTGTTTTCTCTGCCTCTTCTGTTTTGTCCTCATCTTTAGACGATTCCTTTACAGGCGTCTTGGTTTTTTCTTCTACTGACTCTGTTGTCGATTCAGTTTTTCCCTTTGCTGGTTTTTCTTTTACCTCAGTTTTAGGTTTAACCTCTTCCTTTGGTGTTTCATCAGGTTTAACTTCTTTTTTACTTGGAATTGGTGATTTGAAATCAGCATGAGGACGCGCGGGATGCATCAAATCATTTAAAGGTGAACCACCAACATAACTGATTTCATTTTCTTCATCTTTTGTAACCATATAACTAGGTACAGTTACTTTTCTATCATTGATTTGTATATGTCCATGAGCAATGAGCTGACGTGCCTGATTAGGAGTATTTGCAAGCCCTTTTAGATATGTAAGTGTTTGAAGGCGGCGAGATAAAACTGTTTCAGTTTCAAGTGCTAACACATCGTCAAGAGTGGAATTTGGTGGTAATATATTATACCTTGTAAGATGCATAAGAAGTTGATCACTTTCTTTTTTAGCCTGTTTATCCTCAGTTCCTACCTTTGCAAGTAAGCTTCTGGCTTGCCCACGGTATCTCCTAAGAGATGTTTGAGCTTTCCAGATCTCTCTCTTATTTTTCAGACCATATTTTTTAGTGAGATCATTCTCTGCTTTTATTCTACTCGCTTGCCATGGATGGCTAGGAGTCTCATATTTTTTCCTTGAAAACTTTGGTTTACCCATAAAAATCACTTTTTATTTAAGGCCTCTTTTTAGACACTCCAAGTGCCAGCCCTTTTCGGTTATTTGCTCTTGTTCGTTGTCCTCTTACGGGAAGTTTTCTCTCGTGTCTAATGCCGCAGTAGCTTCTTATTTTTTTCATAATGTTAACTTCATCACGTAATTTCATATCGATTTCAGGGCCTATAAGATGAAGGTCTTCGCCAGTTTCATAATCTTTACGATGATTAAGCATCCAACCAGGTGCAATATCTAAAATACTATCAAGTGTTTTTTGTATTTTTTCGATTTGAGCATCAGTAAGATCACCAAATTTTACGTTTCTGTTAATGCCCGTCTCATTGGCTACAAGTACGCCCATATGATGTCCGACTCCTTTAATGCTTGTTAATCCATGAATAAGTTTCTTTTCACCATTGATGTCTGTGTTTGCAATTCGAACGATATATCTAAAATCATCATCATGTTCTTCTTCTTTCTTTTTATCTTCTTTTTTACCTTTAGGTTTTGCTGGCTTGGACTCAACTGGTGTTTTCTCTGATTTGCCCTCTGCCTCTTCTGATTCATCAGCAGGTATTTTTTCTTCTACTTTGGGTTCTTTGACTTTTTCATCGGTTTTTTCTTCTGCTTGAACCTCAGGTTCTTTTTTTGGTTCATCAGTTGGCTCTTCAACAGCTTCTTCTGCCTTATCCTGGATTTTCTCCTCCCCCATAGTTTCTTCTACAGGATCTTCAGGCATTTCTTTGTTTTGTTCAGATTCTTTATCCAAGTTTGTAACCTCTATGAAATTATATTAATTATTTATTGCTCCCTATTAATTATAAGAGAAAGTATTGCCATTAATAAGAAAACTTATATATAAGCGTTTAGGGGGGCTAAATAAGTAGCATTTTTTAATTGTTACCGCAATTTCTTTATGCTTTAATTTATATCCCAGTTGGTGAGTAGGTTTAACCATGTCAAATAGTAAATGGACTAAAATTGAAGAAATATTATCTGGTAAAAAAACCGGTGAAACTGTTAATCTCCGTGGATGGATATATAGAACACGCAGCAGTGGAAATATTGTGTTTACAGTGGTACGAGATGTAACTGGTACATTGCAGGCAACTGTTAAAAAAGGTAATCTTTCTGATAAAGATTTTGAGGACGCAGATAAAGCTCTTATTGAGTCTAGCCTAGAAATACAGGGAGTTGTTAAAGAAGATAAACGTGCACCAAATGGATATGAATTACAAGTAACCGGTTTTAATGTGGTAAGTTTTGCAGAACCTTTTCCAATTACAAAGGATCAAAGCCCTGAGTTTCTCATGGATCAACGTCATCTATGGATTCGTTCACAAAAACTAACATCAATTCTTAAAATCAGATCAACAGTTGTCGGTGCAATTCATAAGTTTTTCCGACAAAATGGGTACTACGAGTTTGATGCACCAGTGCTTCAACCAAACCAGTGTGAGGGTGGTTCAACACTTTTTGAAGTTAAATATTATGATAACAAAACCTATCTGTCTCAATCCTGGCAACTATATGCTGAAGCAGCAATTTTTGCTCTTGAAAAAATCTACAACATGGGACCAACTTTTCGTGCAGAAAAATCAAAGACATCACGTCATCTATCTGAGTTCTGGATGGCTGAAATGGAAGGGGCATGGATGGATTTACATGATGTAACAGAAATTGCTAAAGATGAAGTTAGGTTCATACTTAAAGAAGTACTTGAACATAACAGGCGTGAATTAGAGGTTCTTGGCCAGGATGCCAAAAAACTAGAACATATGTCAACTGCAAAATACCCAACGATTACTTACACAGAGGCACTTGACATTCTTAAAGAAAAAGAAAAAATGAATGTTGAATGGGGAAAAGACCTACGAACCCTAGAGGAAAATAACCTTATGAGCCATTTTGATACACCAGTTGTTGTCACAAACTACCCATCTGAAATCATGGCATTTTACAAACCAAAAGACCCCAAGGATCAAAAAACAGCACTATGTTTTGACATGATTGCACCAGAAGGATATGGGGAAATAGTCGGTGGTTCACAACGAAGTACCGATATTGAGGATATGACAAAACGTCTGAAAGACATGGGTGAAAAAATAGATAATTATGAATGGTATTTTGACCTACGAAAATATGGCTCAGTTCCACATTCAGGATATGGACTTGGTGTAGAGCGTGTCGTTGCATGGATCTGTGGAATAGATAACATTAAAGATGCTATACCATTCCCACGGACATTACTTCGATTCAGACCATAGGTGAAAAAAAGATTATGAAAACAAACGTACATGTGATGATAACTGGAAGAGTACAAGGTGTATGGTTCAGAGCAAATACGAGACAAAAAGCAGAACAACTAGGAATTACGGGATGGGTATGTAATACACGTGATGGATGTGTTGAAGCAATTTTTGAAGGTGAAGAAAACTGTGTCAAAGAAATGATTGAATGGTGTCATCGTGGACCACCACTTGCAAAAATAGAAAACGTTGAAGTTAAAAACCAGTCTTTAACTAATGGTTTTGATGATTTTTCTATTAAATACTAACAGATATAAAAATTTATTTCTTGTTTGGTTTTTCCCAAACGTTTTCCAACTCTTTATAAGACATTAAATAATAACATATTAGCTGGTGACAGAAAAAGATGGATAAAAAAATGAAGAAATTTAACATCTTAGCAATACTTGTGATTTGTATAGTTTTGGCATCTGCTGTTTTTACTGTAATGCTTTTACAAGAACCTGATATAATTTCTAAAAAACAAAAACCTCTTGCCAAGGATACATATGCAACAGCTGAAAGTGTAGATTCTCTTGTTGACTCATTGAATGATTTTTCCTTTTCTTTTTATCAAAAAATCATTGAAGATGAAGAAGGTAACGTTTTCTTTTCACCGTATAGTATATTTGTAGCTCTTTCTATGGCTTATGAAGGAACTAGTGGCAATACTGCAATAGAAATGCAGAACATACTCAATGTTTTACAAAACGATTCAGTGACTCAGTCATCATTTGGCAGAATATATAACCTATTAAATCAAAACCAAGAAGGTTACATAATTAGTACAGCAAATGCATTTTGGGCTAATCAAGATTATCAGTTTTTAGAGTCATATTTGGATTTACTTCAAAATTATTATATGGCTGAGGCAAATGAGATTAATTTTTCACAAAATGAAGAAGCTGCACAGATTATAAACACCTGGATTGAAGAGCAAACAAATAATAAAATTAAGGATATGATCAAGCCAGATATGTTATCAGCTCTCACAAAACTTGTTTTAACTAATGCAATATATTTCAAAGGGTCATGGGCGAAACAATTTGACCCAGATGCTACGCATGAGACAGATTTTAAAATAAACTCTGAAGAAACAGTAAAAGCAGATATGATGGGTTATACTGGTGAAAATTCTACTTTTGGTTATACTGAAACAGATGATTTAAAAATATTGGAATTAAACTATCAAGGAAATGATCTGTCAATGATTATACTCTTGCCTAAAGAAAATAATATATCAATTGCTGAATCTGTGTTAAACGCTGATAACTTAACAAACTGGCATAATGCTCTTGAAGATGTAGAAATTGATGTAAGCATTCCCAAGTTCAAATTTGAAACAGAGTATACATTAAACGGCCTATTAACAAATATGGGAATGGTTGATGCATTCATACCCGAAATTGCTGATTTCTCAAAGATGGATGGTACAAGAAATCTATTCATTAGTAAAGTTCTTCATAAAGCATTTGTTGAAGTAAATGAAGAAGGAACCGAAGCTGCCGCTGCAACAGTAGTTATAATGGAACTTACTGCTATTATGGATCCTAATGTTTTCATCGCGGATCATCCCTTTATTTTCTTAATACAACATAAAGAAACCGGTTCAATAATATTTATTGGAAAAGTAATGGATCCATCAAACTAAAAAACATTTATCCTTATTTTTTTCTTTAAACATATTTACTAAAAGCATATATCATATCATCGTTTCTATCAACTAGCATTATTGTCTCAAACTTATCTTCATATTTCTTTGCGACATTTACTATTTCTCTGGCAGCTGCATTAACAGGTACTCCGCCTACACCTGCTCCCATCCCTGGTATTGCAATAGTTTTTAGTTTTAGTTCAACTCCAAGAATTAGGGCTGCAGTTGTCGCTAGCCGAACATTTCCTACGCCTATCTTCATCGCTGGCTGTTTCATTGTAGGTGCATGAATAACAAAACGGCAGGGAAGACTTCCTGGTGTTGTAAAAATAGCACTGCCAACTGGTATCGGTGCTTTGCTAACGGCTTCTTTTTCAATTTCTATACCACCAACACGTTTAATTGCACCAGCAACCCCTCCACCCATATAACCATGAGAATTTGCGGGGTTTACTATTGCATCACAAACAGTTTTTGTGAGGTCTTCTTTTTTAACAACTATTGCCATATTTCTACTTTTTTTTCTTTGCTTTCTTTTCTTGTTTTTCTTTCTGTTTTTTTTCTTTTTCTTTTATTTTTTCTTCAGCGTTATGTTTCTCTTTTGTTATCCCACCTCTAAGAACTCTTACTCTTGCATCCATGTGTTTAATTTGTTCTCCAATGTGTCTCCTTTTAATGTTATATTCTGCTTTTGTAAATTTACCCGAGTCAAGTTTTTCTTTTAATGTTTCTATTTTTTTTCTTTCTTTTTCGATATCTTTTTCTTTTTTTCCTATTCTTTTCTCAAGTCTTTTTATGAAACTCATATTTATCTTCCCCACAGTTCCTTCCGATGTGCCTCTAGTGTATTGTTTTCCTCCCCTAAATACTCTGCGAAAGTTTTCACACATTTTTTTGTATATGGTGCTAAAAATCGTTCTTTATATTTTAAATCCCTTAATAGATGATGGTCAAGGATTACTTCACAGTTCAAAGTATCTATTATTTCAACTAGGTTATCCGATGCATTTTCTAGGTTTTTCATACTAAACCTCCAGCCAAGAAAAATAGTTGGTGGTCCATCCATTATCAGAAGATCTGGTTTCTGA
>DAOWIZ010000057.1 GCA_030640585.1 Thermoplasmata archaeon
GGTATGAGTATTTCTCCAAGATCAATGATTTTTTTAATATCGCTTCTGACATGTTTTACATCATTGATTTGTATTAGATCCCCGTTTTGCAGTAGGACTATTGGTCCTTCTATACTTGTACATGGTGTTCCTATTGTTCCTTTTCCTGGTCGTTCTGTTTTTATTTGTGTTCCTACTGCTATAAAGTTGTCCAGTACGTGCATTGATGCAGGGTTTATCGCCGTACTTGCTAGTCCTGCTGTTCGTGCCCTGCCGTATCGTAGTCTGAACCCTCCTTTTCTTGATGGATGTGAGAATACTGGTCTTCCTGCTATTACCTCTCCGATGTATTTTGTAGATGGAGGTATTTGTGGCATTCCTGTGGTTTTTTTGTCTTTGTTTTCTTTGTCTTTATTTACAAATATATCTAAAAATTCCCATCCTTTGAGTCGTAGTTTTTTAACATGTTTAAGTATCTTGGGTGCTTTCAGACATAGCCCTTCTGCTATTACCAGGCAGGCTCCGCCTCGCAGACGGTTTGTTCCAACGCGTGGTAGGTCCCGGTAACCAGTTACCTCTACGTCTTCTGTTCCTTCTCCATTAACACATATTGGGCAGCCTTTGACTATTTTGTCTATTTCATCGACACTGGGTGTATATTGCAGGTGTTGTGCTCTTTTGTATAGTGGTATTTCTTCTTTGTATCGTTCTACCTCTCCATCTGTTGGTTGATATTTTCCTATGCCCATTTCACGTCGTACTACATCAGCAATTAGTACGCTCATTGCCTGTCCTGTTCCACCTGCACTTCGTATTGGCCCGGAGAAATATAGATCTACATAGTTACTTCCATCTTTGTTTTTCCCTAGTTTTACCTCAGCTATTCCTTCCAGTGGTGCAACAAGGACACCTTCTGTGAGTATTGCTAGACCTGTTCGTATTGCCTGGTCAAGAGCATCCCCCATACTTTTAAACTTGTAGGTTTTTCCTCTGCCTATCTCTTTTGCTATTTCAAGACTGACCAGTTCACGGTTTTCGATTTTTTTTGTTACCTGGCGTATTCTTGGTGCTATTTTTTTTGGGCCTACTAATTGCTCTACTCTTGCTGCAAGATCAAGGGCTTGAGGTATTTCCACTTTTAATTCTGGATCAAAACCTTTTTTTCGTGCTTCCCCTGCTATTTTGTAACATGTTTCTATTTCTTCCTGCAGGCTACTAAAATACTCTCGCATATCTGAGCTGACTGCCAAGTTTTTAGATAGGTCCCCACCCATATTTAACAATCCTAAAAAGTTAACATTTTTGGTAATGTAAAAAAGATGTTTAAAACTTTGGATGTTGATTACTGCGTAATTTAGGATTTATTATTGAAATCCATCATTGATACATTACCTGTTTTTAGATTAACTATTGGTAGTTTAGCAGGATCAGGAATAAAATTAAGCATTTTTTGATAACTTGTCTGTGACTGCCAACTAGATGCATTAATGAGTGTGACACCACGGTATTCACCAATGGTTGCCAGATGGACATGTCCGGTTACAAAAATATCAGGTACACGATTAATTAACATATAATCAATGTGTTCTGGCGCAAGTGGTGTATACCCGCCATATGCTGGTGCAAGATGATGTTTTTTCAGCATGTGTTTCATTATTTCCACTGGTTCATTGTATTTTAGTTGCTGTATGTTTGTTGAGAAATCTAGAAAGCTTTGCCCATGATAACTTAGTATTTCTACACCGTGTAAAGAAAAATAACAGGGGTTGCCTACAAAAGTGATATCTTTATTGTCAAATAGATCCCGTATTTCTTTTTCAAAACTTGGCTGGGGTTCTGCTGGTCGTACTGCATCATGGTTACCTGGTTGCATAATGATACTTATATGATCAGGTATCATGCTGAGTTGCTCTGCTAGTACTTCATATTGTTTGTATACATCTATAATGGAGAGTTCTTCTTCCTGGTTTGGATAGATGCCTATTCCATCTACCATATCCCCTGGTAATACTAGGTATTTTATTTTTCCAGCAGCATCGAGTTGTCGGCTGTTTCCCATATCCCCATTTATCCAACGTAAAAAAGATCTCCATTCTTTTTCCATGAATTGTTTACTACCTATATGAATATCAGATAAGAATGCAGTACAAACAGGTATGTCTGCTTTGTGTCTGTTGTTTTGAATGCTGATATCAGGGAAAACTATACTGTTAATAACTAGTAAATCACCGTTTCTACTAAGATTACCACTGACCCCTATGATTTCATCATAGAGAACCTCATTTGCAAGACCTATAGAGTCCCGGTTATTCTTCAAAGCAATGGATGTCACAGTGCCTGTTTCATCTTCAAGTTCTATGAGCCGGTGACCATTTGTAGTTGTCCTTACATCTTTTACTATTCCAATTACTTGGATATCTTTAGCATCGTTTTTTCCGATTCTTTTTATTGGAATAACATTTGCCAGTTCACGTCTTTGGCTTTGTAGAATTTTTCTTAACACGCCATATCGATTGACAAATAGTTTTGTAAAATCTGTTGCTGTTCCTTCGCATGTACTATTACCAGTTACATCCCGTACTATATCAATCTCAGAATCATACTCTCTTGCCTGAGGCTTCCAGCTTTTTATTGTTTTAATTTCAATTGGTTGAGGAATAGAAGGAGTTTTTTCTTCCATGTATGATAGGTCTAGTTGGTCTTCTTTGTCAGGGTCATCATATTCAAGTTCAGGGTCAAATGATAACTGTTTAGGTTTTAGATCGTCACCAAAAATAGTTGACATCATCTTTGTTTGAAGTTCTTTTTTCTCCAATGTTTCTTCGGTGGTTTCTTGTAGTTTCTCATTATTTTGTAATGATTGTTCTATGTTTTGGGTTTGTTCAAGTGTTAAAACAAGAGGATATTCTTTGAGGTTTTTAGCAATGAAAGACGCGAATTCCCCAGGGTTGTCCTTAGATAAAATGTAGTCTAATGTGTCTGGTTGTACGAATGTACCGTGTTCCGAGAATGATTTAATTATTGACTTCATTTACTACCTATCCCACAAAAAAAATATTCCACCCATATTTTTTTTAGTAACAAAAACATGTATAGCAAATGAGGTTTTTAGAATTGTGGTTGAACACAGATTTTATCAATTAAGTACCTTCCTGACACGTTCAATATAAAAATTTTTCTATAAAAAATGTCAATTTTGCCGAAATGTCACAGTTTTAATAGGACTGCAGGAAGTCAAATCAAGACATCAGTTGATTTTTACACTATTTTTCAGAAAGAAATATATAACAGGAAAAACTAACATAGGATATAGAGACAAAAAAAGTGGATGGCCCATGATAAGCATCAAAATCTACAAACAAGGAAATGACATTCTCATCGGCGCCTGTGACGAAAAACTCCTAGGTAAAAAATTTACAGAGGGAAAACTACAGATAAATGTATCTAAAGAGTTCTATGATGGAGAACGAATAAACACGGATACTTTAAAGAGATATTTAGAAGATGCGACTATTGCCAATCTTGTCGGTGAGATAGCAGTTAAATGCGCAATAGAATTAGGTTTTATAGATCCTGAGTGCGTGATAAAAATTAAAGGCATTCCACATGCTCAAATGGTAAGAATGATATAGTACTGTCTATCAATTTATGTTTTTTATTTCACCGATTTTTTTAAGCATTTTATCATAGTGGCTGCCCATCCAATAATGTTTATTGCATTTTGGACAAAACCAAAACTCTTCATTGTTTTCAAATACTTTTTTTGGTACATTGTTTTGAACGTTTTCTTTTTTAATTTCGTCTAAAACAGTATTGCAAAGTGTGCATCTTGATAAAAATTTGGTTTCATCAATTTTTACGTTTTGGAGAACAAGTCGTAGTTGCTCATCTAGATCTGTTGTGTTTATCTTAATTATTTTAAGATTTTCTCTTCTTGCGTTATAGATTAACTCTTTGTCTCTTGTCAACAAAGTTCGGTTTTCTTTTTTCGCAACCTCTAGTAATTCTGCATCATCAATCTTAGAGTTTGCATAATATGTATCAAAGCCAAAAATTCGCAACCATTTTGCAAGTGTTCCCAGCATTCGATCGCAAATAAATTTCATTTTATCATTCTGTAATGAATTAAGATACCTGGGCCAAGTCTATAGGTATCTACAATTTCAAGATTTATTAACTCACCTATGTTTTTAATTCCGTTGCCATCTGCTAATGTTGGAGTGTCTTTACCACCAACAATCATCGGGCCGATATATACATACATATCATCTACTAGTTTTTGTTTCAGAAAATTTAGGATAACTGTACTTCCGCCTTCTACCATCAATGTTTTAATTCCACGGTTAAAGAGTATTTTTAATAGTTTGTTTAAATCGATGTATCCTTCTTTATCAGTTTCACATTGTATAATTTCTACATTATCGTTGTATTTTTTATTGCATTCCTTATCTGTGATAATCAGTGTTTTTGCAGCTTGGTTTACAACTAATGAATTTGTAGGTGTTTTACAATGAGTGTCTAAAACAATTCGAATGGGCTGACGAGGGTTTTCTACATATTTATCTTTGACTGTCAGTTTTGGATCATCAGATAGAACTGTGTCTATCCCAACGAGGACTGCGTCATATTTGTTGCGTAGTTTGTACATTCGCTCCATGTCTTCTTCACATGAAATACGTAGTTGTTTACCACTTGGTTGTGCTATTTTTCCATCTGCAGTCATTGCACAGTTAATAATTATGTGTGGTTGGTTCATACAATATCACTTTGGAAACATAGGGCAGTCTTTTTTGTTTTCAGGGCAAATATTTTTTGTTTTACATGCTGGTCCTGCGTTTTTAAAAATAGTTGGTGCAACTTTTTTTACTTCTTTTAGCATTTTATTTGCCAGTTGTCTTATTTCCCATTGCGCATGCAGACAACAACGCAACTCAAAAAAATTCAACAGTGACCTGGCATTCATTGTTACAATAATATTTGTACAAGCAGCGTTTGGAAGTATAAAACGCGAATCTTCAGCAGGTATACCCATTTCAAGAAGTTTGTTATATTGCTCCCAGATGTTTTTCATTGTTTCATCATAGGCTTCTTTCATATTTTTGTTTTTAGATATCTTTGGAGGAGTGACATAATTTGGTTTATTGAAATTAACATAACGCTGGCTTTGTTGAGCATAACTTGCGATACGATGACGGACTAGTTGATGAGTAAGAGAACGGCTAACATCGCTAATTGCAAAGGTAAAACTTGTATGTTCAATAACACTAGTATGACCTAGTTTGAGTACTTGTTTTAAAACAGTGTTTAGTTGTTTTTCTGGTGCTTTTTCAAGGTCTTCAGGTTTGCTTTTACTATGAGTTAGCATCCCCGCCATGGCAGGTATTTTCTCAGGGTTTGGAGTGAAACCTATGAGTTTGACATTCATACTTTTTTGCTCCCCATTTGCCTGTATATCATTTGGTTTTATCAATTTTGAGGTTAATAAGATATAACCTGTTCTACTTATCTTTAATAGCTAATATGTTAGATAAACCATAAGCTTTTAAAAAGTGTTAGAATTACACTGACACATAAGTTAAGAATAGTTGGGAGGAAAAAAATGATCGCATTTGTTATTACAACTATAATATGCTTTATAACATACCTGTTGCTTACGACCGGTAGCGGAAATGACTTGTTAGGGTTATGGAGCTATGATGAAATATTTTTTGGATCTATTCTTTCAGCGATAACAGGGTTTGTTGCTCGAAAAATATTTGTCAAAAATAGTTATCGTATGCTAAACCCGGTGAGATGGATATTATTTATTGCATATGTAATTGGACCGTTTTTTGTATCACTTGCAAAAGCAAACTTGGATGTCGCATATCGTGTTATAACTGGGAAGATAAACCCGGGTATCGTAAAGATTTCACCAGATCTAAAAACTGATCTAGGAATAACGATGCTTGCAAATTCTATAACATTAACACCTAATAC
>DAOWIZ010000085.1 GCA_030640585.1 Thermoplasmata archaeon
CTGACAATTACTATAATCTATCATTTCGACCTGATTAAAAACAAACTTAAAAAGCAATTGAATAAAAAATGAAAAATGCGGTAATTGGATTGATTTTTTTATAAAATTAAAAATCCCTCAATGGCAAAATAGTGAAACTTATAGTAAAGAATTGGAAGAAGTAATAAAAAGTGAACAACAAACTGGAAATGAAAAAATATATGAGAAATTTAAGAAAATATTGTTATGTCTATACGGGATAAGAAATCAATTGTTTCATTGTACCAATTATTCAATTTCTGAGTTAAATGTTGGGCGAATGAGACTGTTATGTTTTGCTTTAGCAGTTGTTCTTAGAATATCAATAAATTCTTACATAGCAAAATATACGGATTTGAGATGAAATATAAGTCTCAGATTTGATCTGTTTATCTATCTCAATGAACAATTTTTCTAGCTGTTTAAATTCTGATATCATATACTTCTGCCTTTTCTTTTATTTCTTCTAATGTTGGATATCCTTGTATATTTTTTCCTTTTAAGATTTGTTTTATTTTATTTAATATAGGATGTTTAATCGATAAAAGATCGTTTTTATTTTTCAGAAAAAATAAGCAGATGAATGTCAGATTTCGAATATTTTTATCCTTTTGTGTAATATATAGTGAATGTTTTAATATATCTTGTATTGTAAGTGTTTTTTTAGGTAAATAATAATAGTTTGTTGTTAACAGTAGTTTTATACCATGTTTTTCATAGGATGAAAAGCCTGTTAGTGTTGCATCAAGATCAGCGTTGTTGGAAAATACAATTTCTTCTTTATTTTTATAGTAAATATTTGAATTTGCTGGAATTCTTGAATCGGTAGTTTCTTCGTGTTTTTTATATTCTACAAGAAAATCTTTTAGATCTTTCCATATTTTTTCGTTTATAACATATTTGTGTTTTTCTTTTGGAATTACTGCACTAATATTAATTGCTTGCTTTATTTTTTTATAGATAATGCTTTTTTTAAATTCTGTTTCTGATTCAACTTCTTCTACTGTTTTTGGATGAAGAAGTTCAATAAGTAAGAGAATCCCTGATCCTGATAGTAGATTTACCATGTTCGGATGTTTGATCAAGAGTTGTAAGAAGAGAGTTATATGTGTAATTTTTTTTGGTTTGAATGTACTTTGAGAAAATTCAAGGAAATTTTTTTCAACTAGTTTATTTTTTGATCTATAGATTCTACTAATATCTCTATCGAGTTTTTCTGCTATTTTTTTTATATCTGTGTTACCATTTGCAATTTGTTGTAATATCTTGAGTTCTGTTTCAGACAACTGCATGTATTCCATTATATCGCAAATCATTTATATACTTTTTGCATTTTTGTGGAAAATTAGCATGTAGTTGTGTAAATTGTTTGGAAAATGATATTTATGCGTCTTTTCTTTTGGTTTACAAAGTGGCTTTAAAATAAATTAAATTTTTTCAAGTGCAGGTAATCAAAATTGGTTACTTATGGGTTAATAATTTTACAAAATGGATCGGTCCAATTTAAAGAAAAACAGTCAACATAGAAAAAACACTACTTTTCCTACAGTCCATATCTTAAGATAACTTTTAATCACGGCAGATCCGTTGTGCTCTCTCGGAGAGATTTAGGGCAACAGAGGCAAAAACCTTATTCTGTTGATTTTCTCCTTAAAAACTACCTATTTTTTATGCCCAGGTTTTACACCATGCCTCCAGTTCATTTGATATATTGTTAAACTCAGGTAACGTCCCTATAATTAAATCTTGTAAATCTCGTCTCCACATTTTTTGTTTTTCACTTACTTTTTCTAGAAATGTTTCCAAGTCAAATGTTAATCTATAGATTTTGAGTTTCTTATCGACTAGTGCAACATCTATTGTAATGCCTTTTTTTGATAAGAACCAAAGGTCGTATATGTCTCTCGGTTTCTCTCTTGTCAGAATACATCTAATTTTTTCTGCTGCTATTTCTTCGACATCAAGTACAGATAGTTCAAATGACGGTATTTCAGGATAAGTTGTAATGAGGAGTTTTTTAAGAGGCGATATTGGTCGTTCTCTTTTGCTAATATTTATCGTGACTCTTGACATGCTATTCTTGCTTCCATCATAAAGTGGTCCTCTTATTGCGAATCGTATGTTAGTTTCATTGCTATATTCTGTTTTTTCAGGAAGTGTTCTTTGCATTCCTGTTAGTTCCAAATTTCTGATTATTTTTTTTATTGTTTTATCTGTGTCAAATCGTTTTCCAACAACATCAAAATCAAGATCTTCACTGAACCGGTTAAGGTTATAAAATTTATAAAGTGCTGTTCCACCTTTAAATATCAGATAGCGCCTATCGTCTGATAAGGCATATAACAAAAGTTCAAGGAGATAATCTCTCTCAGTATTCCCAATTGTGAGATGTTTCATCTCTGCAATTCTTGTAAGCTCTAATCTTGATATCATTATATCCCCCCAATATTAATGATAACTCCCCATTTTTTATCCTTCAGTCCAGTTATAGGACGGGTAATGTCAAGTGGCATCATAGTTTTATAAGTCTGTTTTTTTAGTCTTTTTGCATAGTTACATCCAAGGGACTCAAGCATCCAACCAAATCGTTTAGCAAGAGCACGGTTCTCTGTTCTGAGGATATAATCCACAATTTTTTTGGTAGAGATATTTTTAATATTTTCTCCCAGGAGAAAATATATCTCAGCTGTTGAAATTTTCTTAAGTAAAACAGCATCTATTAAAGCTTTTTCTGGCTCTGCTATAAAAACTTCGAAATCTTGTATTCTGATTTTTGAAAAACCAAAAAACCATGATGGTCGAATTTTTTCAAAATTAATTGTTGTATTCATTATTTGTATGTTTTCACGACTTTTTGAACGAGTGGTTATAACAGATATCTTATTTGGTATTTGCTCAGTTAAATTATGATAGCGAAATGCAGCCCATAGAGAAATATAACTTGGCCATATTATTCTTGAAGCGATAATCAGAGGATCTTCTTGTACAGTATAAACATTTCTTTGGATTTGTTTTACGATGCCTCTATTTTTTAACCTGTTCAGAAATACTTTGGCATAGGTTTTATCATTATCAATAATGTTTGCAAAAGTGTCAATATTAAATGTAGGGTATTCTTCAAGTTTTTTAACTATTTGTAGTGTTTTCATGATACTATGTATATGCTCTCATTATTAATAAATTTTTCTAATTGTAGGTAATCAAAACTGATTACCTGTACATTAAAAATTTACAATACGGATTGTCAAAATTTACTTCCAATATGGTTATATACCATCAGGAATATTAAATTAATAGTAGAAAGACACATCAATTGGTCGTTAGCCATATGAAAATTGATATATTTGATAAGAGAACCATTTCCTTTGTTTTGATCTTTACGATCATATTCATGTTACTTGTAGATCTTTCTTGTGTTGCTGCAACCGCTGATGACAGTGACGTATCAATAAATTTGATATCAGTAAATGATAAATTTCCCGTGGTTAGAAGTTCAGTTGAAGCTGTCCTCATAAAATCTGACCAAAATGTCATTAAATTAAATAATTTTAGTGATGGTCAAGGAAATTTTATGGAAATATCAAAAAATTATTTGAAGGAAAATTTTACAATAACGCTTAATAACAACGTAACAAAGACCGTTAACGTGTTGACTGATGACTACAAGGTAGTAGAATTATATAATTCTCGTTTAGTTGTAAAATATTTAGATTCAGAAGTTACTATACTTCCAGAAGAAAGTGTGATTATATCAAGTGGAAGTATTACCGATTTAAAATATAATGTAAGTATAATAGACATTCCTGGAACTGAAGTGATCATAGGTGTAAAAAGATCAATTGAAAAAATTCCACTAGATGCTATGGCTACAAATGTTTCTCGCAGTCAATCAGTACGATCGTTAAATAGATATGAAGTGTCGTGTCTTTTTTCTGAGTTGGCAAATTCCGAATTATTTGAAAATATCTTGTGTTACTCTATTGATTGGGGAGATGGAACACCTGTAGAAACTTATCTTCCAAGTCAAAAAGAGGTAACTCATCTTTACAAAAATAGTGGCATATATCTACAGGCCCTATATGTCACAGACATCTCAGGTGATATCTATAAGTTTGAAAATTATTATACAGTAAAGTATGAAGGTCACTTGCTTCATACATATTTTGTTTTTGATGAATATAAAGAACCGATTGCAACCACATCCGCAGGAGTTGGAGTAGTTGCCCTTTTAGGATTTGCCCTTACTGAAACAGGAAAATACAAGCTTTTATCCCTTCTACCGCTTCTAATTCCAATGTACACACATATTCGAAAGGATGATGTACTAGATCATTTTGTCCGTGGTGAGATATATGGACTGGTAAAATCCGATCCTGGAATCTGTTACAATGAAATTATGAAGAAACTTGATGTGAAAAATGGAACGCTATCATATCATCTCCATAAATTAGAAAAAATGGAGATGATAAAATCCCGGCGTGAAGGATTGAAATACCGAGCTTTTTATTCTAAAGATCTGAAGTTTCCCAAAGAGGAGCGCTTTAGATTGACCGAGGTCCAAATAAATATACTAAATATAATTAAGGAAAATGATGGTATTACTCAAAGAGAGATTGCAAAAAAGCTTAATATTAAACCTCAGACCATTAATTATAATATTAAAGTACTTCGACAATCGGAGTTAATTAGATTAAGAAGAATGGGTCGAAAGACCGCGTGTTATTCACTATAATTTTATTCAATTATACAAATTTTTTTCCACAATGCTTTTATAATAGTCAAAAAAAATCTCCACACATGGTATATAAACGCGGCGATATAATTATCTAGTGAAATTAACAAAAAGGTGAAAAACATGAAAAGCAAAAAAATGAAATATGTAATAATTGGAATTGCTATATCGCTAATATTTGGCGGATTTAGCGCAGCAGGCCTAAACACTGGAACTGAAAAATTAACTCTATTGTCGCCCGCAAGTTTAAGTGTGAGCAGCTATGAGAGTAGGCATCCTGGAGGGACATTGTTTCTTACTGCCAATCCCAGCCCAGTTTTTGAAGGGCAACCTTTTACAGTAACAGTGACAGTTGGTAGGACCCCCATAAAAAATGCTTGGGTATTCTTTAATGGCGAATATAAAAGCACTAATGAAAATGGTAAGGTCACATTCATTGCCCCATTTCTAAATCCTGGTGACACAGAAAGATATGAAATTACAGCAAATCATAACCACTACAATCCTGCTGAAATAAATATAAGGATAATGAACTATCTAAAGTTAAAAATTATTTCACCGGAGAATGGAGAATCTTTTCCAGAGAGGTCTGCATTAAAAGTCAAAGTAGTGGATCAGAATGGACATGGTTTAGCAGGCGCAGTTATTAGTGCTAAGTTTGGCAAGAGCACTACAAATGGCCAAGGCATCGCATGGTTGTATACTCCTAAAGTTAGAAAAGATAAGGTTTTTGCAATCACTGCATCAAAAGATGGCTATGATGATATTGGAGGAAGTATATCAATAACTGTAAAGAACAAGTATATGAAGATTACTGTAACTTCAGATCCTGTTAAAGAAGGAAGGCCATTTAATGTTATCGTAAAAGATCAAGATGGAAATCCAATACCCGGGGCACAAGTTAAATTCAATGGCGAATTCCGTCTTACGAATGCTCATGGAAAAACGTATACACCCTTTATTGCCCCTTATGTTCCTGAAGACACCAATATAAACATTGTCATATCTGCAAAATTTAGGGGCTATTGTAACGTCGTAAAAACAATACGGGTAAAAAACATCCAGGACCCTTCTTCCCCAGCATACATCATTGGAACTGTCTATGCAAAAAGAGGTACAGACATCTATGAGTTGGAATCAGCAGTTGTAAGTACAAAAGGTGATTGGGACATTACAAACGAAGATGGATCTTACTTATTAGAAGTTCATCCTGAAGGAGGTCCGGTGACATTTGAAGTTACTGCAAAACATCCAAATTATAGTCCTAAAACATTAAGAATAACCTTAGAAGAAGGTCAAGAAAAAATTCTTGATTTTGTTTTGGATTACGATGAAAATTGTGTATCAAAAAAGGAGTCAATTAGCCAAGAATCTGTATTCACCTCACAAATAGCAGTAATTGAAACAGTAATATCTGAATAGACCATTTTTAATTTTTCCCCCTCTCTTTTTTTCTTTCTTTTTTTATAGTCATATAAGCTTCATTGGCACCATGTCATTACGTTTTCTATAAGTACTTTTGTAGGAGTATATTTATTTTCAGTCATTATCCATTTAGCAAGAACTGGTTTTGTATCTGGCATCCCATATATTCCTTTGAAATATTTTTTCATTCCTCTTTTTTTAATGATTAATTCCATTTCTTCCTGCAGTGCTCCTGATATAACACATAAATCGAGAGGCATTCAAAAGACATGTTTTTGTCTTCAAAAATTTGACTTTTCAATTAAATAAAGACAAAACGGATCACTATGCAGTTTACCAGTAAGTGATGCTGAAACAGCACCACAGCCCCCTTTACAAGTTTTGCCGTATTTACAATCTTTGCAATCACCCAAGAGGTCATCTTTTGTAAATTTTCTAGTATATGAACAAAACTTTGGATCATTCCAGATATCTTTGATACTTCGTTTACGTATATTGTCTTCGACAAAACTGTTTGGTAGTGACAAACAACCTTTGACACCACCGTTGCTTTGAATTCCAAGTGCAGTAATACCTGCCTGACATCCTACCCACTTTGGAGAAAGTGTTATATTTGGGAGCACCTGCGAGTTATATCCAATACAATGTGCCCCTGTAATAGGCATCTCCTTCAATGAGTATTGTTGTCTTGTGGATGCGATAAATAAGGCGACAGAATAAAACTCCTTCAAAGAAAGATGCAACTTTTTAGGGAAACGACCGATAGGGTCAGCTATCTGGATTTGCCATACAATGTCTCGACCCACCAGAAACTCTTTCATCTGAGGTAGTTCTTTAAAATTACCTTTATGAACAGTTGTAACAACAGTTGTCGGCAAATCCGCTGCTTTTAATGATTTTAAAACATCCTTGCATTTTTCAAAAGAGCCTTTCACACCCCTAATGGAATCATGGGTCTGTGCAGTAGCTCCATCCACACTGATAGCAACAGTATACGGGTCAATCTTTCTTATTTTTGAAATAATTTCATCATTGATATTGTATCCATTAGACATGAAGATAACATTCATTCCAAAATCTTTTACCTTTTTTGCAAGTTCATACCATTCCTTCCTAAGAAATGGTTCTCCACCCATAAGAGTTATCAACTCGCAATCAAGATCAGATAAATCTTTAAATACAGTTGTCCACTCGTCAAAGGAAAGCTCGTTTTCCCTATCCTTGCCTGCTGAAGAGCCGCAATGAATGCATTTCATATTGCATTTTAATGTAAGTTCAACAACAGTAGAATAGGGAAATATTTTCTTTTTAAACATGCAATGTTGCCTCATATGCTGTACTAGTTCCCTAATTTAATAACTGTGGTAATATTATTAGATGAAAAGGTGTGGTAGGTAATGCTCTAAGCGTATCCTACAAAAATTTACCGAGCTGAATAAAGTCATGTATACTAGCACCGGTGTAACGCAACGTTCCATAGGTAACATTATGAACGAGTACGAATGCAAAGAACGCCATTAATCCTACTACAACAATATTTTTTCTTGACATTACGGCGTTTTTTATCTCGTTTTTTCCAATATCTAGTATCTGCCCTGCCTCATAGAGCATGTTTTCAAGTCTTGTGTTTGTCTTCATGTTTTTCACAATCCATTTCTTGCCTTTATCCATATATGCAACAAAAAATATTTAAGTATAGTACGTAAAAATGTTACAAAATCTAGATATTGTGTTCCAAATGGAACATTATTACTCTATCGATATAACCGACAACTAATTATATTTATCCCAACTCTTAACCTTCAAATCATCAAGCGAAGTTCGATATCTTCTTCATCAAACTGCTATTGAATCTTTATTACATCTTTTTAACGAAACGTTTATTAGAATAATATTTACTTACATATTTGCAGAGAGTATAGGATGCCGCAAAGATATTTGTTGTTGTGCATCTGCTAAATCGGATGGGATTTGGATAGTATGCCTAATTTAAAAAAGGGAAATAAAAATAAGCTAGTGAAACCAGAATTAGATATTTTTTTACCAGCAGATATGAGTTTTTTTAGTTCCTTTAAAAACAAAAATATAAAGGTTAACTCACATACTTCTAAAGATACTACAATAAAGAGAAAAGTTGATTTTCATCTTAATATAATTAAGAAAGTCGATGAAATAATTGCTGGATATGAAAAACAGATAGAGCCTGAGACAAAAACTAGTTTATCTGAAATCATTGAGGAGAGGCAATCGTTTTCTAAAAAACCAGAGATGCCTAAACTTAACACAGACCTATCACCAGAAATTAAAACCTTTGAAGTCGTCCCAGAACATAATGACTCTGATAATGTTTTTGTTGAAAAAGCAAGTAGTACAATGATAGATGATAAAAAACTTGCAATGAATTTTGCATCAAAGACAGTGCAGCCTAAGACTGAAAAAGTAAAACAAAAACCTGTTAATCCAAATAAAAAACTTCTTGAGATAAAAGAACAAAGTAAAAAGTTAAAAGAAGAAGAAAGACAACTTCGAAAGGAAGAAAAAACAATGAAGAAAGAAGAAAAAATATTAGAAAAAGAAGTTAAGGAAAAAGAAGTAGTAGAGGAAATCAAGTTAAAAAAAGCAGCACAGCAAAAAAGAGAAGAAGAAAAACGTTTGAAGATACGGAAAAATCTAGAAGTAAAAGCAGAAC
>DAOWIZ010000051.1 GCA_030640585.1 Thermoplasmata archaeon
CTAAATGTTTCAACTAAACCCATTATTGTAGATGGGGATACTGGTGGAGCGCCATCACAGTTTGAATTCTTTGTTAAAAAACTTGAACGACTTGGAGTATCAGCAGTGATTATTGAAGATAAGGTTTTCCCTAAACGTAATAGTCTTGATGCATCTGCTAAACAAACCCTGGAAGATCCTGAAAAGTTTTCACAAAAAATACAACGAGGAAATGATATAAAAATCAGCAAGGATTTCATGATTATTGCAAGAATTGAAAGTCTTATTGCTGGTGTTGGTCTTGATGATGCATTAAAACGTGCCAAGAAATATATAAACGCTGGCGTAGATGGCATCATGATTCATTCAAAGGAAAGTAGTCCTGATGATATTCTTGCTTTTGCAAAAGAATATAACAAGTTATGTAAATCTCTTGGACGTAGGCCTCATCTTGTCTGTGTACCAACCACTTATAATCTTATCACAGATCAGGAACTAGCAAGTCATGGGTTTAACATAATTATCCATGCTAATCATCTTCTTCGTTCTGCTCATAAAGCAATGAAAAAATCTGCAGAAACCATACTTTTAAATGACCGTAACTTTGAGGCAGAACCGATTTGTTCAACGGTTCCTGAAATTTTTAAAGAAGTAGGATTTGATTGGATAAAAGCACAGGACAAAAAATATTCAAAGGAACAAAAAATAAATGTTATAATACCAGCAGCTGGTAAAGACCCTATTTTTACGGATAAACCAAAAGCTCTTATAGATATATGTGGAAAAACCATTCTTGAAAGACAACTTGAAAACATTAGGAAAACTGGGTTACGCAACATATCTGTAGTGAGAGGGTATAAAAGTGAAATGATAAACTTTGAAAACATAAAATACTATGACAACCAAGATTATGATAGTAAACATAGCCTTCATTCATTGATGTGTGTCAGGGAAAATATGGATGATGGTTTCATTTTGTTATATTCAGATATATTATTTAATGAGGAGGTATTGAAACTTTTAATTCAAAATGAGGGAGATATCATCCTTCTTGTTGATGACTCATATACATATCATAAACATGACATAGATAAAAAACTTGATCTTGTTGTAAGTAAAACAAAACCATCTTCTCATTATAGAACCTTGCAGCCTCAGACAATGATAGACGTTACAAGAATTGGTAAAAACATTGACAAAGATGAAGCAGATTTTGAATTTGTAGGAATAGCATATTTCTCAGAAAAAGGAGCAGATATCCTCAAAAAAGTATATGATGACTGCACTAAGAAAAACAAGAAAAAGAAATTCCATGAATCAGAAAATGTTAACAAAGCAGGGGTAATAGATATCATACAGGAAATCATCGACAGAGGGTTCACAGTTAATGCTTTGAAGGTTTACAAAGGATGGATTGAAATACATAATAAAGAAGATAAAAAAAACGCTGAAGATATGATATCTCAATTAACATAAAAAAAACCATGGTGTAAAAAATATGTTAAGTTGTAATGATTTCTACAAACTATGCAAAAAATATAGTTTTAATTTTTTTGCAGGTGTACCAGATAGTACTTTTAAATCATGGATGAGTTTTTTAGAAAAAAACAATGATAAACTAACAAATATTCCAACGGTAAATGAATGTGAAGCAGTCGCAATTTGTTCTGGTTATCATCTCTCCACAGGTAAAATCGGCGTACTATATATGCAGAACTCAGGACTTGGTAAAACAGTTAATCCAATTACAAGTCTATGTGACCCTGCTGTTTATAGCATCCCCATTCTTCTTATGATTGGATGGCGTGGTGAACCAGGAATAAAAGATGCTTCTCAGCATCATAAAATGGGACCAATAACACTTGATCTTTTAGAGACCCTTGGAGTACCATATGAAATAATAACTTCAGATATTAATAATTTAGAAAAAACACTAAAAAAAGCAAGAGAATACATGGAAAAAAACAAACAACCATTTGCTCTTGTTATTAGAAAAGGAATTTTTGAAAAACTAGAAGAAAAACCAGAAAAACAAACAGATAAACCTAGCAGAGAAGAAGCAATACAAACAATTCTAAAAATACTTAATGGCGATGAAATCCTAGTTTCTACAACAGGTAAAATATCTCGTGAAATCTTTGAGAACCGTAGTGATAAAAAAGATTGTATCCATGATTTCTACAATATTGGTGCTATGGGATGTGCCCAGTCAATAGCACTAGGAATTGCGTTGAATAAAAAAGATAAAAAAATATTTGTCTTTGATGGAGACGGCTCAGTGTTAATGCAGATGGGAGGACTTGCAACAATTGGACATTATCAACCTGAAAACTTTTATCACATAGTTTTTGACAACCAAGCACATGATTCAACAGGAGGACAACCAACATGCTCAGATACAGTAAGTTTTAACGAAATTGCTAAAGCATGTAATTACAAATCAGGCCAAGTTGTTGAAGATAAAAAATTAATAGAAAACGCAGTTAAAAACATGTTAAAAAACAAGGGTCCATCTATGCTTGTCATAAAAGTAAAAAAAGGAGCAAGAAACAACCTTGGCAGACCAACAATGCCTCGAAAAGAACATAAAGAAAAATTCATGGCACATCTTATGGAGAACTAAACTTGTCACAGCAAGAGTTTTTTGGATTTGGAACTATTAAAAGAGTAGGAGACATAATCAAAGAATATGATGCTGAAAACATTTTTTTAGTATACGGAAAAACATCATTCAGCCGTTCAGGTGCTGAAAAAAAAATAAAACCATTTCTAAAAGATATAAACTACACTGTTTTTGATTCTTTCACAGCAAACCCTGATGTTGAAGATGTAAAACAAGGAATTACTCTTTTCAAAAAAACAAACCCTGATCTAGTAATTGCTATAGGTGGAGGAAGCGTAATTGATATGGCTAAATCAGTTAACATCCTATCATCCCAAGAAAACAAACCAGAAGACTATATCTCAGGTAAAAAACAGTTACAAAACCATGGTAAACCACTCATTGCCATTCCAACCACGTCTGGAACAGGGAGTGAATCCACATATTTTGCAACATTATATATCAATAAAATGAAACATTCATTAGGTGAAAAAAAATTTACACTACCAGACATATCAATAGTTGACCCTGAACTCACCAAATCAATGCCAAAATACTTAACAGCATCCACGGGACTAGATGCATTATGCCAAGGGATAGAGTCAATGTGGGCAGTTGAATCAACAGATGAATCCAGAAAATATGCAAAAGTAGCAATAGAAAACGCGTTTAACAACCTTGAAAAAGCAGTAAACAACCCAGATAAAAAATCACGGGACTGCATGGCTAAAGCAGCACATTACTCCGGAAAAGCAATATGCATCTCAAAAACAACAGCATGCCATTCAATTTCATATCCAATAACATCATTTTTTAAAATACCACATGGCCATGCAGTTGCACTAACAATACCAGAGTTAATTATGTTTAACTCAAAAATCACAGAAAAAGATTGTAATGACAAAAGAGGATGTGATTTTGTCAAAAAACAACTAAAAGAAATAATAAATCTAATAGGCTGTAAAGATGCAACTGATGCAAGAGAAATACTCAAAAACCTTATGAAAAAAATAAATGTTGAGACAAAATTAAGTAAACTTAACATAGATCAAAAAGGCATCAAGTTAATAATCGAAAAAGGATTTACACCAAACAGAATGAACAACAACCCACGCAAAGTAACCAAAGAGTCATTACGAAAAATGCTGGAGAGGATAAGTTGAAAGCAATAATACTTGCATCAGGTATTGGAAAAAGACTTCAACCACTGACAGATGAAAAACCTAAACCTCTAATAAAAATAAATAGTAAAACAATACTGGAATATCAACTAGACATTCTAAAAAAATGTAACATAAAAAACGTGATAATAACAACAGGCCCATTTGCTGATGAAATACAACTGTTTGTAAAAGAGAAATATAAAGATTTTACTTTCCGATTTGTACCAAACCCACAATATGATACAACCAACTATATCTATTCACTATGGCTAACAAAAGATTATATCGACGATGATATCCTACTACTGCATGGAGATCTAATTTTTACTGAGAAACTTTTGAAAAAAATGATAAAAACCAATGGAAACATTGTACCAGTTAACAAAAAAATAGAAGTCCCAGAAAAAGATTTCAAAGCAGTAATAGATAACAAAAAAGTAAAAAAAATTGGTGTAAATTTCTTTGGAGAAAACACGTTTTTTTTACTACCATTATACAAATTCACAAAAAAAGATTTCTTAGTTTGGATAGATGAAATGGAAAAAGAAATCAAAGATGGAAAACTAAACATTTACGCAGAAGATGCATTTAATAATATCTCAGGTGAAGTAGAACTAAAACCATTATACTTCAATGATAAACTCTGCATGGAAATAGATACCATTGATGATTTAAATATTGTAAAAAAAATGTTAAAATAATATTTTGAGGTGATAATATGTCATGGAGTACTCTAAAATCCACAAAAAAAGCTGATTTTCCTTTGTTTAAAGTTTTTGAAGATGTTGTAAAGTTGCCAAATGGCCTGAAACTTGATTATTATCGAGTTGAAAAAATACCTGTTGTGGTAGTGTTACCGGTTCTTTCTGATAAAATTGTAATGGTTAATCAATACAGGTATCCCATTAAATCTGATTCACTTGAGCTTCCTGCAGGTCATGTATGGGAAGGTGAGGATCTCAAAGAATGTGCTCTTCGTGAGTTAAAAGAGGAAACTGGTTTTACGGCAGGTAAAATCGAGAAAATATTGGAGTATCATCCTTCAACTGAGTACGCAGATCAAGTTTATCATATTTTTATTGCTGAGGATTTGAAAGATGGTGATACAAACCATGAGAAACATGAACTCATCGATATAGAGATACTTGAGAAGGATTTAGTAACTAAGAAAATTATGGATGGGGATATTACTGATGGTCGTACAATTACGTCTATTTTTTTAGCACATTTTCTAGATAAGATCTAATAGTTTTTTGACTAGTTTTCTAGAATGGCATTTTCTTTTCAGCAAAGTTTATATGTACGTACGTACTTACAAACTCACCCAAAATAAGAATACGAGGTGAACAAATGGCAAAAAAAGAAGGAGACAATAATAAAAAAAGTACTGATGAAAAAGTAAAATCATTCAACAGAGGGAAACTCTTTGGAACATGGCAAATGAAAATGCTTTTAACAGCATGGATTACATATGCGTCTTTTTACCTATTGAGAGTAAACTATTCAGTAGCTATTCCTATAATACAAGATGAATTTGGTTTTTCTAAAACTGAAGTTGGTATTGTCGCATCAGCATTACTGGCAGCTTATGCAATTGGACAATTTGTAAATGGACAACTAGGAGATAAATTCAAAGCAAGAAGAATGATAGCTCTTGGATTAATTGCCTCAGCAATACTAAATATACTGTTTGGTTTTTCAGGAGTATTTATTGCAGGTACTGCCTTTATTTGGGCAATGGCAATCATCTGGGGTTTAAATGGATATTTCCAGTCTATGGGCTGGGCACCAACAGTTAAAACTATTGCCAATTGGTTCTCAAAAGAAGAACGGGGAAAAATAAGTGGATTTGTCGGAACATCCTACATATTGGGCGGCGCGATATCAACGGCATTTGCAGGATTCATATATGGAATAACTGGCGATTGGAAATGGATATTCTATGGGCCTGCAATTGTTTGTGTGTTAATAGCAATACATTGGTATTTCAGAGCGAAAAATGCACCTGAAGAAGTAGGTCTCCCTTCAATTGAAGAAATAGCAAAATGTGATATAGATTGTGAAGAAACAAGAGATGACCACCATGTTGGTTTTAAAGAGACAATAAATATAGTAATGAAAAGTAAATATATCTGGTATGCTGCCTTTGCATTATTTTGTTTAAACATTGTACGATATGGATTTATGACCTGGGGAGTATCAATATTTCATGATCAATCCGGAGATGTTGTATACTCAGCATACAAAATGGTTGCATTTCCCGCAGCAGGTGCTGTTGGAGCTATATTTGCAGGATGGTTTTCAGATAAATACCTACAATCTAGAAGAGCGCCAATTGCAGCGGTAATGTTGTTTTTACTAGCGATTTGCTGCATATTATTTTCAATAACTCAAGATGCAAGCTGGATAGTAGGACTTATCATTCTGTTAGCAATAGGATTCTTTACATTTGGGCCACATGTTTTAATAGTAGGGGCCATACCTATGGACTTTGGATCAAGAAAAGCTGCATCATCTGCAACAGGTTTTATAGATGGCTTTGGATATATAGGAGCAGCAATAACTGGAGTTGGAAGTGGATTTCTGGCCGATACCTATGGATGGAGCGCGGCATTTGTTTTCTGGATCATAGGAGCTGCAGCAGCTGGAATATGTATGCTAATAATGTGGAATGCAATTCCAAAAACAAGAAAATATCACTAAAAAAGTTATAATGAGGGGATGACATAACCATTCCCGTAACTCTATTAAAAATGGGGGAAAATGTCACTAATAAGCAAAACAATAAAAATAGGAATTGAGCATGAAAAATATCTAGAGTCTCATCCAGATATAAATTTTAGCGAATGGGTAAGAGATAAAATCGATGAGGAAATTAATAAAGAACAAAATAAAAAAAGAAAAATAAAAGCAATAATTGTAGCTGCAGGTCATGATAAAAGAATTGGACCGTTAAACGAAAACATACCAAAATGCATGTTAGATATAAAGGGTAAAACAATTATTGAAAGGCAAATTGAAAACCTGAAAAGTTGTGGCATTTCTGATATTATTATTGTTAAAGGGTACAAACAAGAAACAATAGACAGATCAGACGTTAAATTTTATCTAAACCCGGATTTTGAAAAAACAGGTATTGTTTCTTCTCTTTTTTTCGCTGAAAAAGAAATGAATGGTGATTTCATCGTCCTATATTCAGATATAATCTTTGATAAAAAATTACTTAACAAACTATTGAAAGAAAAAACAGACATATGCCTAGTAACTGACTTAGACTGGAGAGAAAGATATGATAAAAGAGAAAGACAACCTGCTGGTGAGGTAGAACTTGTCAAAGTGAAAAATAAACACATTGCAAAAATTGGAAAAAACATGAATCCAAAAGAAACACATGGTGAATTCATCGGTATTGCATTGTTTTCAAAAAAGGGTGGTGAAACTCTTATCAAGTGCTATAAAAATGCATTAAAAAAATATAGAAATAAAAAGTTTCATGAAGCAACATCTATTAACAAAGCATATTTCACAGATATGATACAAGAAATAATAGATAATCGCTATGAAGTAAATAATATGGATATTTATGGGGATTGGATAGAAATTGATACGTTTGAAGATTATAAAAAAGCATGGAGTGAAATAACTGGATAAAAAAACTTTTGAGGTGAAAAAAAATGAAAATAGTATATAGTTATTATGTCTTAGATCTAATACACAAGGGGCATTTGCTTATGATGAAAAACAGTAAAGCAATAGCTGGAAAAGACGGGAAACTTATTGTTGGTATATTAACAGATGAAGCAGTAATGGAAAAAAAACCGAAACGACCAATACTTTCCTTTGATGAAAGAATCGATATTGCTGAGTCGATTAAATATGTAGATGCTGCTGTTCCGCAGGAAACATATTCCCCAATTCCCAATGTTAAAAGAATTAGGCCAGATATTTTAATGGAATCAGGTAGTCATAGCGAAAAAGAAATGGCAGAAACAAGGAGAATAGTAGAATCATATGGCGGCAGAGTTGTTGTTATGCCATATTATCCTTCTCAAAGTTCAACAAATATTAAAAACAAAATTAAAGACGTTGAAAAGAGATGAATCAAGAAGAAGAATCGCTTAAAACAATGAAAACTCTCAAAGAAATATTTGATAGGCATAAAATAGAATATTGGCTTGATGAGGGGACGTTACTTGGAGCAGTGCGTGAAAAAAAATTCATAGAATGGGATCATGATATTGATTTTGGTGTTTGGGTTGAAACCATTCCTAAGATAGTTCCTCTTTTTGATGAAATCAGAAAAGAGGGAATTGAAATATGTTATTTTGACTGGAAACAACACATTAAATTTCTAAGTAGAGGTTATGAAATAGATGTTTTTGCTTATCATTTAAAAAATAGTAATGCCACTAGAACCTGGTATGCACACAATATACTGGGGCGAATAATTGATTCAGCGGTATGGACATTGCATCTTGGGCAATTAAAATATAGAAAAAGCAAATCGCCAATTTTAACTAAAATTACACTTGCCGTCCGTTCAACCCTCCCTGAAAAAATCAATAAAAAATTATTAAGAATATTATTACACCTGTATTGGAAAATAGGTTGCACTTTTGTTAATATTGTAATACCCAGACATTTTTTTACACAACTATCCAAAATAGAATTTTATAAAATGAAGTTTAATGCACCTAAAGATAAAGAAGGATATCTTGAACATAGATATGGAGACTGGAGAACACCAAAGAAAGATTATGTTTTCTATGAAGATGACCAATCAATAGTTAAATAAAAAAAATTATAAAATGAGACTGAAAAAAAATTATAAAGGCTTTATTCTTACAGGGGCCCTAGATAAAATTGTTTAGACAAATCTAGTGGAGAATATGAGATATGAAAATAAGTGTTTTCGCCTTAGGAAGAACAGGTCTACCGCTTTCGCTGGTGTGTGCAGATAGTGGATTTGACGTAATTGGAATAGATATCAATGAAGAACTAGTAGAACAGATAAAAAACAAACAATTACCTTTTTATGAACCAGGTATGAAAAAATTACTGGATAAACATCTTAATAAAAAATTCTTCCCAACAACACAGATAACAGATGACGTGAAAAACTCTGAGTATTTCATAATTGCAATAGGGACAAAGTTTAACAGATACCCTGAGAAAGGCTCACTTACAAACCTGTTTAAAGTAGTTGACCGGATAAAAGAAATCGGGATAAAAGGTAAAACAATAATTTTCAGAGTGACACTACCAATAGGTACAACTGATAAAATAAAAGAAAGAATGGAACAAGACGGTCTAGTGGAAGGAAAAGATTTCTACCTGGCTTTTGTACCTGAGAGACTAATGGAAGGAAGGGCAATAAAAGAGGAAAAAAATCTTCCAAAAGTAATAGGTTGTTATACTGACCAGAGTTTTGAAAAAACAAAAAAATTCTTTGAAAAAGTAGGTGGAGAAATCGTAAGAGTTAGTACTCCTAAAACTGCTGAGTTTGTAAAACTAATAGATAACTCTTGGAGAAACATGCGTTTTGCTTTTGCAAACGAAATAGCATCTCTCTCAGATGTAAACAATGTAAACGCAATGGAAGTACTCAGAGCAGCAAATAAAGGCTACGAACGAAATGGAATACCTCTACCTGGACCGGTTAGTGGATATTGCCTTGGAAAAGACCCGTATCTACTAGAAATGGCATTTGACAAAGTCATAGTTAGAGGATTTAACTCAGTATGGTTCTATGGAAGACGTGCAAATGACTGGCTTTGTAAAAAAATCGTTAAAGAAGCAAAAGGCCCAAATGTACTTGTCGCAGGTCTTTCCTTTAAACAAGACATAGATGATTATCGAAATGGCCATCCAATAGACATAATTGATCTGTTGCTTGCAGAGGATTTCTCAGTCATGGTTACAGATCCATATCTTGACAAGACAACGTACACACGTTTGCCATCTCATATCAACAACAACGTTAAAAAAATGAGTTTTAAAGATGCTGCTAAAAACGCTGATACAATAATTCTTGCAACAGCACATAAAGAATACAGAGACCTAGATGCAAAGGAACTATTAAAGAATGTAAAAAAAGGTGTAAAAATAATAGATTTGTGGAACATTTTTGAAGGAAAACTCGAAAAATGCAAAGATATTGATTATGCAGGACTTGGTAGGGGGGACCTTAGATGAAAAAAGCAATGGTTACAGGTGCAGCTGGTTTTCTTGGAAGTTTTCTCTCTGAAGAACTCCTAAATAATGGATATGAAGTCGTTGGAATTGATAATTTTTTCAGAGGGAAAAAAGAATATCTACCAAAACATGAGAACTTTATTTTTTATGAACTTGACCTAGTTAATGAACAAGGCAGATTCATTGATATTGTCAAAAAACACAAACCAGAACTAATGTTTCATTACGCAGCAATCAACGGAACAGAATACTTCTATGATATACCTTACCAGGTGATAAATGACAATGTACGTATGACTCAAAACATACTAGAAGCGTGCAAAAACAGTTCCGTGAAAAAAATAATATATGCCAGTAGTTCAGAAACATATGGCGAGCCGATGCATGTTCCAACATCAGAAACACATCCCATACTTCTAAATATACATACAGACAGGGATAGTTATGCTTCTTCAAAAGCAATTTGTGATTTCTATGTAAAGCTATTTGCAAAAGAATACAAACTTGAATACATTATACTGAGAATTTTTAACACATATGGGCCACATATGGACACATCAAAATATGGACAAGTAGTACCAGAATTCATTCATAAAATGTATCATGACAAAGAATTCACAATAATTGGAAATGGTAAACACACCAGGAGTTTCTGCTTTGTATCAGACCATACACGCCTTGTTAGAAAACTAGCAGAAAAGGCATCTGACGAAATTGTAAATGTTGGAAATGACAAAGAAACAAAAATTGTAGATCTGGCAGAAATAATACATAAGATCGCAAACAAAGAGTTTAAACCAAAGTATGTACCCGGCCGAGAATACGACCATAAAAAAAGACAACCAGATATATCAAAAATCAAAAAATTGACAAAAGACTATCCAAAAATAAAATTATACAATGGATTAGAACTTACAATAAACAGTTTTAACAAAAAAAAGTGATATGGCAAAACAATATTTGGACTGGAAAAATGAACGTAAAAAAACATATAAAATTGCAAGCAAAGAACAAAGCTTTTATGATTGCACAGAAACTGGCAATTAGTCGTCTAAAAACCTTAATGAAAAATGATGAAACTAAAACTGTTGAAAATGACGGGAAAAAAATACTGTTTGACATTCTTTATGGGATGTATGGAAAAATAATTTTTTTAGAGTCGGGATTTGCCAAAGCCTTACAAATAAGAGGACACAATGTACACGCTTTACTATGTGGAAAAGGTTTTACAATGTGTACAACGGAATATACAATACATTCAGTTCATGACGATACGACATGCAGACATTGTGTAGATTTTTCAAAACAATTTTTAGAAACGATGAAAATACCATATTCGACCTTTAACAATATTTTGTCTAATGAAGAATTTGACAACATACAAAAAAAGGTAGATGATCTATCATTTGAAGAGTGTCAAAAACTAGTTTATAAAGAAATTGATGTAGGTGTTTTTGCAAATAATTCAACAATTAGATATTTCAAAGGATCGCTTAAACCAGGCGATAAAGAATACGAAAAAATACTAAGATTGGAATTAATAAATTCCTTAATTGCTACAGATTCAGCCGAAAAAATAGTTAAAAAACAAAAACCAGATGTTTTATACACTCGCCATCTGGGTTATAGTTCATGGGGCAGTTTTGCTGAATACTGTATGAAACATGATGTAAGAGTCGTATATCCTGGCATCGGTTATAAAAAAGACTCGATTGCTTTTGATAATACCCGTCTTGACGTTGACACTTTTAAAAGATATTACCAGGAAAAAAGAAATAAAAAACTGTTAAATAAAGAGGAAAAAAAGGAATTGCAGGAATTTATGAATGACCGTATGAAAGGCATTGGCGGAGATACATCCGGTTATGGTTTTTCAGATGAAAATATTAAAATTGAAAAACAGTTTAATATTAAAAAATATGAAAGAAATCACATAATATTTCCCAATTTACCATGGGATATATCTCTTCTGAATGCGCATAAGGCATTTATAGGAGTATACGACTGGATTTCATACACTCTCAAGATATTTGAAGAACATCCAAAACATCAATTAATTGTTAAAATACACCCAGCTGAAAAACTTAAAAAATCCAAAGAAACAATAACTGATTTTATAAAAAACAAATATGACTCTATACCAAAAAACATAACAATTATTCCACCAGATACGACGATTAGTGCGTATCATCTTTTACCATATATAGACTTAGGAATAGTTTACAATGGAATAGCAGGCTTAGAGATAACCATGAACAATGTACCTGCAATAATTGCAGGTCGGACACACTACGGTGAAAAAGGATTCACATTTGACGTTTCAACTAAAGAAGAATATAATGATAAACTCTTCAAAGAAAAAATATCTCTTTCAAAAAAGCAGATAGATTTGGCAAATCTATATGCATATTACTTTTTCATAAAAGGATATATACCGATAAAACTGGTAGAGCAAAATAACTTTTTTGAAATAGTGTATAATCTAAAAACAATAAATGATCTTGAACTGGGCAAAAACAAATACCTTGATAAAATTTGTGATTACATCGCTTATGGTGGAGTTTATCAAGATTGGTAAAAAAAATAAATTTTTAGAATTTTTCCAGGTCAATATACTTCCTCATCCACAGTTCAAGCATGATCCATTGCCATATAAAAAAAGAATTTTTTGGATTTTCTTCACTTTGAAATTTTTCAAATTCTTCAATTACTGCATCATGATTAAAATATTTTCTTTTCTTAAAAGAGTCAGAAGTAATGATATTTGATAGATAATCTTTAAGTTCGTTTTGAAACCAGTTGATCTGAGGAGTTACAACTGCTTGTTTTGGTTTTTCATAAATTATCTTTGGTAAAAGGCCTTTCATGGTATTTCTAATGAGATATTTACTCCGACCTTTGCTAATTTTTTTATCATTTTTCAATGCAAAAGCCCATTCTACTATCCTATGATCGAGAAACGGGAATCTGACTTCAGCAGAGTGAAACATGGCCATATGATCATTAAAACGCAGAACACGTGGAAGTTTAGTATACATCAAATCTTGATATTGTTGATTAACAAGTTCTGATTTGAATGGTTTGTCAAAAGAAAGTTTTCTATTCCTAAATTTATCTAAGAACTCTTTATTTACACATCTGATATTTGTACTTTTGACAGCATCCTGAGTGGTTCCACCTTTCTGAGCTTTTATAGCAGATTTAATTGATTTGATGCATTCCCAGTAACTAATATTTTTTACTTTTTTATAGTTATAAATCTCCTTTAAAAAGGTAAAAAACTGTAAGTTTTTCATTAAATCTTTGTAAAAAGCCCCTCTGAATTTTTCATATCCTGCAAAAAGTTCATCACCACCCTGACCTTCCAACAATACTGTTGTTTTTTCCTTAAATTTTGCAAGATGCATAAGTCTTAGATAAGAAATAGTTTGAACACCACCATACGGTTCGTCCTGAGCAGTTATAGAATCGTCCATATATTTTATCACTTCATTAGGTTCAAAATAAAGATAATGAGATTTGCAATCCATTTCTTTTACAATTTCTTCTACAAATCCTCGTTCATCATATTTAGGATCATTAAAACACATTGTAAAAGTGTTCAAACGCCCAGTATTTTTTAGCTGTTGATTAACAAAATGAACAATGGTTGGAGAATCAAGTCCGCCACTAAGATTAACACCTATTGGAACATCGCTTCGCAGCCTGAGTTTAACAGAATCGTTAAACATTTTTTTGAATTCTTCACCGGATTCTTCAATAGATTTGCTATCTTTTGCTTTTATTTCTTTACTTAGATCCCAGTATCTTTCAATTTTAAACTCTTTATTGGCATATATTCCGTAACAACCTTGTGGTAGTTTGAAAACATTTGAGAAAAAGGTCTCATTTGTATGATCATAATACCCATATATCAGATAATCATAGATCACTTTGTCATTTGGTTCTCTTTTAATTCCTGCTTTGAGTAATGCTTTTATCTCTGATCCGAAAATAAATTTTTCGTCATCTTTATAATAGTAAAAAGGTTTGATTCCCAACCGATCTCTTGCTACAAACAACTCTTTTTTTTCTACATCCCAGATGGCAAAAGCAAACATACCATTGAGATGTTTTAAGCAGTCTTTGCCGTATTCTTTATAAGCATAAAGCAATACTTCAGTATCTGATTTAGAAACAAAACTGTATTTTTTTCCAAGGTCTTTTCTAAGTTCAACATAGTTGTAAATTTCACCATTAAGAATTATGTAGATTTTTTTATCCTTATCACACATCGGCTGATGCCCATGTTTTGAAAGATCTATAATACTAAGTCGTTTGAAGCCTAGAGCCGCATCTGAGTCAATATATATGCCAGAATCATCAGGACCTCTTCTAGAAATTGAATTGACCATCTCCTCAACTGTTTTCCGATCAGGTTTTCTACAAATTAAACCAGCGATTCCACACATTGTATTATACCCTATAGAGTTAATAAGTTATTTTCTTCTGTAAATTTAGTTCGCATTTTGCAAGAACATCTGCTATTTTATCTGCGGCTTTTCCATCGCCATATATTGTAGATTTTGGATAACGTCCGTGTTTAACTTGTTTTTTAATAGCATTTTTGATTTCTTCTTTATCATAGCCAATGTCGACAATATTTGGCCCTCGCTCTCTACCATCCTGCCTGGTACCAAGGTTAACAGCAGGTATTCCTAGATAAGATCCTTCACGTATAGCACTACTGCTGTTTCCGATAATACATTTGCAGTTGTTGATTAGTCTTAGATAATCTTCTGGCTCCATGCTTTTAAAAAAATGCATAAATGTAATCTTATGTGCCTCTCTGAATTTTCTTATGCCATGTGAAATATCATCAGAACCTGCATCAACATTAGGCCAAAACCAAACAGTAGGTATTTTTAGTTCATATATTGCCTGTAGTGTCTGATTTATTTGATCAAAACCTTTACCATATTCTGTTGTCACAGGATGTTGAAGAACGACAATATATGGTTTAGTAAAATCAATTTCAGCTCCAACCCCTTTATATTTGTCAATAAAATCTTCTTGAATAGTTAAATCAGCATCTTCAATTAAATCAATAGCAGGACAACCAGTTACATATATTTTTTTAGGATCCTCGCCCATTTTTCTAAGTCTTTCTGCAGTGTTTTCATTTGTAGTTAGATGAACATGAGCCAGTTTTGTGATAGCATGCCTAACACTCTCATCGATGGAACCGGTTATCTCTCCACCTTGTGTATGAGCTAGAGGTATATTCATATAAGTAGAGGCAATAGCAGTAGAAATTGTTTCAAATCTATCAGCAACAGTTAATGTAATATCAGGCTTCAAACGTGTAAGAACAGTGGGTAGTTCCAAAAGACCAAGACCTGTTGATTTAGCCATTGTAACAGGGTTTTCTCCTTCAAGAATCATATAAACTGTTGCATTTACTTTAAAACCATCTTTTTTAATTATTTCCCGTAAATCCCCATATCTTTCCAATAGTGCAGAAGCACCTAAAATAAGTTGAAGTTCAAGTTTAGGATGTTTTTGTATTGCTTTTAGAACTGCTTTGATTCTGCCATAGTTAGCTCGGCTGGCTACAACAACGCAAATCTTTCGTTTCATCTTGTCTACGAACTATATAAGTCTTAAAAATCTTTCTGAAGTATAGTAAATAAGCATAAAATAAATTACATTTATTCTAAGTCTTTAACTCGTATAAGTTGATCTTTAGCAATATTGGTTTTTGCTTTTTTACCCAAAACCTTGCCAACATCCTTTGTATAAATCCCATCACCTGGTCTTTTAGCTGTAAGCATATCGCGAGTAATAACTGTACCCTTTGATATATCTACCAAACTAGTCAATGATTTATAAAATATTGATGTAAATTTTGACTCCCCATTTAATATAGTTTTGTCAGATGACCCTATTGCTTTTTCTACATTTCTTATCTTTTTAACCATTTCTTTCAATTCATCAGGGGTGAGAGATACCTTATGATCAGGACCAAACTGAGTTCTATCCCTTGTGAAATGTTTTTCAATTGCTACAGCACCAAGTGCAACAGCAGCACATGCTGTTTCAATTTCAAGGACATGATCAGATAGGCCAACAGGGAAATCAAATTTATCTCTCAAAGTTTCAATAACTCTAAGGTTAAGATGTTCAGGAGGGCAAGGATATTCAGATACACAATGCATAAGTACAATTTTATCAGAATGTTTTTTGATGGTTTTAATCGCTAAAGATACATCATCTAAATGATGCATACCTGTGGAAAGAATAATTGGTTTTTTCTTCTTGGCAAGACTCTCAATCATAAACAAATCAGAAACATCAGCAGATCCAACCTTAAACAAAGGTACACCTATTTCATCTAAAAGATCACCTGCAGCAGTTGACATAGGAGTTGAATAAAAAATAACATCTTTTTTACTAGCATAACTGGATATTTCTTCCCACCATTCCTTACTCATCGTGTTTTGTTTAACCCAGGAATACCTATCCATTTGTTTAAAATGGGGCGAAATAATTTTTACATTATTTCTTATCTCGTCATCAACGATGTGAGTCTGAAACTTTACGGCATCAACCTTTGCCTCAACTGCCTTATCTATTAACCATTTTGCTTCCTTCATTGAACCATTATGATTTTTACCGATATCAACAGTAATAAAAACAGGTTCATCTGGACCTATCATCCTTTTTTTGGTTACTTTTATAGATCTCATTTCCCAAATTCCTATATTTCAACTCACCTTATACCTAAATTGTATCATTTTTTTTAAACATCATATGGATATGACCCATACCGATTTTTGCTTTCCAATCTACCCATATAACTTCTCCACCAAGCCTTCTTATAAGACCACCTATAACACCTGGTCCAAGATATTGAAAGACGCTACCGTTGATTGGTTTTTTCTTATTTGATGGTTTGTGACTAAATATCTCGTAGTTTAATCCATTTGGAGCAGATAATATACATAGTCCACCTGGTTTAACCGCATTGAGCATTCCCTCAAGCAATCGCTTTGGACAATCTACATGTTCAAGAACATCTACAGCCATTACTACATCAAAAGTATTAGGTTTATAGGGTAATTTCTGACAAGCATTACCTGCTTTATACTTATAATATGGATTGATTTCTTTTGCTGCTTCTATATACTCTTCAGATAAATCAAGTCCAGAGACATCCTCATAACCCAAGGAATGTAACATCGTATGGTAAACACCTACAGCACACCCTATATCAAGAATTTTTGAATTTTTATCTTTTACATTATCTAACAATATCTGTGTAGCAGTTATTGACGCTTTCTCTATATACATCATCGTATCGCCTATCCCCCCGTCAATTCTATTTTTTTATATATTATCTTAATTTAAAGTTGTTGTTAGTTTCTTTAATACAAACCGGACTGTTTTATCAATAGATTCGTGTGTTGAACCACCTATATGTGGAGTGATTATGAGATTACCATGTTTCTTTGAATATCTAACCAGCGGGTTAACTATTGGATGGCCTTTTTGATTCTCTGTTGATAAAACATCAACTGCAGCTCCAAAGATCTTATTTTTTCCCAAAGCTGATAACAAATCTTCTTCAACTACCATTTGGCCTCTGGAAGTATTTATCAATACTGCATCATTTTTCATCAATTCAAACTCTTTTTTACCGATAATACCATGAGTTTTCTCATTTAGATTTATGTGAATTGACACTATATCAGATTTTTGAAAAACCTTATCCCAAGGTTGAAAGGTTACATCATATTTTTTCATATTCTCCTTTGCATTCTTTGATGGATCGTATGCAATAACATCCATGTTAAACGCTTTTGCATATTTAGCCATAATCTTACCATATCTTCCAAAACCAAGAATGCCAAGAGTTTTACCATTTAACTCATTTCCAACAAATTTTTCTCTATCCCATTCATACTCCTTAACAGAGTTAAATGCAGAAGGAATATTCCTAGTCAAAGACAGTATCAAACCAAAAGCATGTTCGGCAGTAGCAGTAATATTTTTCAAAAAATCTGTTTCACCTTTCAGAGAAATTATCTTAACTCCTTTTTTTGTACAATAGTTCTCATCAATATGATCTGTACCAGTGCTGGGTGTTACAATATATTTCAAATTAGGAAAATGAGAAAGTTCTTTTTCATTCAACTTTGTATCAAGAGCAATTAAGAGAACATCTGCATTATTATCCATATCTAGAATGCTTTTTTCTAAAATATTCTCAACGTAGATTTCATGTTGATTTAAAACATCTAAGAATTCTTCATTGTAAATCCTTGGCTCTGTCACTAATATTTTCATTTCAATCCTTTTCTTTTAGAAAGTAAAAACTCAGCGATTTCAAAATCAACTGGTTCATCAATATTTACAGATCTTTCAAGAGGCATAATATACGGTTTCATTCTACCTTCTTTTACAGTTTTATTTTGCAGAAAATGGTTTTTCTTAATAAGATAGATAGCTCCATTTCTAATGTATGCCTCTGGTCTTAAATTTTGACGAGGTATGTCTTGCTCTTCTATGCAAAATGGTTTTAAGATGCCGTTTTCTATTTTTTTAATTCTAGCAGGATGGCCATCTAAGAGACGATTTACACTTATCACACCATCAAAATCTCCATCGGTTAACTCTTCAATTGAAAGATCAATATCTTCAGAAGATCTAAAAGGAGAAGTAGGCTGAAGAAGTAAGACATAGTCAAAGTTTTCTTTGAATTTTTCTTCAGATGCTCTTAAGGCATGGTCTATAACATCAGTCATTGCAATGTCATCACTTGAAAGCTCAGATGGCCTATTGATAAAATCAATGGAATATTTTTTTGCAACATTTAATATCTCTTCAGAATCGGAGGAAACAACTATCTTATCAACATATTTACTGGACATGGCTGTTTCAATTGTATAGCAAATCAAAGGTTTATCTCCTAATTTTTTAATATTTTTTTTAGGAACGCCTTGTGATCCTCCTCGTGCAGGGATTATTGCCAAGATTTTTTTTGCACCAATCATATTAAAATTACCTAAGAGTAGTAGAGATTTTAACCGGTTATTTATATTTTGCTATATCAAATAGACAGAACTATATAATATGTTTGAATGATTCCGGGTAAGAAAATAACAATCAAACATTGCTGTGAAAAACATGAAAAATGACAAAACAAATACAAAACCAAGAAAAGCATTTTTTTTCCTAAGACATAATAATGACATTGACCATATTGCCCCTGTCATATACAAATGGCTATCAACTAAAAAAATACCAACGGAAATTATTATTTGCACAGACCGTAGTTTTTTAGATGACAATCGGATAAAACTTCTTAAACAATTTGATAACGCAAAAATTTCATATATTAATGATTTTTTCAAAAAGAAAAATCTTTCATACTGGTTTAACAGATTTTATTTTAATTATAATGCACAATTTGATAAACTAATCAAAAAACATCCATATCTGAGAAAAAAAGCAGATGAAATCATCAGAAAAATCGCAGAAGAAATATTCAAAGATACAAAAAAAGGAATTGTAGTATTTGACTGGACATTAACACATTTTGTCCAACAAATGGTACAGATTGCGAAAAAAAGAAAATTTACTGCCATATCTTTACCGCATGGCGATGCTCCATATTTTACTAAATTTTATTCGAAAAATGAGTTTGATTACAGTTGCTTAGATCAATATGCCCTTTCAAAAATTTTTGATTATGTAGTTATTCCAAATAAGGTCTGTTTAAAACGCTATGAAAACTACATGGAAAAAGACCATATCAAGATACTTGGCTCTCCAAGATATAACGATGAATGGATGGAGATAGTATCTAAATTAATGCCTCATTTCAGCATTAAAGGAAGTGAGAACAAATTAAAAATTGTTTTCTTCTTGCGTAATATAGGCTATCCAATTTTTTGGGAAGAAGTTGTAAGAACTATCAAGTTGGTCCTCCAATTTCCGGATGTTTATTTGGTTGTAAAACATCACCCTCGAAATACAGATGCTAAAAAACTTACCAAAAAACTTCTTAATCTCTTTCCTGAAATTAAACGTAACCTTGATGTAAATCTTAAATTTATTTACCATGGCATGGATTCATCTTCATTGATTAAGTGGGCAGATATTATATTTGATCTGGGCACAAGCATAACATGGGATGCAGTTAAACAAGGTAAACCAGTATTGATGTTAGAATATCAATATGCCAATTATTCAACACTGGCACATTATATGAACGCAACTGAAATTAAGTGCAAAGATCAACTCTACGACACTATGCAAAAATTTATTACAAAGAAAAATTATCGATTTTATGATGAAAAAGACAGAAAGAGATTTATTAAGGAGATAATAGATGTTCCAGATGAGAATGTACTTGGAAGATATGTAGATTTTCTTGAGAAGTGTTTAAATGAATCTGTTAAAAAATAAACTCAAAAAAGGGGAAATAACCTTTGGATCGTGGATTACCATAGGCAACCCAGTTGTTGCAGAGATTATGGCAAATTCAGGTTTTGAATGGCTTACAGTTGATATGGAACATAGTTCTATTACTCTTGAAGTTGCACAGGATTTGATAAGAACTATTGAATTATCTAATTGTATACCTCTAGTCAGAATAAGTGAAAATAACCCCATTATCATAAAAAGGGTGATGGATGCTGGTGCACATGGTGTCATTGTACCAATGGTAAATACTCGTGAAGAAGCAGAAAGAGCAGTTAAATCAGTACGTTACCCTCCAAAGGGTTTCAGAGGAGTTGGTCTTGCACGTGCACAGAAATATGGTTTTGATTTTGAAGGATATAAAAAATGGCTTGAAAAAGAAAGCATAGTAATTGTGCAAATCGAACATGTTGATGCTGTAAAGAATCTTAAAGAAATCTTATCTGTTGATGGTGTCGATGGTTTCATAGTAGGACCTTATGATATATCGGGTTCACTTGGCATGCCTGGTGAGTTTAATAATCCAAAGTTCAAAAAAATTATAAAAGAAGTAATGGATGTTGTAAAAAACTCAAAAAAACCAGGTGGTTTTCATGTTATACCACCAGATGATAAGGAAGTACAAAAATTTATTGATATGGGCTACAAATTTATTGCTATAAGTCTAGATACATTGTTTTTAGGTACTTTATGTAAAAATATGCTAAAAAAACTAAAATAAAAAAACAAAAGTTATTTGAGAAATGGGGGAGGACATATAATAATGACAAAAACAGTTGGTATTATACCTGCACGAATGGAATCAAGCCGTTTACCTGGAAAACCACTTGCAAAAATAAATGGTGTCCCAATGGTTGGGCATGTTTATTTCCGCAGTAAAATGAGTGTTCTTCTTGACGATGTCTATGTAGCAACCTGTAATAAAGAAATACAAGACTATATTCTTTCAGTTGGTGGAAAAGTTATAATGACCTCAGATAAACATAAAAGAGCATCAGATAGAGTAGCAGAAGCTTTGATAAAAATTGAAAAAAAAATAGATGAAAAAATTGACATAATAGTATTGATTCAGGGGGATGAGCCAATGATTTATCCTGAGATGATAGACGAGGCAGTACAGCCACTACTGGAAGATGTAAACATAGTTGTTAGTAACCTTATGGCACCGATAAAAACATCCGAAGAACACAAAGATCCAAATGAGGTGAAAGTAGTAGTTGACAAGCAAAATTTTGCACTTTATTTCTCACGAGAACCAATACCATCAGATAAAAAGGGAGCTAACAAGGATTGCATGTACAAACAGGTGTGCATCATCCCATTTACCCGTGAGTTTCTTATAAAATTCAATGAACTTGAACCAACACCTCTCGAAGTTATTGAATCTGTCGACATGCTGAGGATAATTGAATATGGATACAAGGTAAGAATGGTACCAACCAAATATGATACTTACAGCGTTGACACAATTGATGATCTGAAACGTGTAGAAACTCTGATGAAAAATGATGAACTTGTAAAAAAATACGTATAAAAATGGATTTGATGGAAAAAATGAAAGTACTAATCTCAAGCAGATCTTTTGGAAAAATAAATTCAGGTGCGATAGAATTATTAAAAAACAATGGACTTGAACCAATTATGAATCCTTATGGTAGAAAATTAAACGAAGAAGAAATAATATCTTTACTTGATGATGCAGTTGGTATCATTGCAGGTACTGAAAAAATAACTGAAAAAATTATATCATATAACGATCAACTTAAAGTAATCTCAAGATATGGAATTGGACTGGATAATATTAATTTAAAAGCAGCCAGCCAAAGAAACATAATAGTTTTAAATACACCTGAAACACCAAAGATTGCTGTAGCAGAACTTACAATATCTTTAATATTGAATTTGCTAAAAAAGATTGTAAATGTAGATAAAAACGTAAAAAGTGGCTTATGGAAACCTGAAATCGGAAATATTTTATCAGGAAAAACTCTTGGAATTATCGGTATGGGGAGAATAGGTAAACAACTCGTGGAACTTTTATTGCCATTTAAATTAAAAATTTTGGCTTATGAAATAAATCCAGATAATGAATTTATATCTAGCAGTAAAGTAAAATTAGTCTCATTAGACACATTGCTCAGCAGGAGTGATATTATAACACTCCATATTCCCCTAACTAAACAAACAGAACATATAATCGGAGAAAAAGAATTAGCAAAGATGAAGAAGAACGCTATTATAATTAACACAGCACGTGGCGGCTTAATAAATGAAGAAGATTTGTATAACTTTATTAAGGAAAAGGAAATTGCAGGTGCTGCAATAGATGCATTTGAAGAAGAGCCATATATTGGAAAGTTAAAAGATCTTGATAATATTATCTTAACTCCACATATTGGAACATATACAGTTGAAACTAGAAAAAATATGGAAATTGAATCTGCAAAAAATCTGATAAAAGCATTAAGAAAGGTGAAAGAATTATGAAAAGAAAAGCATTAGTTACAGGTGGAGCTGGATTCATTGGTTCGCACTTGACAAGAAGATTGTTGAAAAAGGGATGGGATGTTTTGGTCGTTGATAATTTGACCACAGGGTTTAAATCCAACGTGCCTGAAGATGTGGAATTTTTAGAAGCAGATGTATCAAACGAAAAAATTTTGAAAGAATTGCCAGAAAACGGAGTTGATGTAGTTTTTCATTTAGCTGCTCAGACTTCTGGCGAGATATCTTTTGATAATCCTGCATATGACCTCAAAACAAATTGTTTAAGTACTATTTTATTACTGAGTTGGTGTGCTGAGAAAAATATTGATAGATTTATTTATGCAAGTTCTATGTCTATTTATGGTGATGTGGAAACTTTGCCAGTTAAAGAAAATGTGTTTCCAAAGCCAAAATCTTTTTATGGTATCGGTAAAATGGCATCTGAAAATTATCTGAGATTGTATGAGTCTTATGGGGTAAATTCTACCGCCCTGAGATATTTTAATGTTTATGGTCCAGGACAAAATATGGAAAATCTTAGACAAGGAATGGTCAGTATATATATGGCATATGTATCTAATAACGAACCAGTAATAGTAAAAGGTTCAAAGGATAGATTCAGGGATTTAATATACATAGATGATATAATAAGTGCTACACTAGCCGTTATTGATAAACCTGTTACGTTTGGAGAAAGCTACAATGTTGCAACAGGTAAAAAAACACATGTTCATGACCTTATCAACAATATACTTGAGGCTTTTACATACGATCCAGATGCGTATCCCATCAATTATGTTGAAGGCACCCCAGGCGATCAGTTTGGCATTTATGCAGATATTTCTAAAATGGAGAAACACATCGGATGGAGACCTAAAACAGAAAATAAAGAAGGCATCAAAAAAATGGCTAATTGGGTAAAGAATAAAGATGAACAAAGATTATCTGCAGAATGAATGAGAAATGGGATGATAGACACTTTTGACTTAATTATCTGATCAGAAATTAGGATTTGGGGAAAACATTATATTTACCTATGCCTGTTGGCTCAAATGATATATAATTAGTAATTATCGACAAAAATAATAATAGAAAAAATAAAGAAGATATGATATATACATGCAAATAGAAGGGGAATAATATGAAAGCAGTTATCTTTGGAGGATCAGGATTCCTAGGTAGTCATGTAGCAGATGCTTTGACAGATGAAGATCATACTGCCACAATTTTTGATAAAGAAGAATCGCCTTATTTGAAACTTGATCAAAAAATGATAGTCGGAGACATCCTTGATAAAGATATGGTAAATAAAGCAGTTAAAGGAAGCGATGTTGTTTATCATTTTGCAGGCATAGCAGATATTGAAACTGCGCATCTTGAACCATTTAAAACAATTGAAAGTAACGTAATAGGAACAACAATGATACTTGAAGCATGTCGGAAATATAAAATAAAACGATTTGTGTTTGCAAGTACAATTTATGTATATAGTGATACTGGTTCGTTTTATCGTAGTAGTAAACAAGCATGTGAGCTTTTCATTGAAAACTATAACGAGGTTTACAATGTCCCATATACCATACTTAGATATGGTTCATTATATGGCCCAAGAGCAAAAGATAACAACTGGATTCATAATGTTTTAAAACAAGCCGTTACTGAACAGAGAATTACTCGGCACGGAGATGGTGAAGAAATTAGAGAATATATACATGTAAAGGATGCGGCGAAACTTAGTGTAGATATCCTCTCTAAAAAATTTGAAAATGAAAATGTAATTATCACAGGACAGCAACCTATGAAAATTAAGGACCTTATGATGATGGTAAATGAAATACTAGGTAACAAAATAGAACTAGAGTTTATACCAGTTGATTCAAGCGTACATTATGAGATCACGCCATATTGCTTCAAACCTAAAGCTGGACGGAAAATGGTATCAACACAATTCTATGACCTAGGACAAGGTTTACTTGAATGTCTATCAGAAATTAGCTCTGAAGTTAACAACAAAAAAACAGATAAAGAGATATTATGCATCGATTCCTTTCGTATGAAATAAACCCTGATACTCCAATCTATGGAGGAGGAGACGGTTTTTTACTAAAAACTGCCAATTCCATAAAAAAAGGAGATAGTGCAAACACACAAACATGGAAGTTCCCAAACCATCTGGGAACACATGTTGATGTACCATATCATTTTTATGGAGATGGTCAAACCATAGATTTTTTCTCACCTGATTTCTGGGTATTTAACAGAAAAAAATCACAGGTTTTAGAAGTAGATCTAAAAGAAAATGATTTTCTGATAAAACCAGGACACGTCAAAAAACAGGATATTAACAGAGATGTAGAGTTTTTAATGATAAAAACAGGATTTGGTAGATATAGAAATATGGAAAAATATTACAAATACAACCCGGGACTGAGCCTTGAAATATCTGATTGGATTATAGAAAAATTCAGAAAACTACGTATTCTTGGCATAGACTCGATATCTATTTCATCATGGCAACACAGAGATATCGGCCGGCAGGTTCATAAAAAAATGTTAAATCCAAAAAAACCAATTCTACCAGTTGAAGATATGAATTTATCTGATGTAAGTCATAGTACAGCTTTTAAAAAGGTTGTTGTTGCACCACTTATAATAACAAAATCAGATGGGGGGCCAGTAACAATTATTGCAGAGGAATAAGTAAGATGGATAAAATAGATATTTCAGCAGAATCTTTACAGGCTATATTTTTTGACTTCGATGGAGTTCTCGCAGAATGCATGGATGTAAAAACAGAAGCTTTTGCTCAACTATTTGAACAATTTGGAGATGAAATTGTAAAAAAAGTAGTAAAACATCATGTTGAAAATGGAGGTATTTCAAGATATGTCAAGATACAACATTATTATTTAGAGTATTTAAACGAACAAATATCCAAAGGAAAATTAAATGGAATAGCTCAACAATTCTCAGATATAGTTGTTAAAAAAGTAATCGAATCGTCATGGGTTAACGGTGCAAAAGAGTTTTTAGAGAAGTATTACATTTCAGTTGATCTATATGTTATATCTGGAACGCCTGAAGGCGAACTGAGGGAAATTGTCAAAGAAAGAAAAATGGAGAAATATTTTAAAGGTGTTTATGGAAGCCCAGATACAAAACCAGTTATTGCTAGACGGATAATATCAGAGAAAGGATATGATCCAAACAGAGTAGTATATGTAGGAGATAGCATTTCGGATTATCGAGATGCTGTAAAAGTAGAAATTCTATTTCTTGGGAGAGTACCATCAGGATCTACCTCGCCGTTTCCAGAAAATATTCCAAAAATCACTGATTTTTTTGAGATAATAAAATAAGAATGTTGAGACCATAGCAAAAAACAAATATTGATTTTGAGGGAAAAGATGAAATATGAACCGCTGAGAGACAAAAAACAAAAAATCAAAAAAGATGGCTGTACAAGTAAACAGAAAAACTCTGAGGATAATTTTTATTTAGGATTTGTAAAAGGAATAGATGACTCATTTGATTTATTTGCCACATATATTGACTATTATAAACAATATAAAAACGATGTCAATCTTCTTATGAACGAACAGAGAAATATATGGAAAGAATGGGTAAAATTCTATGAAGATCAAACAGGTATTTCAAAAGAAAATTATCTTGAGAGATATAACAATTGGCTTTTTGATTACATTTTTTCTAATATTTCCGGTGATGATTCTTTTTTTTCGGTGATAAAGTGAAATAAGGGCTGTGCTCTTATAATCCCCTGTTGCGCCTTCGCTTCCTCGGCAAGCCCCTTTTGGGTCATGCCGCATCCCCGCTCGGCGGTAAAAACATATCTAGTTTTTGTTGAGCATCATCAACAACGACCACTTTGTGGTGTTGTTGCTGATCACGAATATACATACTAGACTCATCTAGGTTTTTACGACCTGTTGACTCGTGGTGTTCATAACCACTCCAAAAACTACCACGAGAATATCTTTTACGGAAACCCGGATGTTTTTCAAATATCCACTTTGAACTCCAGGACTTAAGCATGATCTCGGCAACTTCAACTGAATACTTTTTTGATATGTTTGCCTGGAAATGAACATGGTTACCTGCAAAACCAAAATCACCGAACTCGAACCCGAAACGTTCGAGTTCACGAAAACTTTCTACACATGTGTTAATATGAGATTGCTTACGGAAACACATATACCGTTTTTTGGTTACAAACATCATTGTCACCCAATTGTTTCTTGTGTCACCAGCTGGTTTTTTATAGCATCCGCTACTTACATTTTTCATAGTTTTTTCACGATCCTGTCGCGCCATTAACGGGCAGACCTTCAGTCTGCCGCGCGCGGCAAGAAACAATATATGAGGCACTAAAAAAGCTAGACGCCTGTTTTATCTGCGGGTCTTACGCTACGCTACAGACCAACGCAGTATTAACAGCCGGGATTATCGATGAAACGCAACAACAAAAAAATAACCACTACAACATGTGAACAACACGTTTGTCATATAGCAGTGGCAGGCCCTTTTTTCAAAAAAAAGGACA
>DAOWIZ010000041.1 GCA_030640585.1 Thermoplasmata archaeon
GGCAAGTTCCAACAAGTGGATCTAAAAACTTTGCAGCACTCAAAGGAGTACTTGATGCAGGGATAATATGTCCACATAACGAGAAAAAACTACCAGATGAGGATAGAATAATGGGTAAACATCTTGATAAAAACATTGCAACATCTGTAAATGATATTAAAAATAAAATTACCGGAGGCAAATAATGGCAAGAGGTGGCAGAGGCCGCAGGGGCAAAAACAGACCACAAAGAAGAAAAAGAGAAACAACACCTGTTGAATGGACTCCAAAAACCAAGCTAGGCAGAATGGTTAAAAGCGGAGAAATCACAACAATGAGCGATGCACTTAGAAGAGGATTACCGATAAGAGAACCTGAAATAGCTGATATACTACTACCAGGCCTAGAAGATGAAGTAATAGATGTCAACATGGTTCAACGTATGACTGACTCTGGTCGACGTATAAAATTCGTGATAACCGTTGCTGTCGGAAATAACGATGGATATGTAGGAATCGGTCAGGCAAAAGGAAAAGAAGTGGGAAGTAGCATACGTAAAGCAATTGATAACGCAAAAACTAATATTATAGAAATCAAGAGAGGATGTGGCTCGTGGGAATGTGGTTGCGGGCAGCCTCATACAGTTCCATGTGCTGTTAGTGGAAAAAGTGGTAGTGTTGAAATAACATTTAAACCAGCGCCACGTGGAATAGGTCTTGCAACAGGAGATGTTGCAAAAAAGATTTTAACTCTTGCAGGTGTGAAAGACTGTTGGACGTTTACACGTGGAAAAACCAAAACCACAGTTAACTATGCAAAAGCTGTTTTTAATGCTCTTGAAACAAATGCTAATATGCGTATTATGAGCAAACAGGCTGCAAAAGTTGGGATAAAAAGTGGTAGCATAAAACCACCTGTCCAAGTTGAACAGGAGCCTGTGGCAGAAGTAGAAAAGCAACCAGCAGAAAAAGTAAAAGAAGGACAAGCAGCACCTGCCAAAGAACCTTCAAAAGAGGAAGGAAAATCTGAACCAGTGGCAGAACCAAAAGAAGAAAAAATAAATGAAGAGCAATCAAAAGCAACAGAGGAGGCGGCAAAGTAAAATGGCATATGCAGCAGTTAGAGTCAGAGGAATAATTAATGTTAAGCCAGATATTAAAAAAACAATGAATCTTCTTAACTTGACAAGAGTAAATCATTGTGTAATACTTGAAGAAAACCCTAGTACCAAGGGAATGTTACAGGTCGCAAAAGATTACATAACATGGGGTGAAATAGATAAAACATCACTCTCAAAATTAATAAATGCCCGTGGGAGACTAGAAGGTGGTAAAGAACTATCTGAGGATCATCTTAAAACAACTACATCATATAACACTGTTGATAAACTAGTAGACGCAATTATCTCTAGCAAGTTCAAATATAAAGAAATACCAAATATTAAACCAATATTCAGACTTAGCCCACCAAAAAAAGGATATGAGGGGATTAAACGTTCTTTTGTAAACAAGGGAGCCCTTGGGTACCGTGGTAAAGAAATCAATAGATTAATAGAAAAGATGATATAGAACAGTGAAATATTCCAAAAAATTTTTATATACAACCTGTTTTATTAAATCCATACGAGGGGGAAAATCATGGAAGAAACCCTATATAACATTGAGATACACAAGGATGATGCTGGATATTTAGGGAAACTATTTTCAGATGTAGATGGTGTTAAAGAATTCAAAAATGATCATCTGGATCAATTATTGCGAGATATGACAATTGATATGCAACTTGCACTTGAGGAGTTTGGTAATCGAACAGGCGAATTTACAGAAAATCCCGAACATAAATAGAAAAACGTTGGTATTTCAAGGATAACCTTTTTAAATGCTACTGTTATTTGGTGGTTCTACTATTTACTAGATATGGTGAATAAATTTGAAAAAATATACAAGATTTGAAAAAGCAAGAATAATTGGTGCACGTGCATTGCAGATATCAATGGGGGCTCCATCACTTATAAAAATACCAAAAGATGTAATTTTCCCAATTGATATAGCTATGCTTGAGTTTAACGAAGATGCGATACCGATTACTGTTAAAAACAGCTGAAATATAAAATATTATGAAATGAGGGACCTTTTATGGCAAATAAAGAACCAACGAATAATGCAGAGGGGCAGTCAAAACAACAAGAAACTGACTCAGTTATGATGGTATCTGAAGAAACATACATGACATCTGGTGCTCATATTGGTACTCGTCAGAAAACATCCGATATTAAAGAGTTTATCTACAAAGTCAGAAATGATGGGTTATATATCATTGACGTTAAACAGACAGATGAGAGAATAAAAAAAGCAGCTAAATTTATCAACAAATTTGATCCAAGTGATATATTAATTGTCAGTGTACGTCAGTATGGGCAGAAACCTATACGACTTCTCTCCGAACATACTGGGATTGGTGTACTTGATGGTCGTTTTAGACCAGGTACTCTTACAAATCCTAATGCAAAAGGTTTTCTTGAACCTGGACTACTGATAGTAACAGATCCGCTTGCTGATTCACAGGCACTTCATGAGGGAAAAAACATTGGGATACCTGTTATTGGTCTTTGTGATACCAACAATGAAACAAGATATCTTGATATGGTAATACCAACTAACAACAAGGGAAGACGAGCACTTGCTCTTGTATATTGGCTTCTTACAAGAGCAATACTGAAAGAGCAGGGTAAAATTAAGAAATATGATAATTTTAAGCCTACTGTTGAAGATTTTGAAGCTGAGATTTAAAAAATAGGTTTTTTAATATATAGCATCATAATTATCATAAAATGATCTGAGGAGATGCTTTGCAAATAAAAGTAAATGATAACATCATACTGGTTGGTACAGCACATATTTCTGAAGATAGCGTTAAAGAAGTACGAAGAGTAATTGAGGAGTGCAGACCAGATATTGTCGCAGTGGAACTCTGCCAGCGACGTTATGATGCTATTACTAAGAAGGATTCCTGGGAAAATAAACCTGTTACAACTCTTTTAAAGGGAAATAATGCTTATTTCATGCTCGCTCAGACGTTTTTATCATCCATTCAAAGGAAACTTGGTAGAGAACATGGTGTTGAACCTGGTTCTGAAATGATTGCAGCTATGCAAGAAGCAAAAAAACATAATGTTGAAGTAGCATTAGTCGATAGAGATATATCTGTTACTCTGAAACGCGCTTGGAAAAAAATGGGTTTTAGAGAAAAAACCAGACTTACCTGGGAGTTTCTCAAAGCAATGATTGGTTTTGATGAAGAAGAACTTGAAGAACTGGATCTTGAAGAGTTGATGGATCAAGATGTGATCTCGCAGCTCATGGAAGAGTTCGGTCAGATGGCACCTAGTGTTGCAACAGTTTTAATTCATGAGCGCGATGTGTATATTGCTAAAAAAATCTTTGATGAAAGTAAAAAAGGAAAGGTTGTAGCAGTTGTTGGTGCAGGTCATCTTCAGGGCATTAAGAAACATCTTGAGAGCAACGATTTTGAAAACGTAGATCTTAAAGAACTTGAATATGTCCCAAAAAAGAGAATAAAGGTTGGAAAAACTGTTGCATATGCTATTCCAGTTTTATTTGTTACTTTGATTGCATGGTTATTATTTACTAGAGGGACAGCTGCATGGATTGATATAAAAGATATTTTTCTTTGGTGGTTTTTAATTAACGGAGTTTTATCAGCAATTGGAGCTGCAATTGCTAGAGGTCATCCGCTAACAATTTTAACTGCGTTTGTTGCAGCTCCTCTAACATCACTTAATCCTGCTGTTGCTGCTGGTTGGGTTGCAGGCTATGTAGAAGCTAAACTAAGAACACCGAAAATGAAAGATTTTCAAGATATGAGTAAACTTGAAAGTTTAAAGGATTTTTGGAATAACAAAGTAATAAGGCTTCTTATGGTAGTTGCTCTAGCTAACATGGGAAGTATGATTGGAACATTTGTAGCAGGGACTAAGATATTTCACATCGTATTTGGGTAAACATATTTATATTATAAACTATAAAGATATTAATATAGGAGTATGTTTTCAGTGGTGCAGGAGAAAAAGGTTTACAAATCATTTCATGAATTATCCCCCAGGGAGTACATGTATTTCCCAAAAGGTACCCTTGAAATGGGTAAACCAGGAAAATTCAGCAGGGTTGAAATAACTCATATTCTAATTTCAATGTGTGTTTTAACTATTGCTTTTTCTTTACTTTTTACAAAAAATAATTTATTTTTTGGGATTATCCGTGGGTTTAATTTAGAGACTTTGCTCTTGTTTATCCCCGTTTCTTTTCTTAGTATTGTTACCGCATTTTTTTTCCATGAAATTTCTCATAAGTTTATGGCACAAAAATTTGGTCTTTGGTCTGAGTTTAGAATGTATCCACAGGGGTTGTTTCTGGCTTTGTTACTTTCATTGTTTGTCCCTTTTGTTTTTGCAGCACCTGGCGCAGTAATGTTTAGAGGGCGAACTCGTGTCTTTGAAACTGGTCGTATTGCAATGGCAGGACCATTGGCTAATATCGTTATTTCTGGTGTTACACTGCCCCTTTATCTTTTTGTTTTTATTGAAACACCCATTGGTCAACTTATTGGTTTTATCTGTTTAATAAATGCTTTTCTAGCAGTTTTTAATCTTATGCCATTTGGTCCTTTGGATGGTATTAAGATAATTAAATGGAATGTTAATGTTTGGTTTATTATGCTTATTGTTTCTGCTTGTCTAACGGTTTTTGCTTTTCAAAAGTTTTCACCGGTTTTGTAATTTATTGAAGTGCCAACTGACACATGTATTTTATCTTTCTATAAATATATAGTATGTAACAAAAATAATAGGACAGATATTGACTCAAATGGTTTGTATTAACAAGATATTTTCATCTTTATAATGGCGTCCAACAACTTATGTCACATACCAATACTTAACCCATAAGGCTCAATTTCATATATTAAAAATTGTTTTAGAATTTTTATAAAAAAAGTTTAGTTGTTGGCCTTAAGTCTTTTTTTACTAATCATTACAACAACCAGTAATGCACAAACAAACAATATTACTTCAAAGCCAGGTGTGGAAATACCCTTACTTTGCACAATAAACGTCACATATGAAGTTTCGCCTAGATCATTAATATCCTCTGCACGAGCAGGAGTTAATGAAACTCTAACAATTCCTTTATCATCATGATACCCAATTCTTTTTGATGGTTTAATAGTAATATAAGCAGTACTCTCTGAACCTTCAACTTCATCAAGTGTTACATCATCAGTTACCGCTGCCGTCCAACCATCGGTTATACTAACAACCTCAAGGAATACTTTAGTTCGTGCATTACCCATGTTTTCAATTTCAATTGGGAAAACAGCAGATTGAAAAGGATCGATTTTTTCACTATTTCCTTTAGGTAGTTCTGTATTTATAATTGGTAGATATGCAGGTTGGAAATTAAGCTCAAACTCATTACTATATGGTGATAGCCACCCCAGTTGCCCAACTGATGCTTTGATTCTTACAAAACCCAATCCATACGCAGGGGCATCCTCTTTAATCTGTATATTTAATTGGTTTGTTCCTTTTTGCATCTTAGAAGAAATAGGAAGCGGAACTGTATCTGATCGTAGGTTTGCAGTACACCATGGAGAACTATCAACTACCTCCATTTTAATTAGCGCGTTTTTATTACCATAGGCATCTATAATCCCGGCGCCTAGATCACCAGCTTTATTTGCTTGATAGTTTACAGTCAGATTTAATATTCTAACTTCATCTCGTGGAACAATTGGATCTTCATCCAGAGTCCATGCAACGTCAATATAGCTATTCACACGTAAAAGACCAGCCGATGAAATAGGGCTAAATACTAATATTACACTGGATAACAGTAGTAAGAACACAAATTTTGTTATTATTTTATCTATGTGATTTTTCTTTCGCACATTTTTCACCGCTGTTTTTTATCTTTTCTTTTTTGTTTTTCTTGTGTAGATTCATCAGATTTTTCCTCTGGTTTTTTGAATAATTTTGAAAAAACTCCTGATGATGCATCAATCTTTTTTTCTCCGATAGTAGGTTTTTTCATCATTGCTTTCTTATGATATTTGTACCATAATAGAGAAGATTTGTATTCATCTTCCATCATTTTCAAAGTTTCATTGTATTTATTTTCATCTTTTATTTTTAATTTTTCCAGAAACTTTTTTTCTTTTGGTATCTCCCAAGGTTTATCTGGCTTCTGACAGATTTCTGCAATCTTTCTTCTACGTAAATGTAAGAAAAGTCCTATAATAATGATGATAATTAAAACAATAAATAATATTACTGCCGCGTTGTAGCCTGAAATATATACTCCTTTCGTCTGTAAAAACACAGTTCGTTCAGCTATTGTAATGTTGGGTTGACCCAATGAATAAGCCTGAACTTTAATTTCATGAATCGTACCAAAATCAAGAAATGAAGGCATAATAGCAACACCAAGTAAAGTATCTTTTACTTCACCGGGTTTTAGGGTAACACTACCTGGATCGGGAACTTCTATTTTGTCATTATTACTACTATTAATCCTGAAACTAATAGTATCATTATAATTTCCAAGATTTTTAACACTAATAGGGATACCAGCAAGTTCATTAGGTTTAAAATTTACAAGAGGTAATGATTCAAAACTAACAGCATGATAAGGTTTTACTTTAACAAGGATATCTACCTCATTTGCATCCCATGTAACTGAACCACTTAACATCATTCCAAAAGGATTAGGGGGTAGAATAGAAGCTATAAAAAATCCTGCACCTCCAAAAAATGTACCTAATGCTCCAGATATATTACCCTGTTTTAATAGATCAATGGAAGAACGAATCCAATCCTTAGGGCAAAACAGATTATTTGCAGCCCATTTATCATTTATCCTTATTTTCAAGATTCCACTCTGAATAGGGTTATCTGAACTTGGAGGAGATGTCAAAGAAATAACTGCGTTTAATTTCATTTGTTTTCCAGGTTCAAGTTTCACCGAAGATGGATCAAAATTAACATACCAGGATCCATCATTAAATCCACCAGGATATTCAACTACTTCACAACTTAAATAACGAGTAGCATCAATCCTGTTTCCTTCATCCATTGATTCCCATTCACCTGAATCAACGGAAAGTAAACCAATTTCAACTTTAACAGTTTCTCCATACCCTATTTCTACAACCTCAGGTACAGCAGCAGTTGCCACTGCAAAAAACTGCATAACTGGATTAAGACCGGCAAGAAGTCCCCCAAGTTTATATAAAAGAGGATTAGAAATTTGGGAAGAATCAGAACTATCAGATGCCTCTTCATCTAGATCTTCTTCAACTGGAGACGAGATAACCTGATTTGGAATAACCAATAGTAAAAGAAAGACAACAAAAATTGCCATCAAAGATTTTTTGTTTTTTATAGGACTTCCCCCGTGTCAATCTCTATGATGAGATAGTAAAGATAAAGTGAAATAAGATATGAGTTAACATCATCTTATTTCTTTCTTTTTAGTTTAAATATCATTGCAACTGCTAATAATGCACCTATGAATATTATTGATTCAAACCCAGGTGTAGAAAACCCTCTGCTTTCTACAATGACTGTAACATATGTTTTGGCACCTTTATCTTGAATGTTTTCTGCACGTGCTGGTGTCAATGAAACTCTAATGCTTTCTTCATTGTAATGATATCCAAATCCTTTTGGTGGTTTAATTGTTAGGTAAGCTGTTGCTTTTGAGCCTTTACCTTCATCTATTGTTACTTCATCTGTAACAATAGCAATCCAGCCCTCAGGTATGTTTTCAACATTCAGAAATACTTTAGTTCGTGCGTTTCCCATGTTTTCAATTTCAATTGGGAAAACAGCAGTGCCTAAAGGAGCGATTTTTTTACTGTTTCCTTCAGTTAGTTCGTTGTTTATCATTGGTAGATATGCCGGTTGGAAATTCAAATCAAATTCTTCAACAAAAGCATCTATTGGCCCGATTGCATCTACAGTTGCTTTTATTTTGATATATCCTAGACTGTAAGCAGGAGCATCATCATCAACTTGTATATTTAGATATGTTGAATATTCACGATGGTCCATTGAAGTTGTTGCATGTACCGTACTTTTTGCAAGGCTTGCTGTACACCAGGAGGATTTTTCAACGATTTCTAGTCTTATATTAACTTGTCTATTATTATATAAAAGATTGAAAAGTGCCTTACCAACGGGGCCAGCGGTAACATAATACTCTATTTTTAACTCTAATTGTCTCATTTCACCCCTTGGCACAAGTGGTTCTTGAGTATCATTAGCAGTAGACCAACTAATATTTGTAGCATGGCTTAAATTTACAAGAGTCCCTGCTGATGTTGTAGGCATAATTGCAGCAAATACGCTAAAGAGTAACATTCCCATTACGAGTGCGGTTTTAACTGTTTTAAGGTTTTTTCTCATTTTTAATCACCATTTTTTAATATTTTCAATATATATTCTGTTTTCCCAATATATAAACGTTGTTGTACAAGTCTTACACCAAAGCGTTTATTTTATTTATTTTTTCTATATTATGATAATATATATAACTTTCATTATATAAAAGAGTTTTCATGTTAAATATTGTTTTTAAATAAAGTAACATAACAAACTTCCTAACTGTAAAAATAACTGACATATATTCATTGTCTTTTTCTTTTTCAGATCCTACACTTGCCTCAGCAATACCAGTTGGTATTGCAACCATAAGCAATATTTTATATATTGCCATTATTTTTCGCATCATTTTCATCTTTTCACACCTAACTATAAATGTGTGATTAAAACAAATTAATATTACGACCTTATTTCTATGGAAAATACTCGTATCAGACACAATTGTTACCATAAGGTCACAATAAACACAATTTAAAACAATATGATGCAATATGTATCATTTTTGATTTTTTAAAAAGAAATTGTCAAAAAAGATACTTCACATCGTATCTTTATTTAACACTATCAAGCTAAAAGGAATAAAGATAAGAGAGGATAGATGTATAATTTTGTTTTATTGAACTTGATCTATATCCATCTGGTCCTTGTTTTCTGTTTCTTCTTTCTTTTTACGTGTAGTGACTTTGTCCGGGAAATGAGAAAGAATAACTATATCACCTACAGAGTTAACCCAACGATATGGTACTGCTACATCAACAGTTCCTTCTACAATAGAAGGATTTGTATTAGTAACAAGTAAGCTGCTGACACATTGTTCATCCATATTAATGAAAACATTTCGTACATGTCCAACATATATTCCTTCGCGAGTATAAACAGGTAGTTTCAAAAAAGATGTTACTTCCTCCTCGTTATTATTTTTTTCCATCATGTAACCAAAATACATTTACCAATATTAAAATATATTGTTTCATCATTAAATACTAGAAGATGAAAAACAACAAAAAATTAAAAATGACATCCTCCCAAAATGAATCCATCTAAAGATGGGGGTATCCTGCCCTGTATATTTTTTTTATAGATGTTACATGAAGGAACGCAAACCATCTTGCTTAAAACATATCGGTCAACGGTGTGACCGAGGTAGTATTAAGCGATGGTTTGCACAAAGTCATCCTTCATGTTACACAACTACCCGCATTTCAATCCAA
>DAOWIZ010000012.1 GCA_030640585.1 Thermoplasmata archaeon
AAAGTCAAAGCAAGTGGAGCAAATGTCCTTATCTGTCAAAAAGGAATTGATGACATTGCACAGCATTACTTAGCAAAAGAGGGAATCTATACTGTAAGACGTGCTAAGAAAAGCGACATGGAAAAACTATTAAAGGCTACTGGTGCAAAAATAGTTGCAAACCTCGATGATTTAAGCCCGAGTGATCTTGGTAATGCTGGTAATGCAGAGGAGAAAAAAATCGGCGATGACAAAATGACGTTCATCACTGACTGTAAGAATCCAAAAGCTGTATCAATACTTATCCGTGGTACTACAGAGCACGTTGTAGATGAACTTGAGCGTGGACTACATGATGCACTTTCGGTAGTAAAGGTTGCCCTTGAAGATGGTAAAATGACTGCTGGCGGCGGAGCAGTTGCTATCGCTATAGCAATGGCTCTTCGAGACTACGCACCTTCTGTTGGAGGCAGAGAGCAGATGGCAATTGAGGCGTTTGCGAATGCTATAGAAGTAGTTCCAAAAACACTCTCACAAAACGCAGGACTTGACCCAATTGACATGCTGCTTGAAATACGCAGGGCGCATAAAACTGGAAACAAATACGCTGGGATCAATGTGTTTGATGGGACTGTTACAGACATGATGAAAAACAATGTCATCGAACCACTGCGAGTAAGTCTTCAGGAAATCCAGGCTGCTTCAGAGGCAGCAACGATGATACTTAGAATCGATGATGTCATTGCATCAAAAGGTGGAGGTATAACTCCGCCTGGAGGACCTGGTGGTGGTCCTGGTGGTATGGGAGATATGGACGAATATTAAAGTCCTGTCCTTCCTTTCCTTCTTTTTTCATGGTAGTATGTCGATGAAAAAAGTTAGAAATAAGAATTGGGAGTATAACCTATGCATAGAGCGCTGGACAAGAAAGCGTAAGAAATTCTATTGTTTATCTCCCAAATTATTTTTCAATATTGTAAGTATCAGTATGTAAAATAATCTTGGTTCTTAAGATTTTTCCGCGGTTTTTACGTTTTTTTTGTTTTTTTCCTTGTTATTCCCGCTCAATTGTTATAAACATGATATAAGTATAGTTATTAATTGAAAGCACAAAGCTTTCATAAGGAGAATAAAAAAATTATGCCACCAAAAAAAAGAAAGAAAACGAAGCAAGAAAAAGAATTTCTTGAAGAGATAACCAAAGAAGAGAAAGAAGATCTTGGCATCTTTGACGATGACGATGACGATGAAGACGACTATGAGCCCTGGAGAGATACGGGCTAGAAAAAGACTATCAGCACTCCCCCAATAAACAGCAAACAATAGAAAAAATATATAAGATGACATGCTAGAGATGACATGCTAGAGATGACAGATTGTAAACATTTTAGATACATTGAGTTTAAAAAAGGTTTAGGAACGGATAGCGTAGAAATAGTGCGAACACCTAATTGTCTAATTGGTGTGGGTGGAATTGATGGTTGCCCAAAGTATTGTCCACTTTATGAGATAAAGTAGGATTTTTATCGGATAATTAATTGAATTGCATGAGTTGAGAAAAATGATCCCGAAAATGGTTTTCTTTACAAAAGGTGTAGGAAAACATAAACATGATCTGCAGTCTTTCGAGTTGGCCCTACGTAGTGCAGGTATTGAGAAATGCAACCTGGTAAATGTCTCTAGTATTGTTCCCCCAAATTGTAGAATAATCTCACGGGAAAAAGGAATGAAACTTGTTAAACCCGGTCAAATAATATACTGTGTGATGTCACGAAATAAAGCAAATGAGCCAAATAGATTATTGGGAGCAGCTATTGGTGTTGCTATGCCAAAGGATGGAGACTCATATGGTTATATCTCTGAGCATCATTGTTTTGGTGAAACAAGTAAAAAATTGGGAGATTATGCCGAGGATCTAGCAGCGACAATGCTTGCTACGACATTGGGATTAGAGTTCGATTCAGATAAAGCATGGGATGAAAGAAAACAAGAGTATAGAATGAGTGGACAATTCGTGCGAACTCAAAGCATAGCGCAGACTGCTAAGGGAGATAAAAATGGTTTATATACAACAGTGCTTGCTGCTGCAGTGTTTTTAGAAGGGTAAAACATGACAAAAAAAAGTATCTTTAAAAAACACTTTGAAGAAACGCAGACTTGTTGGGAATTTATGAAATGTCCAAAAGAGACAAGGAAAAAATGCGAAATTTATACGCTAAATTGGGGAGAAGAATGCTGGGTTCTAGCATCTGATCCAATAGTAAATGGTTACTACTTTTCTAAAAAGTATGGCAACTGTACCAACTGTCCTTGGTTTAAAAAGAATAATTCATGAAATCTATTATGGTTAGAGAATGGAATTAATAAATTGAATAAGGTAATGTGAAGATAGATGTGGTTTAATACAAAGAGGTGTTTCATTTGCCGAAACAATTTTCCTAAATCAAAGTTAAGAGAATATACGACAATTGAGGATAATAAAATCCTTTGTTGTGAAAGATGCAGCAAGTATATCAAAATTAAATAAAAAGATAAAGGGTGGTAGAAAAATATGAAAGAAATAGAATTAACAAAGTTCATAGATAAAAATGTAGTAGTGTTAGTTAGATATGGATTTAAAAAGAAAGTAGAAGAAACACAGAGTTATGAAGGAAAACTAATCGGCATTGATAAACTTGGTGTTATATTAGAAAGAAAAATCGGAGAGGCAAAGGATATTATTGTTAATGATTTTTTCCCATGGCATAATATAGATGCAATACGATATAGATTTTGATGGTGAATATCAGAAAAACAATAGAGATAAAGAGTAATGTTGTGAGGTAAAAAATCATGTTTCAGGATGGAATTTATCTATTGAATATCTTTGCTAATATTATTGGATACTTAGAAAACTATATGGATATTTTACAATTGATTGTAACATTAATTGGCTCTTTTATTGTTTTTATCCTTATATTACGGATGATACGAAGACATCTGTTGAAAAAAATAAAAACAAAGAAACAGATTTCCAATGTAACACTATTTCTGGATTTACTGAAATACTTGTTTCTCATTCTTCTGGTGATAATCGCTTTTTCTTCTTACTACGGTAACTGGGGTGAGTTTAGTTTTATTGTGGGGCTGTTGACTGTTGCACTTGGATGGGCACTTCAAAAACCTATTAGTGGAGTTATTGCATGGTTAATTCTCATCACTCGAAGACCTGTTAATATCGGAGACAGGGTTATTATATTGGGCATAAAAGGTGATATAACAAACATTACTTTGACACATATATTCTTAGATGAAGTGGGAGGAACCATTGCAGGAGAGGAAAGTTCTGGCAGAACTGTAATGATACCTACATCCATTATCTTTGAACAGGAAATAATAAATTATACAGAACGTGATGATTATATTTTGGATGAGATTGTAACTGCTATTACCTATGAAAGTGATTTAAACAAATCTGAGGAGATTATAAAAGCCTCTGTTGAAAAAATAATGAATCCATTGTGGGGGAAATTTCCTAATAAAATTTCTAAAGAGCCACACATCAGACTATTGTTCAAAGATTCAGGTATCGATGTAGCAGTAAGATATCATACTATTACCGATAAAAGGAACGAAATATCTACAAATATACGCAGAGAAATTTGGAACCAAATCCAGAAAAACGAGGATGTAGAATTTGCCTATCCGCATACTGAGGTTTTATTTCGTGAGAAAAAAAACAAACTGATTGAAAATTTATGAAATTATCAGTAAATTTGCATTTCCTTATGAATACATTCAAATAAATCGGATATAAATGAGCATTACGAAATTCATTTACTAAAAACAACAGTTATCTGTAGTGACCTTTGGAAAACTTAATGGAGGTGATGAAATGATTACCATATTCAAAACAATACAGAACAATTTGAAAGAAATCAGCGAATTTGAGAATGATATCTGGATAAATGTCTCAAGCCCCACCAGTGAAGAATTGGGGAATTTATCTCAGAAACTAAATGTTCCTCTGGATTTCTTAACAGACCCATTAGATGTTGATGAAAGAGCAAGGATTGAAAAAGAGAATAAGTGTATTCTAATTGTATTAAGAGTACCACGATTTGATGAGAACGATGTTGATATTCCATTTACTACTCTGCCTGTAGGCATAATACTTACTGGAGATCTGGTTATCACTGTCTGTTCTAAAGATGTTGATGTCATTTCTGATTTCATTAACGGCAAAGTAAAAAACTTTTCCCCTGGAAACAGAAGTCGTTTCCTTTTACAGATCTTTCTTAGAACATCTTTGTTATATTTGAAGTATTTAAAAGAGATTAACAAGAGAACAAATATGGTTGAGAAGGAATTACATAAGGCACTGAAGAATGAGGAGCTAATAAAACTATTGAACATCGAGAAAAGTTTGGTTTTTTTTACAACATCTTTGAGGTCAAATGAACTTATGATGGAGAGGCTTCAAAAAGCGGAAAATGTAAAAATGAATCCTGATGACAAAGATTTACTGGATGATGTATTCATAGAGAATAGACAGGCTATTGAAATGAGTAATGTTTACAGTAATATTCTCAGTGGGATGATGGATGCATTTGCGTCAGTTATCTCAAATAACTTAAATGTTGTAATGAAATTCCTGACAGCAGTTACAATAATTTTGATGATCCCAACATTGATAGCAAGCATATATGGTATGAATGTAAAGTTACCATTTCAAGGTTCCCCGCATGCTTTTCTTATAACTCTTGGTATTTCACTTACTTTGTCAGTAATGGGTGCATTGATCTTTATAAAAAGAAAATGGTTTTGATCATGTTTTACATGGCATGGAACATTTACTATAGATGTTGGCGAGGCTTTTACAATTGAAGTTGCAGAAGATAAAAGACTGAAGAAACTCTATGGAGTTGTTTTAAAAGATAACATGCCAATGATTACTTTCTGTAAAGAGAAAAACTTCAAAGTAGAATCAGGCGATCCTGGAGAATACGAAATTGAATATGGTCTTGTAAATCAATAATTTTCTAGTTATATCTATGGATTAAAAAAATTTGAAAAAAGAAAGATGTTTTTATTCGTATGGAGTTTCAATATCTATAGAAGAATAACATTTTCAGAATATTTATCTTTATTAAAAGTTCTAGAAAAATCCGAAACGTAACGTACATATGAACTTACTATGCCATACATATGAAATTAGAAAAGCATATATACTATGTTTTCTATATCTTTTTACACATGGGAGGTAAAATTATGGCTCACTCACAATTTATAAAAACTGTTACATCTGCCCGGGATTTGTCTAAAACGGATACTGAAATCCTAAAGGTACTTATTACTAAGGAAGGCGGGCTGTTGATATCTGAGATTACTGAATATATCAAACGCTCTGAGAGGAACGTTCGCAATCGTTTGGATTTACTTATCAAAAAGGGACTTTTGAAAAAGAAAATAGAAGTATTAAACAACAAGAGATTGGCACACAGGTATTCACTTGAATCAGTTGAGAAAATTGTAGAAGCATCTAAAAATCACCTGCTTAAAAAGGTTGGTGAATTGAATAATTTGCTACATTTTAATGATTAAAGGGCAGGTGCAGAGGAGATATAGTCTAGATGGAAACTACAACAACGTTGCAGATTCTAAGAGCAACAATAGGCAATCCTGCTGCAAGAAAGATTCTACGTAGTATCTCATGTTTTTGTGAAAAATGCCAGAAAAACAGAATAGAGGTCGCCCTTGAATTATATACGGGCATAAGAAATGACGCATGTTTAAAATGTAAACTGGCAGAAAAGGCAATTAGCGGGATTTTAAAGACAGGCAGTAATGCTTTTGGGATCAGTAGCAGTCAAATGAAAGAAAAGTTTAGCGATCCTTCTTGGAGGAAAGGTTTAGCAAGTGTTCTGACGGGTATAGCAAGATTTGGCATTCAGAAACCTTTTGTTTCAGGTGCTCCATTCCTAGTCGTTTGGGATATCACCTATGCCTGTAACCTTAAGTGTAAACACTGTTATGCTAATGCTGGTGGGCCTCTCGAGAATGAGTTAACTACAGAGGAGGCTAAACAGGTTATTGACAAGCTTGATCGTGTTTCTGTTCCCATTATTGCGTTTTCTGGAGGAGAGCCATTAGTACGCAAAGATATTTTTGAATTAACTAAGTATGCTCATGATAAGGGAATATATGTGGCAATTGCTACTAACGGTACATTGATTACGAAGAGCAAGGCACGTGAGATGAAAGAAGCAGGTGTTCAGTTTACCCAGATTAGTCTTGATGGAGCATCTGCGGAAACCCATGACAGTTTTAGAGGTATAAATGGAGTATATGAAAAGACAATACGAGGAATTAGAAACTGTGTGGATGAGGGGTTTTTTGTTAATATTGCTACCACCGCTACAAAATATAATTACATGGAAGTGCCCAAGATTGTAGATCTCTGTGAAGAACTTGGTGTGAACTGGTTTATGGCTTATAATTTTGTCCCAACAGGTCGTGGAAAATTCATATCAGAAAATGATTTAACTCCTGATGAAAGAGAACAAGTTCTCAAAGATTTATGGGGGAGGTTAAAAAATGGTGGAAAGGTAAACATACTTTCGACAGCGCCTCAGTTCGCTCGGGTTGCATTGGAAACAGAAATTAACAAAAACGAAAAAACGATTCCAACCCATTTTTTCAATCCTCAACTATCCAGTAAACTCATGAGTCTATCTGAATTTATCGGTGGCTGTGGGTGTGGCAGGTTTTACTGTGCCATACGGCCAAATGGCAACATTGAACCATGTGTGTTTTTTCCTCTTACCGTTGGAAATATAAAAGAGGATGACTTTGAGGATCTTTGGATAAATAATTCTGTTCTAAAAGATTTGAGAAATAAAGACATATTAGAAGGAAACTGTGGAAAATGCGATTACCGATATTATTGTGGAGGATGTAGAGCTAGAGCATATGGCTACACAGGCAATTATTTGTCTCTAGATCCAGGATGCATATTGAACAAAGAAGTTTTGGGAGAAATTGAAAAATAACAATGATTGAGGTACAGGCATTGCATTAGAAATTCTTTCTTTTTTAAACTTTTCAAATTTAGGCTTCATTCCCTGGATTTTAGTAATGGAGCTAATTCTATGCCGTTCTTAGATGAAATGTTCATTGCAAATTTTGTTCTGCTGTGTGTTGTACCTCGCATTTTGATAATTTGAAGTGTTCTTATCAGATCCCCTTTTCTCTCAATATCACCCATCATTATTATTGTAAAAACTGCTAGGAATGACGTATATTGTTCAATTTTCTTTTCTAAGAATTTCACTTAATTTATGATATCGACTATTTGTAAATAATTGAAGATATCTGAATAAATGATAAGTCCACTTATATGACTCTTTATATAAATGCAAAAAAATAACTTTGTAACCATTTTTATCAAATATTTTTCTTCTATATTCATAATCAAAATCTTTTGATCCGCAAACTTCCACATATATCCCAAAAGGAACAAGATAAAAATCTGGTGTCCAAACTCTTGGCCGTTTGTTTTCATCCCAAACAAAAACAGGATGTTCATATGACCACCTGATACCAATATCCTTTAGCAATTCAGCAACTTCTTTTTCAGATCTTGTCATTTTATCATAAATTGAACTTTGTTTCAATCTACCACCTCAAAAGAAAAAAGAAAGGGTTTAGTTAGAGATATCAAAAAATCAAAAAGCCCATACTTAGGCATTTTTTCGAAAATTTCAACAGGAGAAAACTGGTTAAGTCTCCGTCGGGAGCACTAACGTTAATAGTTAAATGCCCTAATCGAGCATTACTGCCAATGATCAAATGCCCCAACAGTGGGAGCATTGAGTCATTAGCCAGTATTCCCGTCGGGAGCATTCACTCCAACAGGAGAAACTACGGACGCTAACGCCCTGTTTTTTGCTAACTTGATTTTGTAAAAATTTCGTAATTTTGTATCTTGACCAGTCGATCGAAAGATTGTTGACAGGGCAAAAATTAAAGATTTCAAAATGGGATTTCTTTAATCACCAATTCCAAGAAACATAACTTATATATAGAATATTTGTATTGCCAGATAACACAAAAACAAAAAAGGTAACACTATTTAGGGAGGTAAAAAATGACGTGTTATGCAGTTCCATTGGCAGCGGCAATAGTGCATTATGTTATGCGAAGAAACATAACTGATTGGAAAGAAAACAAGTATCATTTCTGGTTAAATTTACTTCTGGCAGGTGGTGCGATTTTTGGGGTAATTGATCACCTGTGGAATGGCGAGATTTTTCTTATAGGGGATAACCTTATTTTGGATTTATTGCTTGGAGTAACGATAACAACAGTAATAGTTCTTATCTGGGACATGCTTGTGATAATGGATAGAAAAACATCGCTAGAACCTTCAAAATAAAAGTCTCAATCTCTTTTTTATTTTTTTATGTGTTGTAGAGATATATGATGATCTATCCGTATGCATATATTTATATTAGTGTATAAATATATGGCATGAGGTATAATATAAGTAGACTAAGAGGCGCAAAATGGATCGGAAACAAATTGTAATCATTGTCATATCATTTGTTTTATTGTTTTGTCTAGTTATTATAATCTGCGTCGAAAAACCTGAAAAACGTCAAGAGTTTAATATAGAAACGAAGTTTGATTTAGAGACAATTGAAAAGATGGAATCCCAACGACTGCAGAATGCTATACCCCTTGTTGTCAGTAAAGACAACCCGTTTTATGCAGTAATCGCCACCCCAATCTCATTATACTATGATGATACCAAGCAATATGTTCAACCACTTCTAATTCAAGATAAAGAAAATCCGTCCATGGTAACCTCTAGATTTAAAGATATTTACTCCACTTCATATAAAAATATAAAAAGTGATTCACTAGAAAAAATTTCCATAGAATTGAGTGACGTATGGAAAACATCTGACGCTGCGTTAATAATTGAAAATAGTCAAATAGGTTATGAGATAGGTATTGTTGCAGCCCCGCTTGCAAGTTATCTAGATATTCCAATATTTGTAGCAGATGACATCAAAAACATAAAAACCAGGCTGGAAAATCTGGGTGTAAAATATACATTTATCTGTGGGAATCTAGAAGCATATGGAAAAACTTGGAAGTTTGAAAATACTGAAGAGATAAATGAGTTACTCATACGTTTTATCAACAAAAGATTTGGAGGGGTAAATTACGTTACCATTTCAAATCCTCTTGATACAACAGATGCTATCGTGATAGACAAGGTTCGTTTTGAATTTGAAGATAAGACCTCTTCAACTGTCCTTCTTCCTGCCCAAACTATAAATACATTAATCAAAGGTTCCTCAAAATCTCACACATTTACTGTTCCAAGTTATAAATATGCTCGTATAAAAATAGACTTGGTTAACAAAGATTCTGAACATGTCAGTGAGCTTGGCGATGAAGTCATGCTCATTATTAAAGATCCTGATGGGAAAACATGGATGTATACATCTACACAGGCGGGGTTACCTGAAATCCAAAATAAGGATATTGTCGTGGATAGAGTACATTCTGAAATCATTGTATACGACAAACCTGGGGATTACACTGTACAAGTTATCGGAAAATGGTTTTCAAACGTAGAAGGAGAATATAAATTAGAAATAACAATTGAAGAGATAAACAGTCCATTGCAGCCGTTAATGAACAATTTATCATCATTATCTCCATATCTAGCAGCATATCATAAAGGAGTTGTTTTTGCTAATAACAGCTTTGCATTTGCTGGAGATGAAACAACTGGTATCCCCGGAAGTGTTTATCCATCTGGAAATGAAAAACTAATAACATATTGTAATGACCATATTTCAAATTTACATGGACAACTTAATGGTTTGCTTGCCAAAATTGCTGGTATATCATCAGATAAACTGAAATCATTACGAGAATATTATACAGAGAATCCTATTCACATTGCAATACTAGCAGATACCACAATGGTTCCAATGTTTTACTATTCAGATCACGAACAGTCTATTATTAAAGGTTTTGGACTTCCAAGTGATTTCATCTATGGTAACATCGATCCAAAACATACTGATATAGAAAACGACATGTTTACCCAGTACCCATTTATGGAAAATGCTGTTGGGAGAATTGTCTCATGGGATGTTGAAGATTGCTCTGTGTTAATTGCCAGGACGCTGTTTTATGATGAGATTATAGAAGAACTAGGTTCTTGGAAGGATGCTGCAACTGTTCAAACATGTGCCAGTATAGAATCGCGAAATCTGCCAATTATAACTCCCTTGCTTAATGCAATCATGAGACTACCAGAAGAAGAAACAACAAAATGGCCTTCAGGTGAAACGCTTTTTGTTAATTTAAGACTTTCTGAAGACATGAAAAAAGCAGGTTATGATGTTAAGAATACATTTTTAACGGCTTCGCAAAGAGAGGGGTTTAATGATTTAGCAAAATATACGAAACGTTCTCAGATTCTCTTTCCACGTTTTATTGAGATGCTCAGTGGAGAACAAATTGTCAAGGGGGGAGATTATCAGCAGAATAGTAACTTCATATATGCTATGGGACATGGAATGTATTATTTATGTGAAATGGGAGACCTAATGGTCGATTCACGAGGCTTCCCACCGATATCATGGTTTTCTAGACCATTTAGTCCAAAGGGAATGAGAAGTGGTCTATCCATGCATGGAGCATATACCGTAAGGCATGTTGAAAACATGGAATTTGGACCTAGTACCATGTTTCTTCAAAGCTGCATTACTGGCAGAATAGATGGATTATTGCCAGAGAATTGCTTGACTCAGGCTTATCTCCATGCAGGCATAAATGCAATTGTTGCACCAACTCGTCATCAAGGTATAATTTTTACAGGAATGAAACCACTGGAATTTTTTAAAGCATCATTAAAATATATAGTAAATAAAGAGTATCCTGATATGCATTTTGGATCACTTATTGCAGAGGAGTATATGTTAAACCTGATCAAGGATGATAGCAGTGTTGGGATGGCTTTAAGAAATGCAAAAAACACCTACATGCCTAGAGATGCTGACTTTAGTTTTAGACTAGGTTCTTTACTAAAGGCAAAAAAAGAAACACACATGGATATAAAAAATACGTGTCATAAAGGTTTTACATTATATGGAGATCCTGCATTCAATCCTTATCAGCCAATAAACAACTCGTAATAAAATCTGAACATAACTTAATCATCATCTCCCCGGGTGTTATTGAAAAATATTCGTCAGTAAAAACAAGTTTAATCCCGTCGGGAGCATTCACTCCAACAGAAGAAAACCTGATCAGAGTTATCTTTTTACTAATGACAAAGTATTTAATGAAGAAGTCCCAAAGAAGAAAGTTCTTCTGATAGCATTTCCACTGCTTTTAAGGCATCTTCTGTACTCCTAGCACCAGTACAAACTATTTTACCCGAAGAAAAAAGCAGCATTGCTACCTTAGGTTCTTTTATCCGATAAACAAGCCCCGGGAATTGTTCAGGTTCATATTCAATATTTTCCAAACCTAGACCCGTAGCTACTTCAGTAAGATTAATCTCGGCTTTAAGATCAGCCATAGCAACCATATTCTGAACGACTATCTTAAGATCTTTATATACGTCCACACCTAGTTTTTTGAGTCTATCTGCTATTATATCAACTGTTTTACGAACATCTTCAAGATTCTTTGCACCAGTACAATTAGCTTTACCACTTCTAAACAAGAGTGTAGCAGTCTTTGGGTTTTTTAATCTATAAACCAGTCCAGGGAATTGTTCAGGTTCATATTCAGCTTCTTCCAATGATTGCGCTATCATGTCTAGGTCTAACTTTTCTGCAAATGTGGTAGATGCCACTATATTTTCCACTTTTATTTCCATCATAAAGTATCACATCCAGATAACTACTGTTTACAATTTATTGAGTTACCCGAACAAACAAGTGCTTTATAATACTACTCCCGTCATAAATATTTCAAAAGGTAACTATAAGAGAGGTAAAAATTATACAATTTGAAGACGAGTAATAAACATGTTCTCCTTATGATGGCTATCGTAATTTTGCAGAAACGGTCAATAAAATCTTACATTCTGAAGCATTGATCATAATATCATGAGTTTTTCAATAAAAATTATTATTCCTATGATTATTAATCGTTTTATCATTTTAATCACTGTATGTAATTTTGTTTCTAATATTTGTACAAATAGTTATAAAACGTTTGGGAAAAACCAAACAAAAACATCTCTCATAAATTAGGGTACCATAAACCATTAAATTTTCTAAAAACGATAGTTATCTGGTGCGAATATTCAAAATGAAAAAATATGATTAAAAATTTGAGTTATTTAGACTACTTATTAGAAAAGTTTAACTACTATTACGTACATATTAGTACATATAAGTACTTGGTGATATTATGACTTTAAAACAGATAAGCCTTACCATACCAGAAAATTTGCTGAAAGCATCAAAAGAATATTCAAAAGAATTTGGTTATAAAAATATTCAAGAGTTCGTTCTAGAACTTATCAGAAAAAAAGTATTCTT
>DAOWIZ010000038.1 GCA_030640585.1 Thermoplasmata archaeon
ATATAGATGAAATTAGTCTGTCGTTCAAGAGCACCAGAGAGTGCTTGAATACCTATATCATATGTTCCGCCATCACCCGCCCATGCAACAACTGTGGTATCACCTTTACCTTGTTGCCGTAGTGCAGATTCTACACCAGTTGCACCAGCAGCAGCTGCTTCAAAAGCGATGTTCATCACAGGGATATCAAATGAGGTATTTGGATAGATACTTTCGATGACTGCCGTGCAGCATGCAGGGACAACCATGACCATGTTTTTACCAATGGCTTTAAAAACAATACGCATAGCCATTGTAGCAGGGCAACCTGGACAAGCAGCACTCCCAGGAAGAATGCATTCTTCTATAGGTAAATCTTTAATTGCCAACTTTTTACACCCCCTCTAAATTATACCATTCACATTCTTTTACTCTACCATTTATGGATTTTTTACAAATTATTTCAATGTCAGTATATGGGACGTCTTTTCCACCAAGACCGGCGATAAAACCATAGACCTTAGCATCAGATTTGCCATATAATGCAGCTTTTACCTCACTAAATAGTGCTCCTTCAGATCCTACTGATATATTACGATCTATAACAATTAAATCTGCTTGTTTACCAAGTTTTAATATTTCTTCTTTTGGAAACGGTCGGAATGCTCGAACCCGTGCAAGCCCAACCTTTAAACCATTTTTTCTGAGATTATCAATTGCTACTTTACTCTCTGCACCTATCGCGCCCATAGCAAGAAGAATATATTCTGCGCCATCACATCTATATTTTTCTATTAGGCCTCCATGGTATCTTCCAAATTTTTCCTTCCATTCTTTTGCTATCTCGGGGATTAATTTCTTAGCGTTTTCTGAAGAATTCTGCATATCTTTTCTAATTTTTTCATAGGCTGCTGGAAGGATGATATTTCCAAAAGTTATTGGATTGTTAACATCTAGTTTCCATTTTGGTTTATATTTTTGTAGATAATCATCTATCTCTTTTTGTTCTGGTATCTCAGCTGGCATGGATGTATGTGATAGAATAAAAGCGTTATAATTGATCATCACAGGGAGTAATACTTTTTCATTTTCTGCTAATTTGAATGCCTGGATAACGGTATCAAAAATTTCTTGGTTGCTACTGCAATAAAACTGTATCCAACCCGTGTCACGTTGTGAAATTGAGTCATTTTCATCTGGCCATATGTTCCATCCTGGCCCAATAACCCGGTTAATGTTACACATAACAACAGGAAGTCTGGCGAGTGCTGCCCAGTGAAGCATTTCATGCATTAACAAAAGTCCATGTGAGGAAGTGCCTGTAAAGGTTCTTACACCTGCAGCACTAGCACCGATACATGCGCACATTGCAGAATGTTCACTTTCTACACATATATACTCGCCTTTGAATTCACCACTCTTTACATAATTTGCTATACCTTCCACAAGTGTAGTCTGGGGTGTAATTGGATAAGCAGGGACGACAGCTGGACGTGCCATAACTGCGGCTTTTGCTGCTATATAGTTACCGGTATCAATCATTATTGTCATTTTTTCTTCGCCTCCCGTTCCATAGTAATAGCTTTAACTTTACATACATTGGCACATATCCCACAGCCCTTACAATAGTCATAGTCAATATCAACTGTGTCATCCTTGTTTCTGATAACGGTACCCTCGGGACAATAAATCCAACATCGCAAGCATTTCACACATTTTGCTTTGTCAAGTATTGGTTTGAAAATCCTCCAACTACCTGTTTTACCCATCGCACCTTTTTTAGGATAAGAAATCGTTGTAGCAACATTGTATTTCTTCAAAAGTTCACCTCCACTTCGTCATAGGCATCTTGTGCGGCTTTCACGTTTGTTTCACCGCCTTCGCCTTTCCATTTGTTTTTTATAACATTTTGGATTGATTTCAAGGTTACACGATCTAAAATCTTTGGAATCGCTCCAAGAATAGGTGTGTTTACAACAGGAATTCCTCCAACAAGAATATCATGTTTTAATGCAATGCCTGTTGCATCAATTGTTGCAACATTATATTTTTTAGAAAAATCAAAATCCTCTGATTTTTTAGTAGTATTAATGAGAATTATTCCATCTTTTTTCAAGCCCTTAAGAACATCTACTATTTCCATGATGCTTTCATCAAGTACTATGACTATATCTGGAGTGTAGATTTCGCTTCGGAGATGTATTTCCTCTCCTGAGATGCGAGCAAATGCGCGAACTGGTGCACCACGTCTTTCCGCTCCAAAAAACGGAAACGCTTGAACACCTATGTTTCCATCTTTTAGGGCTGCTGCTACAAATAGATTTGCTGCTGTGACAGAACCCTGTCCGCCACGTCCATGAAAAACTATTTCAACTAAATCTTTTGATGACACAATAATACCTTCCCGAATCTCGGAATGAAAATGTTACATATAACTGTTTTGAATATCTAAAATAATATGAACTCACTGAAGAGATTTTATCTTAGTTCCCATTGTTACGTTTTTATCTCGTCTATCATCTATCTTTAACTCTGTAATTACTCTTTGTACACCAGATTCTATTACTGCTTTATGGGCTTTTTCTACTACGTTAAACAATGTTTCAAGATCCTCTGTTTCAATGACTGTTGCCATGTCATTTGTTTCAAATTTGATATTGTTCTCTTTGAGAACATTAATAACTTTTTTTACATATCTGCTCAGGCTTACATCTTTTCCAACAGGTGCTATACTAAGCTGTGAAATAATCATTTCATACTCCCCATATTGCTAACACATAACCTTCTTAATTAATTTTTTCCTAACATAAATTATTTGCTTTTTCCATAATCTTTGGGCAATTTATATAAATAAAGAAATTTATATATTATATGACTGAGTAAAATGAAGCCTGTTAACAAAAAATGCATGGTATTATTCACGATTGTTTTATTTTTAATATTGGCTATTGCGCCAGGGATAAATAGTAAAACAATTCCAGTAGAACCAACAAAGACATTTTTCAAAGATAAATCCGAGTTAACAGTTAATTGCCTTGTTGCTTCTTCTCCTTATGATTACGGGCTAAAAATAGGGAGACAATTTCGTTTACAATACAAATTACTAGATATTTTAGCCCATCTTTTAAATAAAGCCAGTATTAATGAAAGAGATATTGAAAAACAAATCAGTTCTCTTGAAAAATATTGTCCTGATTTTCTCGAAGAATTAAAAGGATTATCTCAAGGTTGTAATATAAAAATTGAGAGGTTGCTTTCTATTCAAAAATTTCTTTCATATTATATGGGAAGACATTGTTCTGTTTCACTTTCAACTTCTCCTGCTACAAAAAATAATCAAACTTTTTTAGCTCAAAACTGGGATGTTGATTTGCTTCCATTTGGTTTACCTATTTTGCCTTTAATACATCGATGGTTTAGTTATCGTTTACGAATCGGGCCTAAGCCACTTTTTATTCACAATGTTAAAAATCATTATAGATACGTGCATATAGGAATTCCAATTCTGTATGAAATATTTTTAATAAACGAGAAAGGGCTGGGATTCGGCGCGATGATAACAACACTTAATGAAACAAGATATAATGATGAGGGTGATGGGATTCCCACTTATTTTTTAGAAAGAAAAACAATGATGACGTGTAAAAATGTATCTGAGGTTGCAAACCTTTGGAGAAACAGTGAGCGTTTATCAGATAGTGATCATTGGCTTAGTGTATATTATGCAGATTTTGATACAACTGCCTGGTGTGACAGGGATGGTGGCATTTTAATTATTGAACAATCTCATAATCATATTGCAACTGTATTTGGCAATTCCACTGATATAACTAATGCATCTGAGGGCATCTTATGGCATTGTCTTCATCATCAATGGCTTGATCCTAATTTAACAGGTTCTGAATATTCTTGGGAAATGAGTACATCAGATATTAGGACAAATAGAATAAGAGAACTATTAGAAGAAAATCATGGAAATATCACACTCGATGTTTGTAAAGGAATATGTAGAGATCATGGTGGTGGATTTGATCCAGATAATCCAGATCCAGCTGATATTTGTTGGCATCCAAATAAGGACCATCCTACGGTAACTGCCTTTTCATGGATAGTTCAACCAAAAAATCTAACCGTCTATTTGACTCATAGAATTCCATGTAGAGGTATATACTGGCGATATGATTTCTCAAAAATATTTGAAAACTAATTATTGTGCAAAGTTTAGTGAAACCAAATATTATTTATAACGCTGTTTTATTTGCCTCTTCGCAACTTTAAAATTTGTGATATTAAGGGAGGAATAATTTGTGTCTATTGGTATACGAAACAAACTATCTATAGAGGATAAAAGATTAGACGAGATAAACGCGTTTTTGATGAATCCAGATAACAAACTAGTCAGTGATCTTTTAGATGTAGTTGAAAAATATGGTGGACCTGAGGAGATAAACAGGAAGGCTAGAGAAGCAGGCAAAGTAAAAAACTTAATGGCAAGATTGAAGGAGAAAAACTCCCCATATGTAAAAGACTTGGAATGGTTAATGGAACAAAGAGACAAAGGAGCGTTCATTACCGTTGATGAATACCGTAAGAAAATCTTAGGCAACAAGGTTAAAGAAACAAAATTCAACGAGGATTTCGCAGTTACCTTGGAGATAAGTGCCTGTCAGTATTTCCCGTTTTTTATGACCCAAGCACGTCGGGCTGTAGAGAAAGGTGAACTAATGCCAGGTCGTTTTATACGTGTACGGTGTATGAAAGAACAAGAAGAAGACAATGACTTATTAGCGATGACTGCTGCTATGCAAATCCTTGGAGCAAGCTGGTGTGAAACACTTGATACAAAAGGTACTGATGGTTCCAACATCCATTTAGGTGGACCAGAAACAATAACTGGTTATTTTGGAGGCATAGGTCAACCAAATAATCATCCAATAAAATGGGTGGACGAGTTTCTTTATTATTACACAAACTATGGTGTGAAACAAGTTCTTAACATTAACCCAGGGACTATACTTTTAGCTTACATGATGCATAAGATAGGAATAGACATTGAGTTCAAAATCTCTGTCTATATGGGAAATGATAACCCATATGCTGTGTTTTGGACGCTTATGGCCGCACGATTATTTTCAAGAGAAGAT
>DAOWIZ010000072.1 GCA_030640585.1 Thermoplasmata archaeon
GAAATAAGCAGTGTAGCACAAATGAAAAAGAAAGAAATTGGGAGGAATTATAGGAATATTTCACGTAAACTTGAATTAAAATTACTCCCTACAGCGCCTCAGGATTATATTTCTCGTTTCTGCAGTCAGTTAAAACTTAGTAATGATGTTCAAGTAAAAACCATGGAGATATTAAAACATGCAGCGAGAAAAGAGCTTACTAGTGGACGTGGTCCAACTGGGGTTGCAGCTGCTGCTTTGTATATTGCATCGGTTATTTGTGGTGAGCGTAGAACTCAACGTGAAGTAGCAGAAGTTGCTGGTGTTACAGAGGTAACTATTAGAAATCGTTACAAGGAGATAGCGAAAAAACTGGATATTGATATTGTTATGTAAAAAAAATCTTATTTTTAAAAAAATTTATAATATGTAGAGGTAAAAATATTTTAAAACCTGCTAGATATTATAAGTTCAATTTGTGAGTTTATTAATCTTATATCCATTAAAACACACTTGCCAGGTACTGCCCCAACATAACAGATTTTAAAAATGAATATAATATTTAACCCCTAAATTATGCGGATATGATCTAGTGGTTATGATAGTGGCTTCCCAAGCCACTTGCTCGGGTTCAAATCCCGGTATCCGCATAATAATGAACTTTTTAAACTAGTTAGAGATGCATATTTCGTAAAACGGGGTAAAAAAATGGCAACAAAAGTCAAAGTTGGAGATAGAGTCGAACTTTTAGAGATGACAGATACCATGACAAAACTTGAAAAAGGATCAAAAGGAACAGTTACAAAAATTGAAGAAGATCAAGATCTCATCTGGGTTGATTGGGACAACGGCGAAAAACTTGCTCTTCTTGATGGAATTGATAAATTCAAGGTAGCAAGAAAGTAAAATTAAATATTAAAACAATGTTTTTTGTTTCATCATATTTTCAACATTTGAATACTTTTCAAGTGCTGGTTCTACTCGTTCCCTGGAGAAATGATGGGTATCACATAGGATTTTCAACACTTTTTCATTATCAGGTACTGACCATTTTAGAGTATAATCATCTGTTACATTTGGCTTGAGGAAGATCTTTCGTATTTCTTTTATTTCTTCAAATGTAGGTGCACCTTCTCCCCCAAATGTTGCTATTGCATTTTCAATATTACCTGTTTTTTTTATGAGTTTAAGGCTTTTTTTAGGACCTATTCCTCTGATGCCATCGTTGAAATCAGTACCTATAAGTATTGCCATATCTACTAGTTGCTTATGTGTTATACCTAAAATTTTAAGGTTTTGTTTTAGTCGTATTTGTTTTGGATATACTTTTACATAGGATTCTTTACCAGGTTTCTTTCTTCGTTGAGATGATGTAAGATTCCTTATAAGAATTGGCGATCCTATTAGGAGACAGTCAAAATCCTGTGAACCAACAGCATATGCATCTCCTTTTTTAACCATATAACTGGCTTGTGACTCCCCCTCCTCAGGTGCTTGGATATATGGAATGCCAAGAGCATCTAGTAGTTCTTTACTTTGTTTCACCATTTCATCTGTGAGTCGGCTTGTCTGTTGTGCTTTTGACCGCGCTTTTGCAAGATCGCCTTGATCAAGTGCTTCAAGGTATTCTTTTTCAGCGATTTCTTTTCTTTTCCTTCGTTCCTCAATAGTTTTTGCTTTCAAAGGATGAGGTTTTCCATCAAAAGAATAAACAGGTCGAATGCGTGCTTCCACAAGATTAGATGTACGGTGAAAAAGCCCAGATAGATGAGAAGTTATCTCTCCCTTGGAATTTTTCAAGGGTGTTCCATCTCTTTGCCGTATGCTTGAAAGAAACTGGTACAGGACGTTATGAGCATCGATAACAATTACTCTATCATGAAGGTCATTAAATGAAATCGTCTCCTTTCTAAACAACGATCCTATGTCTACTCCCATCTAAATCAGATTTCAGAATGCATAATATGAATATAGATTTTGCTTAAACGATACCTTTAAAGAAAGAAATTGCATTCCACCTTTTCAATGAAACGAGACCTTATTTCAATGCTTGATGTTAAAGATGATCTTGAAGAAATTATTGATCTTGGAATTGATCTTAAAAAGAAATCTAAAAATGGCAAAAATATTGAACTTCTAAAGGATAAGACGCTTGGTATGATTTTTGAAAAAAGTAGTACTCGTACACGTGTAAGTTTTGAAACAGGTATGACAAAACTTGGTGGTCACGCAATCTTTCTTGGAAAAAACGATATTCAACTTGGACGTGGGGAGACCATTGAGGATACTGCAATAGTTCTATCTCGTTATGTTGATCTAATAATGTTTAGAGCAATGAAAAACGAGGATGTAAAAGAACTTGCAAAACATGCGACAATACCAGTAATTAGTGGTTTGGATGATAAAGAACATCCATGTCAAGTCGTTACTGATCTAATGACGATTAAAGAATACAAGGGAGATCTCAAAGGTCTTAATTTTGTGTACCTTGGAGATGGAAAAAACAACATGTCACATTCATATCTACTGGGTTGTGGCATCGCAGGTATGAATGTTAAAATTGTTTCTCCTAAAAAATACTGGCCAGATGAATACTATGTTGATGAGGCGAAAAAGTTTGGAGTAGACGTAGAAATCACTGACAAAGTAGAAGACTCTACCAAAAATGCAGATGTCATTGCAACTGATACATGGGTTTCAATGGGTGATGAGACACAGAAACAACAGCGTTTGAAAGATTTCAAAGACTATACCGTAGATGATAAACTAATGGGCCTTGCTAAACCTGATGCTATTTTTTTACATTGTCTACCGGCATATTATGACTATGAGGTTACAAAAGAAGTAGCACATGGTCCACAATCTGTTATTTTTGATGAAGCGGAAAACCGTATGTGGGCTCAGATTGCAATAATGGTAACAATCTGTAAAAAATAAAAAAGTAAATGTTTAGATTTATGAATTGTTGTTAATTCTTCATGATGGCGGTCTACATTTTTTGCCTTATTTATTATCGATAATCCACAAATTATTACAATATGACACGATATGTATCATATAATAAATATTTTGGAATGTATTGTACCAAAAGGTTATATATGTACTACTATGTATATATTATACATATGGTAACTGTCAGTCATGTTGTAACTAAGCTAGTAAATGAAAAAATATATCTCCACGAAGCAATAAGTAAAAAAATAGCCTCATATGGATCAGTAGCAAAACAACTAAAACCAGAAATAGAAAAGGAACTAGGAAAAGAAGTAAAACATAGTGCAATAGTAACAGCACTACGAAGATACTCTGAAAAAATAAATAAAACATTTAAAGAAGTGAAATTTGACACAAAATATTCAGAAGTGAATCTGAAAACAAATATTATAGATATAAACGTGGTAAAAACCCAGGCGTTATTTGATAAACTTAAACGATTTTATGAGGTCGTCGACTTTGAAAGAGGGGACATATTACATGTCATTTATGGGAGAACACATGTTGCTATTATCACTAATGAACGCTATAAGAAAAAAATATTGAATCTGTTACAATATCAAAAAATCAAAAAAGTAGAAGAAAATCTTGTAGCATTATCATTTACAGTAGGTAGAAAGCGCATTGATCTACCAGGAGTATTATTTCAAGTCACACGAAATCTTGCATGGGAGAACATAAACATAATTGAAATAATATCAGTTGACGTTGAGGTTACATTTATTGTAGATAAAAAAGATGCGGTTAAAGGATATAACGCGTTGGAAAGATTAATCGCTTAAAAAAAATTTACGTCAGAATTTCTTCTAACTGACTCTCTTTTGCAGCATGTTTAATTTCTTGGGCAATACGTCGACCAGTAGAAAGATCTGGTTGAATGAATTCTGAATATGGAGAACCAGAAATATACGGATTGGTTCCTGCAACAATTCTTGCAGATATTTCAAAGACTTTAAACTCAAGATCCTCTGTAACAACAGTCTCAAGACAAAAACTACCAATTATTCCACCAAATAGTTTAAGGGATTTCTCAACAACGTCCTCACCCATTTTGAAAACTTTTGGAAGTAAAGATTCTCGTATAACAATTGGGATGTTCCCCGTTACAACAAATGTAGGATGAATTCCTAGTTCTTCGAGTTCCTGAATAGATCCTAGACGTTGCACCTCATCTATTGTTGTCTCATCACGACGATCCATGGAAAGTAGTTGAAGACTGCCTTTACTTAGTTTATATGCATCATCATTTATTGGCGAGTAAAAATAGTGAAGATAATACCGTGTCCCCATTACAAACTCCTGGATGGAAAAAGATTTACCTTTCTTAATTCTTTGTTGAAATTCTTCATATGTTTTTGCAATGAAAAAACCTCGTCCTCCTTTGGCACCATGGTATTTAACAATTACAGGCATATCAATATCATGTGGATCTTTTATCTCCATGGGCATTGTAAGACCCGCGCCTTCAAGCCATATCCTCTCTTTATTTCTATCAGATTCCCACATGAGAACGTTACGATTACCAAAAGTAGGAAGATCAAGAGTGCTAAACTTATCTGCACCAAGATATTCAACAAAAGAACCATGAGGTATAACAATTACATTTTTTTCTTTCAATTCTTCGGTTCTATCAAGAATTTCTTTATAATCATCAACCATCATGAACTCATCAGGACGGCCTAGTGGAAATGCATCATAAAACTTCTTTTTTTCACCAACAGCAATACCAAGGGTTTTAAAACCTTCTTTACGAGCGCCATTAAAAATTTGAAGGCTGGAATGAGAACAAACCGTTGCTATTGTAAGGTTTTTTTTATCGTAATTTGTAAGCATGTCTTTAATATTTATTTTGGCCATAAGGGCGACACCTTACGATCCTTGTATGAACACCTGTTTTTTATTAGTTTCGATACAACGTCCATAATTTTGGATAAGAACTGTAAATAACTATGGATAGGGTTGTACAACAACGCTTTATAAACATAAAAACAACATTTATTTTGATAACTATGATGATCGTAGGGCAAGTCTCCGATAAAGAAGAAGCAAAAGAAATTACTTTTATCGCTAAACTTTTTGTTGTTGGACAGCGTGCAAGATCTCTTGCCCATGAAAGAAAAAAATAGATATCTCTCCCCATTCTGCTCTTAGTTCAAACTTTTTTAAACATATTTAACTAACTTTAGATTTGTATATCTTTTTATACATAGTAACATAGAATGTAATGATATGTACTATGTAAAAGATATAAAACATCTAAAGAAGGAAAAATGTATAAACCTAAAAAGTATAAGAGGTAATCTCTTGATTTCATCTGGGGGACTGTAGAAATGTCAGATCTATATAATTATGATAAAAAGAAGGATGAGCAGACAATGATAGAAACAGATACTGGTAAACGTAAAAAAGAACAATACATCGAAAACCTCAGAGAGGGGGATGTTGTCAATGATCTTTTTGCCGTTAAAGTTAAAAACGCACCTCGCACATACAAACGTGGAACATGGTTCAGCCTTACCATAACAGATAAAACAGGTGAAATAGATGTAAAATTCTGGGGTGGAGATAACAAAGACCGCGTCAAAAGACTCTTTGATAGTTTCAAAATCGGTGATGTAATTCAGATAAGACTTGGTAATGTTGAAATTTATGAAGAAAAACCTCAGATAAGTATTAACGAAAACACTGGAGGTATGCGAAGATGCAGCCCAAGTGAATATGATGTCTCTGATTTCATACCGGCTCTTGAAAAAGATCGGATAAAGGAACTGTATGAGGTTGTAAAAAAAGAAATTAAAAACATTGAAAATGAGCAGTTAAAAAATCTCATAAATTTGTTTTTTAATGACAAAGATTTTGTTAAAAAATATACCCATAGTCCAAGTGCTATTACCCATCATCATAACTATGTAGGTGGAAATCTTGAACATAGTGTTGGTGTGATAAGGCTTTGTAAAAACATATGTGAGATGTACCCGGGTATTAACAAGAATCTAGTAATTGTTGGTGCAATACTTCATGATATAGGTAAACTCAAAGAATATGTAACAACTGCAGCAATAGATAAAACAGCTGAGGGCAACTTCATTGGACATATTGTAATGGGCGATCGTTGGATACGCGAAAAAATAGATGAGTTGAGAAATAGTGGTAAAAGTTTTGACCAAGATCTTGAAGATAAACTATGTCATATGATACTCAGCCATCATGGAAAATATGAATTTGGTTCACCACGTATGCCAAAAATCATTGAAGCATGTGTACTACATCAGGCAGATATGATGGATTCGCATGTCAAAAACTATATCCAAATGATGGAAGAAGGTCGTAAGAATACTGATGATGACTGGGCATTTATATGGGATTCAGATGCAGGACGCAAAAGACCAATGTTTCTAGGTGGATCTTAGTTAAAAAAACTATTACTTGGATTTGAAATTTAAGCAGAAGAGGATATGCACAATTCAATTTTCAATAAACTTATCTATATCCTCAACAAGGTTTTTTGATTCCTCAAGATCTTTGATATATTTTTTAAAACGAGGAGCGCGTTTATCTAAAATAATTGCTACACCTTTGTCATTTTCATCACGAATCAACCTTCCTATGGACTGTAGTAATTTACGAGCAGTTGGTGCTTCAACAGTATATTCCCATCCTTTTCTAAATTTCATATCATAGTAATGTTGCAAACCCCTTTGGCGTGCAGTAGGTTTAGGATATGGAATACCTACAATTACTGCTATTTCTAGTTCTTCAGCAGGAAAATCAAGCCCCTCGCTTATTCTCCCACCCATGACAGAAAACATAGCAGCCCTATTGATCTTTTTAGAACTAGAGTTTTTAAACTCACTGACGACATTCATTAGATCTGACTGGGACATACCTTGCTCTTCAACATATAAACATCGTTCAACTGAGTCTTTTAACCCATTGTACATAAACGAGGACATCATATCAAAACTTGGGAAAAAAACCATAGTATTTTTTGAAAACTTGTTACAAATATCTGATATATGGTTCTTCATCTTTGATATGATTTTTTCGTTTTGTGATATTTCACTATATTTAGTTGTCACATCTGATACGAAAAATATTTTTCTATTATCTTTAGAGAAAGGCGATGGATAAGCAACTAGTTCTATATCATCTGCAAGTCCCATGGAATCACGGTATTCTTCAAGTGGCTCAAGTGTGCCACTCATATGAATTGTTGAATGGAAATATTTCAAGATTTCAGTGCCAAACGCAGGGTCAAGACAAAACGCTTCAATACGCGGGTTTTTTCCATTGTTAGCATCGACAACAAGTTTTGTAAACTGGTTCATTTCCAGGCTAATCCAATTATCAAGAAAAACTCCAAGGCTATAAATATAGGATCGTGGGAGTTTATCTTCTTTCTGACAGTATTCCTTTATTTTTTCCCCATAAGCAATAAGATCTGATATGATATTATGAAGGGTTTTACTAGTAATACCAATCCGAGAGATAATCTCTGTTTCAAACTCCTGGCTTGGGATGAATGCATCCGTTTTTTTGTATGACGTTTTTCTTAAACCATTTTCAAGTATTCCATAGACATATGTGTCACGTAAATCAATTAAGATATCAGTTAGAATCTTACAAAAACCAGATGTTGTTACTTTTCCTGTTGCTAGTGAAGGGTCACCATGTTTTTCAGCTTCAAGCATACAGTTATTAAGCATCCATACTGTCAACTGAGATGAATATAGATCTCTGATATAATTTGGAAGATTGTGTGCTTCATCGACAATAAGAATCATATCTTTTTCATCGACTGCAAGGAGATCAAAAAGCATGTTACGAATCATAAGATCAAAAACATAAATATATGGAACGATGACAAGTGAACTATCACGGATAAGTCTTTTATTTACTTCATAAGGACATATCTTGTTTTTATCACAAAAATCTATTAGTTCTTCTACTGTTGGAAGTTTTTCTTTAACCCAGTTCATTGCTTTTTCAAGTTTCTCAGGTGAAGTAGTAAAATTTCTAAAGTACTTACATCCTTTTTTATTTGGTTTATCAATCGTTTGTTTTACTTTCTTTTTTTGATTTGAACATATCTTTGAAAGTTCCTCAGGTGTTCCCTTAGCAAAATCTGGGTTGTTTTTTGCAAGGAGACACATATTTGATCGACCCTGCAAGCCTATTCCAAAGATTTCTTCAGTGTTATCTTTGTTTTTATTGCGTATTGCACGAAGTTCTAATATAACCTGTCTTTGCTGAGCGTTTGTACGAGTCGTATAAATAATTTTTTTATTGTTTTCAAGCGCATATTGAAGTGTTGAAGAAAGCGCACAGATTGTTTTTCCAGAACCAGTTCCGCTTTCAAAAACAATGTCCTTTTCTGAATTTAACATATGTTTTATTGTCTGCATTATTGCTGCCTGGCTTCTACGAGGCACATAGGGAAAAAAAACCATAACAAAAAAGGGGAATACCTGATTGATACATAGAGTTGTTGGAAGGTTTATTAAAACTATTACTATTTACGAGAAAGTTGATAAAATAATTGATAGAATATGAAAGATACTCCATTTAATCAGATTAAAAAATCACTTTCAAAGAACATTCCTACTGAGTTATTTGAACGCATTCCAGATAAATGGGAAAAAATCGGAGATGTTTTAACAATTGTATTACCCCCTGATCTTGACCCTTATAAGAAAATCATATCCAAAGAATACGCAGATGTACTTGGCTGCAAAACAGTTCTAAATGATATCGGTGGAATTACTGGAGAATACAGAGCGCCAAATGTTGAAATTCTTTATGGGTCAAAAGATACTGAGACGGTTCATAAAGAAAACGGTATAAGATACAAACTTGACCCATGTAAAATTATGTTTTCATCAGGCAATATGGACGAGAGAAAAAGGATGGCTGCAGTTCCAAAACCTAATGAAATAGTGGTTGACCTTTTTGCAGGCATTGGTTACTTCACACTTCCAATTGCTGTACATTGTAAACCAAAGAAGGTTTTTGCAGTTGAAAAAAACCCTGTTTCATATGATTATCTGTGTCAAAATATCACTCTAAATAATGTTACACATATTATAGAGTCAATACATGGAGACAATAGGGATGTTGCTCCAAAAAACATTGCTGATAGGGTGCTATTAGGGTATTTTGGTGAGACATACAAGTTTTTAGATGTTGCATTTAATTGTCTAAAAAATCATTGTGGGATTATTCATTATCATGATACATTCCCAGAAAAAGTTGTCCCAGAGGATCCTATGAAACATGTAGAAAAAGTTGCTGAGAAAGTTAAAAGATCTGCAAGGCTCCTAAAATATAAACATGTGAAATCATATGCACCAGGTATCAGTCATTATGTATTAGATATTAAGATAGGTAAAAAATGAATGATTTTTGTAGATATCTGCATTCTTCCAAAACTCATTGTTACAAATAACAATGTATGGTTTTATTAATAACTAAAAGATAAACAAATGGTGTGGTAATGGGATGGAAAAAGAAAGATTAGGTTTGGCTTTATTTTTTTTCGGGATTATATGTACAATATTTCCTTCTATAGTATTTTACCTAGATACTTTTTTTTATGATACTTTTAATTTTTCAATTTTGATCGTGCTTTCAGTTTTTGTTTTACCACCAGTTGGAATAATCTTTTTAACCTTTGGAATTAAAACGTATTTAAAAGATGATAAAAAAAAGATAGGATTGGCAAGTTTTGTAACATCAGTTACTACGTTTTGTTATCTAATCATACCGCTACTATTCTCTTTATGCTATCCAGCATATGATATATATGGAATAATCTATAAAATGTTCTATTATACATTTACAATTACAATTATTTTAGGTTTTTTCTCAATTATTAGTGGAGCAATTGCTAATTGGAAGACAAAAAAATTAAATAAATTTGGTATAATTGGTTTGATACTTGGTATTGCATCCTTATCACTAACTTATATAATTGGACTCCTTGTGACCTGGTATATTCACCCGATATATTAGTTAGTTAAAAGAAATAAGTAGTGTGATGATAAAAAAGATGGAAAAAATGAAACTTTTTGTTTATCATGCAAATGAGGATGACCCTAAGAAATGCAGCGCAAAAAAACTTGCAAAATTTGGCTTTGTAAAACTTGAAACAAATATCCGTAAAACACCAAAAGATGTTATTTTGTTGAACCCATTTGCTAAAAAAAGCCTTTCAAAAGAAGACCTAGGTACTGCTAGAAAACATGGTATTCTAGTAGTTGATTGTTCATGGAAACATGCTGAAAACAGTTTTGATTTTTTAATTAAAAGAGGTCGTTCCAGGGCGTTGCCTTTTGTAGTTGCTGTAAATCCTGTGAATTATGGTAAGCCTTTGAAACTTTCAACACTCGAGGCTTTTGCTACTGCATTATACATACTGGGTGATGTGAAAAAAGCAGAAGAAATGTTGAATTTGTATAAATGGGGACCGAATTTCCTTGTGTTGAATAAGGAACCTTTGGAAGATTATAGAAACGCAAAAAATAGTTCTGAAATAATTGATGCTATGAGGCAATATATTGAGGAATAACAGTACTATGGTTTTAAGTAATTAATTCTTTATTTGGGTGTAAGTATTTATCTGTAAAAAATGGTTGTGATAAGTTATGAAACAAATTACAAATCATGAACTTGAAACGTTTTTCAAACCAAAAAGCATTGCTGTTGTTGGTGCTTCAAAGAATTCTACAAAAATTGGGCATGCGGCGCTTAAAAATATTCTTATTTCTGATTACGAGTGTGACATATATCCAATTAATTTAAAAGAAGAAAAAATACTAGGGGTTAAATGTTACAAAAAACTGGCTGATGTACCCGGTAAAATTGATCTTGTTCTTATATCGATCCCAGCAAACTTTGTCCCACAGATTATGAAGGAATGTATAGCAAAAAAAGTGGAAAATGTTATCATAATTTCTTCTGGTTTTAGTGAAGTAGGAAACCATGATCTTGAAAATGAAGTAAAACAAATCATTGAAAAATCAAATATGCATGTACTTGGTCCGAATGTGATGGGATATAAGAATGCATCTGATAGTTTGGATGCATCTTTTGTCTTTGGTGTACCTCGTAAAGGACGCCTTGCTTTGATTAGCCAGAGTGGTGCCCTTGGGATAGGAATGATATATTTGGCTAATAACGAGTTTATGGGTGTTTCAAAAATTATTGGAGTGGGGAATAAGATAGACATTGATGATGATGATCTCATAGATTATTTTGCTCAGGATCCAGAGACAAAAGTAATTGGGCTCTATATAGAAGGAGTGAAAGATGGGCGAGGTTTTATGAATAGTATAAAAGCCTGTGATAAACCAGTGCTCGTTGTTAAAGCAGGTCGAAGTAGTGCAGGGGCAAGAGCCACTGCATCACACACGGGTAGTATGGCAGGATCTGACAAAATCTATGAAGCGGCAATAAAACAAGCTGGTGGAATACGCTGCCGTGATATTGCAGAACTATTTGACATGGCACGAGCTCTAGATGGTCAGCCTCCAGCACAGGGAAATCGTATAGGAATAATTACAAATGGTGGAGGACTCGGAATACTATTGACAGATGCCTGTGAAGCAAATGGCCTAACAATCCCAAAACTTTCACCTAAGACTTATAAAAAAATCGATAAAATATTACCGGATCTGGTGAAACCAAATAACCCTGCAGATTTAGTAGCAGATGCTGGTTTCTATCGGTATGAATCAGCAACCAAGGCACTTCTCGAGGACCCAAATATTGATGGTGTGATAGTTGCATCAGTACATGGAGGATACGCTCGGCCTAGAGAGTTTACAGGTGCAATTCTTAAAATGGTTAAACAGCAAAAACTTCATGAGGAATACAATAAACCAATTCTAGCAACTTGGGTTGGTGGAAGAGAATTTGAAGACCTTGTATGGGATCTTAAAACTGCAGGGGTACCAATATATCCAAGTAGTTGGCGTACTGCACGATCAATGATGGCCCTATATATAGAAGGGCAGAGAATAAAAAGAGAGAGAAAACAAAATTAATCTACCCATTCAACACCAAGTTCTTTTTCCCAATCGGTACGACTACCATCCCATTTACCAGCAATATCTTGTGGGACACATTTTTTACATACACCGATAAGTTTGAAATAACAAGATTTGCAAACTGAACGACCACATTTTATACAAACAGATGTCGCTGTTTTTTCACCACATATCTGGCATTTACCTTCCGGTTTCTTTTTAGAAAAATCTTCTGAATCATCAGATTTCCTGAGTTCTTCATGTTTTTCTTTTGCCCATTCCTTTAGTTCTTCATTCATTGATATTTTTCTATTATCAGACGTCATGATCCCCCTGCTTCAAAAAATAAAACTCAAGCATGGTTTATATATCTTATTCTAAGAGGATTTTTTAGATCTTGTTTTTCTATGTACAAAATTTGAAAAAAGATGGAAAAAAGGTGTTAACACAACAAGTACAAGTATATGCCATATTGAAAAAGTATCTGTGAACCAGTTGTATTCCATCAGGCCTGATATATGTAAAATAGTACTTATTAGGAAACTAAGAAATAAGACACCCAATATAAAATCAAGTTGGTCAAATGGCATCCAATTCTGGCCACGATCTTTTCCAACTCGTCTTTTAAAAAAACTTTCAATTATATCACCGAAGAGTGCCCCGAAACATATTGATCCAATTATTGGTATTTCAAATGGGAAACCTGTGAAATCATTTATTCCAATCCAGCTTGTTTCAGGGTATTGAGATGCAAGTTTTGCAACAAAAGCAAGACCGAAACCTGCGGTCATACCGATAATTCCACCGGTTATTAACCCCCGCCAGGTTTTCCCATTGCCCAGTATTCTTCGGCCGTCTTTGTATTTTTTTCCAAAATCAATTGGCTTGCCACCACCTGCGATAAGTGCAAAACCATTTGCAAAATATGCAGGCAGAATAAGCCATAGCGCTTGGATAATGATTAAGTAATCCATGGTTAAACCTAGGTAATAAATATTGTATTTAACAATGTTTGTTAAAAAAATTAGTCTTTCCTGCTAAGTTTTAAACCTTTATAACAAAATTTATTTGATCGTTTTACAAGACCTTTAAGTGCAAGATTTGAAAGACTGAAGTTTTCTGCGACCATGTTACCAAATTTGCCATCTTCACCGACAAAATCAAAAATTCTTGTTTCAAGATCTGAAAAATCTTCATTGTTTAAAGATGCAACAGTAAAAATCTCACTTATTTCATTAACTGGACAGGAAATGTTAATGTTAAACGCGGAGTAATATGAACGATATTTTTTCTGTGGTCTACCTTTAATACCTTCGTCTGGTGTCGTCCATTTTGTCTCCACTAGTTTCATTTTGTCAAAGTATTCCAGTGCTTCTTCACCGTCTTCACCATATTTTTCTAGTATCTCACTTAGGGGTTTCCATTCTCCTAAAAGCTCATTAAAAACCTGTTTTTTTGTTGTATTATCAAAAGCCCTTAGTAGAGGAACTAAATCAGTGGAATCATTTACTACTTTTGTACGCATCATATTCTCATAATCCTTTATATATTAAAACACGGGTTCACGTATTTAACATTTTTGTATATAATTTTTATTATCGTAATGCATGAATAAAATATAAACTTTGTGCTTGAAAAAATATTCAATAGGATAATATGGACTTGTCGGGATTTGAACCCGAGGCCTCCTCCATGCCAAGGAGGCGATCTTCCGAGCTGATCTACAAGCCCAATAAGCGGCACTAAACCAAGTTTAGCAAATAAAATTTACGTATAAAAAAGTATTATTAAACGTTACACCATCTTTTAGTTTGAAATGAGGCAAAAGGAACTGGAAATGATTTTGCAGAAAGTACCAATTTTTAGATATCCATCTCCAAATCTAGAACAATATCTCACACCTGCAAACATTGCCGCGGATATTATTTCTACTGCTTACCAGTTTGGAGATATTGAAGGTAAATTTGTTGTTGATCTCGGATGCGGTACTGGAATTTTTGCAGTTGGCTCATATATTACTGGTGCAAAAAAAATAGTTGGTATTGATGTTGATAAAAAAAGCATTGAAATTGCAAAAAAACATGCAGAAGATAATAATTTTGGTATTGGTTTTTTTGTAAAAAATGTTAAAGACGTAAAAGAAAAATGTGACACTGTTATTATGAACCCCCCCTTTGGCGCTCAAAAAAGTAATCAAAAAGCAGATAGGAAATTTATTGAAAAAGGATTTGAAATATCATCTGTGATTTATTCGCTTCATCTTTCAAAAACAATATCTTTCATCGACAAATTAGTTTCATCCTTAGGCGGAAAGATAGATTATTCCAAAGACTATATCTTTCCCATCAAGAGCGTTTTTGAATTCCATAACAAAAGAGTTGCAAATTTTGATGTAACCCTGCTTAAAATTAACACAGAGTGATTATTGAAAAAAATAGTTGGTTTTAAAAACCATAACGTAATTGATGCCTCTGAATGCCTCTTGAAGGCAAACCGAAAGTATAATAATATATTATCTTATGTGCCTCCAATTCATATATAAAAGATAACAAAGGAAAAGTGATTAAATTGGCAAGAACAAAAACCAAGAAATTCAGAGGGTCCATGACACACGGCCGAGGGAAAAAAGCTGGCAGAGGGGCAGGGTTACGTGGTGGCAGAGGAAACGCAGGTTTACTCAAACATAGATATATGTATATGCTGAAATACATGCCGGATCATTTTGGACGGCATGGTTTTAAAAGACCAGCAAGTATTGTTAAAAGGGATAAAACAATTAATGTTGGTGATCTTGAGGAGAGATTCCCTGGCAAAAAAGCAATCAACCTTACAGAAGAAGGATTTGATAAACTTCTTGGTGGCGGAAAAATAAGTACTAAGATAAAAATAACAGTTGACTCTGCATCTAAAAAAGCAGTTGAGAAAATAAAAGAGCGAGGAGGAGAGATAACACTTTCCAAACCTGAGTCTGTAAAACAAACTGCCGAGGAAAAAGTTGAAGGATCAACTGAATAAAAAAATAGATTTATTTGGGTTTGAAATACATGGCAGAAGAAAAAAAGAGCCGCTTATTTATACTTAAACCACTTATTGAACGTTGGCCAGCTGTTGCAAAGCCTGAGGGGCATGTAACGTTTCGGACAAAGATAATGTGGACGATTCTTTGTCTAATTCTTTATTTTGTGCTTACAAACGTGATGATTTTTGGGCTTAAAGGAGACATCATAGATCTTTTTGAAAACTACCGGTTTATTATGGCAGGTGCATCTGGTAGTATTATGCATCTTGGTATAGGACCTATTGTTACTGCATCTATTATTCTACAGTTGTTCGTCGGTGCAAAAATAATTAACCTTGATCTTACTAAAAAAGAAGATAAAGCGATTTATCAAGGTACACAGAAAGTACTTGTTGTAGTGATGATAGTTGTTGAGGCCGTCCCTCAGATATTTGGATATTTGCAACCTAGTGATGGTTTGATCAGTATGGCCGGTGGTGTGGGTTCAGCTAATCTCATTATTGTTGTCCAATTATGTTTGGGCGCATTTCTAGTGTTTTTCATGGATGAACTAATATCTAAATGGGGTATTGGCTCAGGTATATCCTTGTTTATCGCTGCAGGTGTTTCCCAGGCAATATTTACAGGTTTGTTTAACTGGTTCCCAACAAACGGGCTTTTAGAACTTAGTGTTAGTAATCCACCTGCTGGTGTTATACCTGGTACATACTATCTAGTAACAGAGATGTCACTAGGCCAAATAATGAATACGGGTTATCAGACAATGTTTATGGGGCAGCCAGGTGTATACGAAAATGCGATTGTGCCTTTACTTGGTACCATACTTATATTCTTCATTGTCGTATATGCTGAGTCGTCTCGTATAGAATTGCCTCTTGCCCATGGAAAAGTTCGTGGTGCTCGAGGTCGTTATCCTATTCGTTTGATTTATGCTTCTAATATTCCTGTCATTCTTATGGCTGCACTTCTAGCAAATGTTAACATGTTTGCAATGTTGCTTCATAAAGCAGGAGATAAAATACCCCTTCTTGGAGGGCAATGGTGGATTGGGGCTTATGATTTACAACAAAGTACTCAGCCAATAGCAGGTGGAGCATGGTATCTCAGCAGCCCAGGAGGCATTAATAGTTGGCTTATGCCCATTCTTTATGGAGGATATGCTGGACATGATGCATGGCAATATGCCATAAAGGTCATACTGTATCTTTCAATTATGATATTTGGATCTATACTTTTTGCAAAGTTCTGGATTGAAACTACAAATATGGGACCGGCTGCTGTGGCAAAACAAATTCAAGGCAGTGGTATGCAGATACCAGGGTTCCGGCGGGATCCACGCGTCTTAAAAAAAGTTCTTGCAAGGTATATTCCTGTTGTTACAGTTATTGGTGGAGCCGCAGTAGGTGCACTTGCTGGTTTTGCAGATTGTATAGGTACTATTGGTAAAGCTAGTGGTACCGGTGTGCTTCTTACTGTTGGCATTATGATTCGTATGTATGAAGATATTGCTAAAGAACAGGCCATGGAGATGCACCCAGTACTTCGTGGATTCTTTGGTAACGAATAAAAAATAATGTGAGGAAATATATATCATGGGAGTTATAATAGTAACAGGCATACCTGGTGTTGGTAAAACCACAGTTATGAAAAAAGCAGCTGAGGGTATGGATATACAGTTTGTTACTTTTGGAACAGTCATGGTTGACATTGCAATGGATCTGGGTTTTGTTAAAGATAGAGACGATATGAGAAAACTTTCCCCTGAACAACAGAAAGAACTACAGATAAAAAGTGCGGAAAAGGTCGCATCTATGGGCGATGTTATTCTTGATACTCATTGTACCGTTAAAACACCTAAGGGGTATATGCCAGGGTTACCAGAATGGGTTATAAAAAAAATTAATCCTACAGCAATTGTTTTAGTTGAAGCAGATGCTGAAGAAATTTTTAACAGACGTGCAGGTGATACAACACGTAATCGTGATCAGGATACAAAGGAAGAAATTAATGAGCATCAGATGATGAATCGCGCTGCTGCTATGGCATATGCATCGCTCACTGGTGCAACTGTGAAAATTGTTTTTAACCATGATAATGCTATAGAAGAGGCTGTGAAACAAGCAGCACCTGTACTAAAGCGAGAGTGATAAAAATATGAAAAAAATAGGTAATCAAGCAGCACAAGGCAGCCAGTTGATACTCATGATGGTTGTAATGTTTGGATCATTAATGATGTTTCAAGATGAAAATATAATGCGTTGGATTCAGGTAAATTTTAATGCTGTATTTTACCCATTAATTGGATTTGATGGGGGCAGCCCTGTTTTAACTATTATTCTTGCAGGTGTAATTGTTACATCGCTTTCATCGTTTTTCAATAATCTTTTTATGGATTGGAAAGAAATGGGGAAAGCCCAGGAAGCCTCCAAAGCATTTCAAAAAGAGATAACAAAAGCAAGAAAAGAAGGAAATCAAAACCGCGTAAACAAACTTATGAAACTTCAACCACAGATCATGAAAAAACAAACAGAAGCGCAAAGTGGCATGATGAAGCCGATGATCTTTCTATTTGTATTTATCGTACCAATTTTTATATGGCTACGATTTTTCCTTGGAAATTTAGATTATTATTATCTTACTGTGCCATGGGGTAGCGGGGTTTCATTATTCTATAAGCCGTTTCTAATGCAGACATGGCTATGGCTATATCTGATATTTTCTATGGTAGTTGGGCAAATGATACGAGGAGGGCTCAAATATATCACATGGTCAGACCAATGGAAAAACATCAGAGGGAGAATAATCCCCTCTAGACATAATTAGAGAACATGACAGTAATTACCATTAGTGGGACACCGGGTAGCGGTAAAAGCACGGTATGTAATCTTTTAGAAGAAAAACTCAAACTAAGGTATGTTTATTCTGGGATGATTTTTCGCTCTCTTGCAAAAAAACATAATATGACACTGGCAGATTTTGGTAAATACTGTGAAAATAATAGAGAAATTGATCATGAACTAGATGACCAACAACTAGAGATACTTAGAAAAGGAGATGTAATTCTAGAAGGACGCCTTGCAGGATGGCTTGCATATAAAAACAAAATATCTGCGTTGAAAGTAATGCTTGATACAGATATGCAGACAAGAGCAGAGCGTATCGTAAAAAGAGAAAATGGTAGCATTGAGGAGAGGAAAAAGGAAATAATTGAACGTGAGAAAAGCGAAGTCGCTCGATATAAAAAATATTATGATATTGACCTAAAAGATACATCAATTTATGACCTTGTTATTGATACAAAAAACTTAACACCTGATGAAATAGTTGAAATAATACTTGAAAAAATATAGTGGTGAACATTTTTTATACTTGTTTTTATTCAACCCATATTAATATGGTAAAAAATAAACATGTTTTGCCGTCTGATAGAAAATATAAACGACTTATCAAAGTAGAGGCAAAAACAAATCCAAATTATGGTAAATCTCCAGATGAACGCAGCATTAAAGAACTTCTTAACAACGGTATGATTAATTTGGATAAACCATGTGGGCCTACTTCTCATCAGGTTGACTCCTGGGTTAAAGAAGTGTTAGAAGTTGAAAAAATTGGGCATGGTGGAACACTTGACCCTAATGCAACTGGTGTCTTACCAATTGGGATTAATGATGCTACACGAGGGTTACAGGCTCTTCTATCCGCCGGTAAAGAATATGTAGGTGTGATGAAACTTCATAAAGATGTTGATAAGAAAAAAATTATGGATGTCTGCAAGGAGTTTGTTGGCCAGATTACTCAATTACCGCCGCTTAGATCAGCAGTTAAAAGAGTTAGAAGGAAAAGACAGATATATTATATTGAGGTCATCCAAGTCAAAGGTAGAGAAGTACTGTTTCGTGTTGGATGTGAAAGTGGTACATATGTAAGAACGCTTGCTGTTGATATTGGTAAAAAACTGAAATGCGGTGCTCATCTATCAGAACTAAGACGTACAAGAGTAGGGAATTTATCTGAAGAAGAATCTGTGATATTGCAGGATGTAAAAGATGTATATGTATTTTGGAAGGAAGAAAAAAATGAAGAAAAAATCAGAGAAATAATTCTTCCAATGGAAAAAATGTTGGATCATCTACCAAAAATTGTTATCCGTGACTCAGCAGTTGACGCGCTTTGCCATGGTGCAGATCTTGCAGTTCCTGGTGTAGTTGAGGTTGACTCATATATTAAAAAAGGTGATGTGGCCGCTGTTTTAACTCTTAAAGGAGAAGGTGTCGCTCTTGTTAACACTTTAATGTCTACAGAGGAAATTATTCAGAAGGATACAGGGATATGTACAAATCTTGAACGAGTGTTTATGAAAAAAGGAACATACCCATCTATCTGGAAAAAAACTTAAAAGAAAGGTTTTGTTACCCTGTCCGTGTATTATTTTTTGCCGAGGTGGCACAGCCTGGGACTGCGCGAGACTGGAAATCTCGTGAGGACTCGTCCTCACAGGAGTTCGAATCTCCTCCTCGGCGTCTTTATTTAA
>DAOWIZ010000008.1 GCA_030640585.1 Thermoplasmata archaeon
ACATGAAGGAACGCAAACCATCTTGCTTAAAACATATCGGTCAACGGTGTGACCGAGGTAGTATTAAGCGATGGTTTGCACAAAGTCATCCTTCATGTTACACAACTACCCGCATTTCAATCCAAACAAGTATCAGCTGGATGTGAAGATTGCAACCGTTCGTAGTGGGTTCCACTGTAAGTACAACATCAACTATCACCTTGTTTGGATTCCGAAATATAGAAAGATCTTGTTAGAAGACAACGTAAAAACAGCATTGAATACACTTCTCATAGAGCAATGCAAACAACTACACTTGGAGACACTTGCACTGGAAATCATGCCCGATCACATCCACTTGTTTGTCGGTGCAAAACCCACCCACATACCCTACATTATCGTAAAACAGTTGAAAGGTGTCTCATCACGTAAACTCAGGGAACAATTCCCTGAATTAGAATATCTAGGCTACCCAAGCCAGTGGAAACATTTTAAGCATTTATGGGCACGAGGATATTACTGCGGCAGTGCGGGACATGTCAGTCAAGACGCAGTCAAGCGATATATCCTTGAACAAGACGGAAAAGAAGTATTTGAATACAACATCTATGGAGATCTTACAGGTAAAACAAAGATCGGGGATTTCACTAGGTAAAGATCATTTCATTGTTTAAAAAAAGTTAGACCCAATTCATCCACAACAATGAATTGTTGGGTATTCTTGGGGCTTTTTTATAAGAAAAGGAAGAAAGAAAAGTAAAGAGAGGCAGAATTTGTTTTAACTGTTTAAAGCCATGAAGTACAGTATCTAGTGCATATGGCTTCTGTCATGCCCGGGCATTTTCCTTGTATTATGTCTCTGATGTTTTGGTTGTTGTTTCTATTGATTTGGAATGGTAAGAAAAATATTCTATTACCGATAAACCACGCTTTGATGTTTTCTCTGTTAATGTTAATTACCCTTTTAGTTCTAATACCAAACAAAGGCGATTCTTTCTTTTCAACAGTTTTCTCAATATTTACAGCAGATACCAATGATATGGCTACTAGCATAAAAACAGTTAAGATACTTAAAACAATAATTTTTTTATTCATCATTTGCCTCATATGATATATCATAGCATGATATATAAATGTTGTGTAAATTTTACATCTTCCCATTTAAAACAAAGCCAAATATAAACTAAAAAAAACGACAAGATTATATTTACCTTTTGGTTTGATAATGTCATCTATTGAAGATGTCGGGGGGAAAAATGTTGCAATTAATTAAAGATAAAGTGCTACTTAAAAACATTTTAATCAGCGGAATTAACATTTCAATTATTCTTCTGGTGTTGAATCTGCTCTCGTTAAACTTATTTATTTGTGAGTCGGCATTTGTACTAATATCATCAATATTTTTGTTGTTAGGCATGATAATCTTTAATCTACATTTCAAGGAAATATTTAAAAAATTAATCAAGTCAAAAGAAACAACTGCTAACAAAACTCTTATTGGCATAATCCTAATCATTTTCTCATTTGTACTATTATTAGTTACAAAATCCCAAATGATTTGGTTTGTTAGCATACCAATTATGCTATCAGGGTTAGATATAGCATTACAGAGCATTAATATAAAAAGAAAAGAACTGCAGATGTTATCAGTTGCATCATTTATCTATGCATTATTTTTCATATTTGTACAAACAATACCTTCATTATGGTACATCATACAACAATTCTCACTTACATTTACAAACACCATAGGCTCAATAATTGGCCAGCCTTTATTATTAGGACCGTCAATTAGTGGACTATGGACACTAATAACTTTTCTAATATTTTCAATCACAGTATTCTTTTTGACAGGAATGAAAAGGAAGATATTATTTATAATCAACAAAGTCGGCCTTCTAATTTGCTGGATAATCTATATAGCCATAATAGGATTTGCTGATTTTGAAGCAAACAGCAACATAATGGATTACCATTATATCCTTTTCATATTGTGCTTCATACCCACATTCTTTTACTTATCTAAGGTTGTAATAAATTTTGAGACATGTCAAACACCAACCTTTAAAAGATTTAACATCAAAAATGTTTTTAAAAATGGAGCAACCTGGGCACTAGTCTTATTATTAATTTCAAGTGTTGCTATAACAACATTTCCTGCCACCGGTAAAGCAGAAGATGAAGAGACGCATGTTTTATTCTATGGTCAAAACATGCTTGGTAGTTGGGATGTACCTGAATATGGGAAATACGGGCGACAATCATCTGGTATGTTTGGCCTTGTACCATATTACCTCAGTCTTTCAGGTTATAAAACAAGCATAGTTGTCGATAATGAAACAAAGTTTATGGATATGAATTTTCCATCTGAGAATTCATTTGCCCAATATGAAAATCTTACAGAGACAATAAGAGATAATGAAACAGATATTTTGAATATGACCACTCAGGCGAATAATACAATTACCCGACTTATAAATTTCACAGATTACACAACAATAATTGACTCACAAGAAATAACAAAAGAAATTCTTGATGATGTTGATGTTTTTGTTGTTATAAATCTAAACGAGACATTTAGCACAGATGAACATAACGTTATTTGGAATTTTGTAAAAAATGGTGGCTCATTACTTGTTTTAGGCGATCATACAGACATTAGCGGTATGCAAGGATCGTTAAACACTCTTCTAAAACCTGCTGGTATAAGTTATAGGTTTGACTCAGCTTTACCAATTGATTCAGACTTTAAATGGGAGACGTGCTATCATTTTATGCACAATCCTGTAACAAATAAGTTAGATAAAGGCTCTGTGTCAATAAGTGTCGGTGCATCATTAGATATAGGTACTGGTTCTTTCCCAATGATCATTGGTAGATATGGCTTATCTGACAAAGGAGATCGGTTAAACAGCGAAAGGGCATATCTAGGCGACTACGAATATAATAAGGGTGAACAAATTGGAGATGTTATTCTTGCAGCTGGTGCATATTACGGCTCAGGCAGAGTAATGGTTTTTGGAGATACATCTTCTTATCAAAACTCTGCGATATCATCATCACTTCCGATGTTACACGGAGTATTTAATTGGTTGAGCAGTAGCAGGGCTGTAACACTTGAATATGCTCAAGTAATAATACCAATAATTATGTTTTTAGCAGCAGCAATAATTTATTTAAAATCTAAAAAGGACAAAATTACATTTGCCATATTTCCGATAGTCCTTTGTATTGCTCTAGTTTTATCTACTTTCTTAAATCCGATATTGATAGAAGAAACAGAAATTAAGGGAAATATTATCTATATTGACTCCTCACATATTGAGAGATTTAACTTACAACTATCTGAAGGTAGATCATTATCTGGTTTTATGTTAAATATGATGAGAAACGATTATTTACCTATAATGATGGGGAAATTTTCTGATGAAAAAATGCAAAATAGTGACATTGTTGTTTTTAATGCACCTACAAAGAAATTTTCTGGAAGTGAGGTAAATTCAATTATAAAATATATTGAAGGTGGAGGAATTGTTATTCTAGCAACCGGATTTGATGATAAGGCTGCATCAATGCCTTTACTAAATGAATTTGGATTAGATATTGAAGATATTCCTCTTGGGCCTGTACCATATGTAGAAGAAGATCCAGAGTTTTTCCAGAAAGCCCCACGGTTTGTAGATAGCTGGCCAATAGAAATACAAGATAAAACAGGTTTTAAAACAGAAATATTCTATAGTATTAACATAAGTGAAACACAATTTGTTCTCATGACATTAACCAGATATGATAATGAAACAAACCCTCAATATGAAGATTACACAGGCGGACTACTTTTGATAAGTGACAGCCAATTCCTACTTGATGAAAACATCGAATCGCTTTATGATTACTGGCCAGGCAATATACAATTCCTGAAAAATATAATAGATGAATTAAAAGATAAGGAGGTACTGAAATGAAACGATTACTCTGGCCAGGATTACTTTTCCTTTCAACAAGCTGGTTATTTTTTATTCCAATATTTAACCTTCCAGCTTACAACATGGGAATAACCTTTTTGATAATTGGAATATTGTTCTGCACTTTTGCCTTCTGGAAACAAGACTTCAAAAAACTAGACAAAAAATATCTACTAATATTACTACCACTGCTACTTTCTATATGCATTATTCCATTGCCATATAGTATCGGGCCAATTGTTCTAACAATTGCAACACTACTGTACGGTGCTCTATCGATTTCTGATAATGAAAAAGCAAACTGGATAATTCTAGGAGTTTCATTTAGTGGAGTAGTATTAACACTTCAAACAATGTTTTTACCCGTTTACTCAATTTTTGTATCACATGGACACCGAGTAGATGCTTTATCATCGATAATTTCAAGCGCTGGAAACCTTCTTGGTCTAAAAACATCAGTTAACAGTGGAATATTATTTGTTCAAACACATCAACAAACATGGGCCATTACAACAACATGGGAAAAACTAGGTTTTTTCCCATGGTTCAACATTTTCATAGGAGCCATGCTTGTTTTCTGTTTTATATCAAAACCTAAAAAAATTGCAAAAAACATCATCGTATTACTCATACTAAGCCTGATATATCTTGTTTTAAGGTACATCCTGATACTTTTCATCTTCATGCAAAACAAAAATGTATCAATACTATGGGATCAAATACTTCTAACAGTTAGCTTCCTACCATTTGTATTTCTACTAATGAAATTCTTACCATTAAATAAAATAAAACTAGATCTAGATGGCTTCAAAAAACTCAAGTTAGGCAAAAAACAACTTGCTGCAATGCTACTAACGTTCATATTTATATTCTCACTAGTAGGAACATTTGCGTTTCAAGATCCAGGAACCGAAAAACAAGGGCGAATACTTATTGACGAAGTTCATAGCGAATGGGAAGACTCGGTAAGACCAATTGATAAAGAATGGTATGGTATGCTTTCCACATATAATTATTATTGCTGGGCTGAATGGCTAGATAAATACTACATGGTTGAAAGAAACGAAGATAAACTACTGACATCAAGTCTGCTCAACAACTATGACGTATTGATTCTCAAATGTCCAACAAACCTTTACTCCGATCAAGAAATAAATGATATCACCCAATTTGTAAAAAATGGTGGTGGGCTATACATGATTGGTGATCATACCAATGTTTTTGGTATGAACTACTATTTAAATATGGTATCAGAAAACTTTGGGATCACGTATTTATCTGATTCAACCTATGAACTGGGAACAGGCATGACATCAAATTATAAACCAGAGTCGATGTTCCCGCATCCAGTTGTACAAAACATGGAAGAATTCGGGTTTTTAACTTCTTGTACACTAAGTGCACCGATAAACTCTGAAAACGTAATAATAGGCAATAGACTCCTTGGTGAACCAGGGACATATGCTACTGAAAACTTTTTCAGAGAAAACCACGAATCACTTGACATTGAATATGGACTACTACTGCAAGTAGTAGCAGTTAAACATGGTAAAGGAAGAGTGCTAGCATTTACAGATAGTACTTGTTTTTCAAACTTTTGTATGTTTATGGATGGTTACAAAGATTTTAACTTAGGAGTAATAGAATATCTAAACAGGGAAAACACATATTCATATCTAAACACTGTTTTTACAGCAATAGCAATTGTTTCATTAATTATTGCACTTTACATTATGAGAAATGAGAAAAAAGCCCATATCTTGTTTGTTTTTTTACTAATTGGGATTTTAGCGTTTTCATGTGCAACACCTGTTTTTACATCTATTAACACTTCTAATTATCAACTACCATCTGCTCATTCAGATTATACAAAGATTTGTTTTGAACAAGAACATTCAGATGCAGTAATAAAACACAGTCCAAGCATGGGATTTAGCAATGAAAACGATCTATATGGTACATTTTTTGTATGGGTTCAACGTGTAGGTTACTTCCCAGCATTAGAAAAAACATTAACAGATGCTATGGACAATGGAGATGTTGTTGTAATAATAAACCCGATAAAATCATTTACAGATGAAAAAATAGAGCAAATAACAGATTATGTTAAACAAGGCGGAGAGATACTTTTAATGGACAGCGCACTTAATACAAAATCCACTGCAAATGAACTGCTTCAAAACTTTGATATGCAGTTAAGTTATGAAACAACAAACCATAGACTATATAATGAAAGCAGTAAAGAAGCAAATAATACAGATTCAAATGCAACAACTAGCATTGGCAATATTACAATACCATATCTTAAAATAAATGGTGGAGAACAAACATTTTTAACAGAAAGAAATGAAACATCAATTGCGGTAGCAGAACTAGAAAAAGGTAAAATCGTTGTAGTAGTTGACTCATATACATTTAATGATAATGTAATGGGTGGAACATTTACAGAACCTGATAGTGTATTAAGATCAGTTTATGATCTTGAATATTACATATTTGAGGAACTACTATTAAATTGACATTTAAAAAAAATTAAATGTTGATAAAGAAAAACTCTGAACTATCGTATGCATAATTTACATATTCATCATATGAACGCGCTTCGAGAGTGTGAACGCCGCTGAAGTTACCATTATTCAATTTCCATTTAAACGGCCGTTCAGTATCAGTATATTGTAGTACATCATCCATATAAAACTCCATAATTTTACTATTTTCAGCATATCCTTGAACGGTTATATTACCTGCAACAACAGTCATTCCAACCCATTCTACTATTTGTCTTGCTAGTTCAACTGAAGGTTTATCTATATTAGAAACTTCATTAGCATTTCCATGTCCATAGATAATTCCCTCATCTTCAAAATAAAACTCGTGTAAACCAAGCCCGGACATTGGTTTATTAATAAAAGTCGCAAGTTCATTATAAGGGGGAAGATCTTCATCAGGTACACCTGCTATCCATGCAGCAGATCGACGATGCATCCACCAGTTATGACTAATATTTAACCTGGTTCCATGCCAATCAAAAACAACTCTAATTGGAAATATGGTTTTTGGCATAAAACCATACCCACATGGCTCACCAAGATATTCTTCTATTGTACCATTTATTACAGGAGCGATTTCAGGGTGGCAATTGAAAACAACAACTTTCCCATCACCATAAGTACTAGCAACAGCAGCATATTGTCCTTTCATATCTGTTTTTACTTTTTTTATTGGAATCCAACCAGGCAATATCCCCTTTACAAACCAATGTAAAGGCTTGGTTTCCATAAGTTCCTCATTTATAATTAAAAGAGGTGTAACATCGCCATATATTGGGTCACTAGAGTTAGCTGAATAAAGACCAGGGCCTCCAGAATATGATATATTTACAATATCATATGGATAGTTTTTAAAAATTGGGTTGGAGTTATTCCTGACAACTCTATCCTCCATTGTAATCGCATGAGATCCAAGCCCCCCTTTGAAGACATATTGAGATTCTCCAAGCATATCTAGATTTAGATAAACATCTGCAATTTTTAAAACATTATTATTCATATATTTTTTGTAGAGTCTATTGGGATGTTCATAACCTTGAGTAGAAAAAATAGTTCCTGCACAAACGCTTTGATATCCACCACCCTCTGAAACAAAAGTTCTTATATTTTCTAATAAGTTATTATCTAATCCATTTTTATAAAAGCTATCAAAGCTGGCTCCTACCAATAGCATATCATAATTTTCTACGTTTAGTGGCATCTCTCCACCCCCAACGGTTTCTTCAAGAGTTAGTTCTTTTATCTTAAAAGTATAGTTTTTCCCATTTGAATTCCAATTATAGTTGAAAATATAATCAAATATTTGGTCACAACCAGCATAACGTGGATATTGAGCGATTTTAATAGTTATTGTATCCAAGTCTTCATCTGAACTCTCGATTTTATTAGTTGAAACAACAATTGGAACAGCCAGCAGGAAGGTTATGAAAATTGTAAATATTTTATACATTAGCTTCATATACATAATATAATATCACACTTTTTGTATTTAAATCTTTTTATATTAATTGGGTGTGGGTGATAATTTAGTCAAAAAGTTATCTAATAGTTAGTTACTATATATAATAAGAGATAAAACTAGCATAATATTTATATACTTCTTTTATATATTGGTAATAAATGTTTGGATAGTGATAAAAAATGAAAAAAAAAATACTTATATTTAGCATAATAACAGTATTAATGTTAGTGACAATATCTTTTGCATCTGCTGTAAACACAGAAAAATCTACTAAAAAATCGTCTCCTTTGTATAGTATTAGAACTAAAAGAGCAATAAGCCAAGAAAAAATCAATAATATAAAAGAAAACATTAAAACAAGATTTATCCGTGAAAGAATATTTTTCATGCCATTGCTGTTCAAATTAAACAGTCAATATAATAACCTTTATTTGGAACCTACTACACCCTATCCAGCATGCCGTAAGAGCATAAGTATGCCTGGGTGTTGTTTAACTGAAAGATAAGCGTTAATATTTAGCCTTCCTTCTTTTGCTAAATGTGTTTTTACTAATCTTTCCAAAGGCTGAGATAGGTTAGTTGTTATCCTAAGATGCCAATTTGGTTCAGATTCAATTATATTTACGACGTCATAAAAAGCTTCCCCCAATGTTGGTTCACCAAATACTAGATAAAAAATTAACTTTTGTTTTCCAAAACATTTTTTAAAAGCATTACGCCAATTTTCTGTATCTCCAAAATAAAAATTTTCAGCTTTGGGATAGCACACTTAATACAAAATCAACTGCAAATGAACTACTTCAAAACTTTGATATGCAGTTAAGTTATGAAACAACAGATAATAAATTATACAATAAAGAAGCAAATAATACCTTTTCAAACGCAACATCTAGCATTGGCAATATTACAATACCATATCTTAAAATAAATGGCGGAGAACAAACATTTTTAACAGAAAGAAATGAAACATCCTGGCACAGTCCTAAAAGTGGAAAAAGATAAATACTTGCAAATGATTTAAAATATTAGGAGATGGGATAAGCATAAAGCAAAATAACTCTAGATTTGGGTATAATAAAAGTTTGGAATTTTTAAGTAGATTTAGACAACACAATGAAGATGATGATTTAATAAAACTAAACGAATATGAAAAAATAAACAAAGAAAAAATCTATTCAGGTGTAGATTGGGATATATCCTGATTCTTTAGATTGTGGTGACAAATTAAATAAGTAATCACTACTAAGTCTAAATACAAAAAACCATTGATCATATCTCTTTGTTAAATCATTTAATTTCTATTGGGAAACAGCAGTAAAAACCATCAACAATCAATAGAATCTTTTTTCAATAAAACAAACATACTCCACAAGCAATGAATGAAGGCAAACAAGATATCATATTAAAAGAACTTGATAGAATTAGAAAAAAAGATTTCACATATGAAAGCGGACATATACTAGGAAGCATGTGTACTCAGCTACATCCAATTGCTAAACAAGTATATATGAAATTTTTAGAAACCAACTTAGGCGACCCAGAACTATTTCCAGGTACAAAAGAAATAGAGCAAAAACTAATAATTTTCATTTCAAAACTACTAAATGCTCCAACAAATTCAACAGGGATCATAGTAGGTGGCGGAACCGAGGGAAACATAACATCTATGTGGCTTGCAAAAAAACTTTCAAAGAAAAAAGAAATAATACTACCTGAGAGCGCTCATTTTTCTTTTCAAAAAATAGCATCGCTAATGGATATGAAACTCATACCAATACCATTAGACAAAAATTACTGCATGGATATAGATTGTGTTGAAGAAAAAATTTCTAAAGATACAGCCGCAGTAGTTGGAATAGCAGGATCAACAGAACTAGGAACAATAGACCCAATACCACAGTTAAGTAACATATGCCAGGACAACGAAATATTTTTACATGTCGATGCAGCATTCGGTGGTTTTGTAATACCGTTTCTTAAAAGACTAGGATACGGCGTACCTGATTTTGATTTTAAACTAAAAGGAGTAAATACAATTTCAATTGACTCACATAAGATGGGATACTCAGCAATACCACTAGGTACACTAATAATAAGGGATAAAAAACTTGCAGAAAAAATAAGTGTTGAATCATCATGTGTAAGCAGTAAAACACAAACGGGGCTTATGGGAACCAGAAGTGGCGGACCAGTAGCTGCAGCTTATGCAGTAACACAATACATGGGCATGGATGGATATGAAAAACTAATAAATGATTGTATGAATAGAACACGTTACACAGAAGAAAAACTACAAAAAATAGGGCTACAACCAATAATAAAACCCATAATGAATGTAGTAGGTATCAAACTAAAAAAACCAGATGTAGTTGTACAAGAACTAACCAAGTATGGCTGGAAGGTGAACAAAATAGACCGGATAGGTTGCATAAGACTGGTTCTAATGCCACATATCACACAACAAATCATAGATGATTTCATAATAGATCTGGAAAAAGTATGCAAACAAACAGGTCAACTATGACATTAGAGCATTTAAAAAGAACATTAGAATCTGCACAGGTTATGAAAAAAGGGAATTATTGTTATTTCATCCACCCGATAACAGATGGAATACCCGAGATAAAACCCAGTCTTTTAAACGAGGTGGTAGATGAGATACAAAGGCAAATTCAAAAACTTGGTCGAATTGATAAAATTGTAACAATGGAGGCAATGGGCATACCACTAGCAACATTGCTTTCACAAAAAACAGGTATACCATTTACAATCATTAGAAAAAGAACATATAATCTACCTGGTGAAATCTGTGTTTTTCAAAAAACAGGATACTCAGAGTCGAAACTATACATAAACGGCATTGAAAAAAACGATAAAATAATCATAGTAGATGATGTTCTCAGCACAGGCGAGACGCTACGTGCAGTTCTCTCGGCTATGAAACAAACAAATATTGATGTTAAAGGTGTCTTTATAGCAGTATACAAAGGAGACGGCATAGAACAAATCAGAAGAGAATTTAACATCCCAGTTACAACACTTGTAAAAATAAAAATAGAAAATGATAAAGTTATTATAGAGTCATGAGAAAACATTACAAACTAGAACGATATATGGATGGCTGATAGATATGGTAGAAAAAATACCTCAACATTATCATTGTCAGATATGCGGGAAAGCAATACCTATAAGTGAAACACTCTGTTCAGATGAATGCAAGGAAAAATATAAGGCATTTCTTAAAAAGAAAAAAACTACTACACTTGTTATGTTTGCTCTTTTAGCTGCGTTTTGTGCAATGATACTTATCAGTAGTCTAAGTGGCATATAGTTTTTTCATATTTAAAAAGCAAGTTTTAAATCCAAGTTTTAGTTTTTGTAAAACTTATATGAGTGATGTAACTATCGTAATTCCAGCGATGATTACCCTAGGGACAATAATGGTTTTAGGGTTCATAGGTAATTATATTTTCAACCGTACACAAATACCAAGTATTGTATGGTTACTGCTTTTTGGACTTGTTGTAGGCTTTATTTTTAATACTCAAATTGAACAATTAGGTGAAAATCTTTTAAGAACTATCTCCGGTTTTTTTGCAGCAGTTGCAATTGTCATAATATTATTTGACGGTGGTATAAACATTGATCTACATCAACTCTTCAAAGGAGCACCTCGTGGACTACTGTTGACAGTTACAGGGTTCTGCTTGAGTTTGCTTGTAACAATGGCAATTATAATATTATTGTCAATATCAGGAATACTTCCACTTACTGCAAGGGAAAGTGTAATAATTGGAGTAGTACTAGGCGCAATAGTTGGTGGAACAAGTAGCCCAATAGTAATACCTCTTGCAAGTAGACTTAAAAATCTTCAAGATAAAACAAAAATGATTCTATCAATTGAAAGTATACTCACAGATCCTTTATCAATTGTAGTATTTCTAGCAGCATTTGTTATGATAACATCAGGTGCCAGTATAGGGGAAGGAATAAAAAGTCTGGTGAGCACATTTTCAGTTGGTGCTGTACTGGGAGCTGCTTTAGGACTTGTATGGTTGCCTATAATGCATAAACTACGAAAAGAACAATTCTCATATATTCTCACATTAGCCATAGTATTTCTTGTATACTGTTTAACGGAGTCATTCTGGGGTGGAGCAGGAGCTTTATCTTGTCTAATGTTTGGACTTGTACTTGGGAATGGTAAAAAAATATTAAAAATGGTAAAATACAGTGGCAGGAAATTTGAAATGGATGAAGAAACTAAACAATTCCATTCTCTTACATCGTTTGTAATAAGGACATTCTTTTTTGTTTATCTGGGAATGATGGTTAGTTTTCAAAAAATCGAGTTTATAATCGTTGGAATACTAGTACTACTTGCACTTCTAGGCTTACGATATCTTGCAGTACAAATTGCGACATTCCGTGGAGGATTCGAAAAAGACGATAAACAAACAATGAATGTGATGATGCCACGTGGCCTTGCAGCAGCAATACTAGCGCTTACCTTTGGCCCAGTATTGGTTGGTGAAAAAGGATTAGATCTAGGACCTGCAATGGTAGGATTCTTCCAAGATGCCACGTTTGTAGTAATACTAGGAACAGCAATAGTCTGCACTATTGGAGTATCTATTATTTCACATTATGAGATGAAAAAACTACAAAACAATATAAAACAACCAGAAAACGCTAAAACTGATGAAATAATGAACAAGGAAGAAAAGTAAAAAGGACAGATTCTCTTTTTTAATTTATCTCAGAGTCGGCTAATTCTTCCTGTAAATCTATTACCATCTCAGTGAGAACATCTTCAAAGTTTTGATGGCGGTATTCTTTTGTTGAACCATTTGACAGATGTGCTCTTGCAACGAAGTCTCTTCCATCCTTGATTATCTCAATGTAACAGACTGTCTCCATGATGTAATCCTCCTGTAGGTATTTATCCCGAATTAATCAAATGTATTTATATTTTTTGCGTGAAAAACTATATGCATAACATAGTAATTATGATTTCTGGAAGGTGTAAATTTGAATAAAATTAGAATACCAATTGTTGCAGGACAGTTCTATGAGGCGAGAAGAGATGCTCTTGAAGATAGAATAAAGGAATGTTTCCTAGAAGAACGTGGACCACAAACCCTTCCAGAAATAAGGCAAGGAAAAAAGAATATCCTTGGACTCGTTGTACCACACGCAGGGTATATTTATTCAGGAGCAATAGCAACACATTCATATAATTTTCTTGCAAAAAATGGTTTTGCAGAAAATTTCATAATACTTGGTCCAAATCATACAGGGATGGGATCTGGTGTATCAGTTATGACTAGTGGAATATGGGAAACACCACTAGGTGAAGTACCAATAAATCAAGACATTGCAAAACAACTAACTAAGGGAATAATTGATGATGATGAAATATCTCATGCCCATGAACATAGTATAGAGGTACAATTACCATTTTTACAATACATAGCAAAGAACAAAAAAATATGTTTTGTACCAATATGCATGGGCATGCAGGACTATGCAACATCAAAGGAGATCGGTGAGATGATAGCAGAAGTCGTTAAAAACATAAAAGAAAAAACTGTGATAATTGCTAGTACTGATTTTTCACATGCTGGATTCAACTATAGCAGCATGCCGCCAGAAGGAATACGTGTTGATGACTACGCAAAAAAACAAGATAAACTTGCAATAAATAAAATATTAGATATGGACCCGGAAGGATTGATAAAAACAGTACATGAAAACAATATAACAATGTGTGGATATGGACCAGTTGGTGCAATGCTTACCGCATGCAGTCTTCTTGGTGCCACACATGCAGAATTACTTAAATATGGGACCTCCTATGAGGTTCACCCAGGCAATAGTTGTGTAGGCTATGCAGCATTATCTGTTTACTAAAAAATGGTGACGAAACAAAATGAAAAACATACCGGTAAAAGACATAAAACCACAGAAAGGATTGAATACAAACGATCTCATAAAACAACTCTACGACTCAGGTGGTTTTACAGCAAAAAAAGTAGCAACTGGTGTTGACATCATTGAAAACATGGTTAAAGAAAAAAACTGTGTAAAATTTTTATCATTTCCAGCATGTATTATATCAACTGGTACACGTGGAGTTATAAAAGAACTAATTAAAAACAAACTTTTTGATGTTATTATAACTACTTGTGGAACACTTGACCATGACCTAGCACGGATATGGGAAGACTACTATCATGGAAGTTTCATGGTAGATGATAGCAAACTATACAAACAAGGAGTAAACCGGTTAGGAAATATATTCATACCTAACGAATGCTATGGAAAAATACTAGAAGAAAAAATGCAACCCATACTAAAACAAATAGGTGAAAAAAGTAATAAATGGTCAACCAAAGACCTGATATGGGAATTTGGAAAACACATAGAGAAAGAAAAAAAACACGAGGAATCAATAATTTACTGGGCATACAAAAACAAGATACCAATATATGTACCTGGAATTACTGATGGTGCTTTTGGCTCCCAGATATGGATGTATTATCAGACACATCGTGATTTTGTAATTGATTTATTAAAAGATGAACAAGATCTTTCAGATATAATTTTTGATGCAGATAAAAGTGGTGCACTAATTATTGGTGGAGGAATATCAAAGCATCATACTATCTGGTGGGCACAATTTAGAGATGGTTTAGATTATGCTGTTTATATAACAACTGCGGTAGAATATGATGGCAGTCTAAGTGGTGCACAGACAAGAGAGGGAATAAGCTGGGGTAAAATCAAAGAAAAAGCCGACAACGTGACAATAGATGGAGATGCAACAGTACTACTACCACTCATGATCAATGCATTGTTTGAAAGATTACTGCCAGAATAATGCTCTCATCGCATTTTTGATATTACGTGGAAGATCAGGCATCTTTTTTCCATTATACAACTTTTGTGCTGCCTCAACATAACAATTCACTGTTTCATTGAAAAACCAGCGACCATAATCAGCATCAGCACGTGCAGGACTACCAACATAACCCTGTTTTAAACCTAGTTCTTTAAATTTTTTTCCAACCGTACGAGGTGAGGTTAGATCACGATAAATACTTTGTAAATTTTTATATCCTTCATCAACTAAGTATGGATATTGATATTTCATAAGTGAAGTCTCACGGAAACCAGCATGACATTCTTTACTTGTATCAAAACCAAGTTTTGGTTCACGTTTTTCAACTTCTTTATTATGGAAATATGGACCCCATGGTTCACATACGTTCATATTATATTTTGATCTGAGTTTTTTCATAGCAGAATAAATACCCTTTAGATGCCCAGCAGCCATGTGATATGTACAAATAACTAAATATTTGAAACCATGATTTCCAAGGGCGGAACCCGTGCCATATACTATATCTCTAACAGTTTTACTACTAACAGATATACTACCTGGAAAATCCGTGTTAAATTTACAAAAACCAACGGGAACAAGAGGCAGGAGAACACAGTTTATATCAGGGTTTTTCTTATTCAAAATTTTAATAGCCTCAATAGCTGAATCCCTGGAAGTTAGGAGATCAGTTCCAACAGGCAGGTGCGGGCCATGTTCTTCAAGTGGGCTAATTGGTAAAAAGAAAATTGTCTTATCTCTATCAAGATCATCTATCTGTTTCCAACTAAGTTCCTCCATTTTAATGAGTTTAGCAGCACTTTTGGCATTGCTCTTCTTTGTATCGGTTTTACCACCCTTTGCAACCATTATAATATCTCTCCACATCATTTATTTTGTTGTCACTTCACATCCATCTTCTCGTATAATTACAGTATGTTCTTTTTGTGTAACAATACCATCACCTGCTTCTACGAGCTGGGGGTAATGGTTTAAAAGACCTAAAAAAGTAAGTCTTCTGAGAACAACGTCAGAATTATTAAATGATTTCTCACACCAACGTTGTGCAAATGGAAGTGTTTTAAACTGAGATTTTATTTTATTAAAATAAATCCTTGACCTGTTATCTCTAGCAAGATGTGATCTTAAAGATTTCTTACATAAATAAATATTACTACCGCGACCTGAGATAACGCGACCTGCACCATTTGTCGCAAATGGTTCTATTGCAAAAACAGACCCTTCTTCAGCCTTGGATTTATTAAACATATCTGAAACATTAGGAATAGATATACCTGAATGAAGTGAATACTGCTCAAGGCTATGGCCTGTTAAATTATTAATTGGTTTATATCCATAGGACTCGATAGTTTCCTGTATTTTTTTACCAATTAACGATATTTCAACATCATCCTGTATCATATCAATTGCTACATCAAGAGCATCACTGGATGCTTTAATCATATCACTATACTTATTTGTATCAACCTCAACAGTTACAGCAGTATCTGCGATATAACCATTGATATGGGTGCCAACATCAATTTTTACAACATCACCTTTTTTAAAAACCAACTTGTCATCATGTCTTGGGCTATAATGAGCAGCAAGTTCATTAACAGAGATATTAACAGGAAATGCAAGACCTGCTCCTTCTTTTGTTATTTTTGCCTCAATTTTATTTGCAACTTCTAAAAAACTAATACCAGGTTTAATCAAATCTGCACCATAATTTCTAGCAGATGCAGCTATCTTACCAGCACGAATGTATTTCTCATAAACCCGGTCATCCACGTTTTATCGCATCCATTATTTCTTTATGGGTTATATCTCCCTTGCGTAAAATCTTTGGTTCATCCCCGGTCATATCAACAATAGTAGATGGTTCTCCATTTAGTTTTCCACAGTCAAGATAAATCGCGATATTCTCATCTTCAAACTGCATCTGAATCTCATTTATAACATGTGGTGTTTCCTGACCATGAATATTTGCACTAGTTGCAGTAATTGGACCGGCGACAGAAACCAACCGTAAAGCAACCTCATTATCAGGTATTCTAACAGCAATTTTATCCAAACCACCCGTGACAATATCACTTACAACATTTTTTTTATTTAAAACCAGTGTTAAACCACCAGGTAAAAAACAATCTACAAGACATCTAACATCA
>DAOWIZ010000065.1 GCA_030640585.1 Thermoplasmata archaeon
CCATTAAAAAAAAATGTTTTTTCAAAAACCTCTTTATCATTACTATTATAGGCTTTAAAACTATATTGACCTTGGTTTATGCTACTGCGATATGAACCAATATTCAAAATTGCTTTATGATTCCCAGAAAAAAACATTTCTGAGTCAATCTCCTCAGTGTCAGGTCCAGAGGTTTTAACCGTTACAGTACCTGTGCAAGAAAAATCAAGATTTAAACCAGCAAAACCATCATTATCACAAATATCACATGAATTTAACGTAACACTTGTACCAAAAATATTACTAAGTGTACATCCAGATAGAAAACTAGTAGAAACTATTACACCTGCTATAATAAATATTATCTTTTTACTAGGGTGCATACTCATTATGCAACAGCTTTGTTGGCTTCAAGTTTTTGCTTTATTACATTAGCTAGTCTTTCCATACCCTCTTCTATTTGTTCATCACTAGAATATGAGAAGTTAAGTCTCATAGAATTAGCACCACCACCATCTACATGAAATGCTTTACCATGAACATATGCAACCTTATTTTTAATTGCGTCAAGAAACATTGTTTCAGTATCTATACCCTCTGGTAGTGTTACCCATGCGAACATACCACCCTTAGGTTTATTGCATTTGTAACCATCTGGGAAGTATTGTTTCATAGCACTCATCATAATGTCACGTTTAGGTTTATACATCTCACGGATTTTCATTATATGCAAATCAAGTGATCCGCTTCTCATAAGATCATCAGCGATAAACTGGGTGAAAGTATTAGTACAAAGATCAAGTGCTTGTTTACAAATAATCATTTTCCTTTTCAGTTCGCCTGATGATATCATCCATGCAAGCCTAAAACCTGGGGCGAGAATCTTTGAAAACGTTGACATATAGATCACACGTCCTTCATCATCAAAAGATTTGATTGGTTTAATATGATCTATATCAAAACGTAGTTTTCCATATGGGTCATCCTCAATAATTACAAGGTCATGTTCACATGCAAGATCCATAAGTTTTTTACGCCTGGATTCAGGCATTACAACCCCTGCTGGGTTTTGAAACGTTGGTACAACATAGATAAACTTCGGAGTAATATCATCTTTTAACAAATTTTTAACGGTTTCTTCAAGGATATCAATTCTCATTCCCTCTTCGTCAACTGGAATACCTGTAAGATTAGCCTCATAACTTCTATAAGCGTTTATCCCACCTAGATATGATGGAAGCCCAACAATTGCAGTATCACCTGGGTTAAGAAACACTTTACCAACAGTATCAAGACCCTGTTGCGATCCACTGACGATAATTACGTCATCTGCATCAACATCCATACCATCCTTTCTTGATGTTTTAGCAATGGATTCCCTGAGTTCCCTAAGCCCTTGTGTTGTTCCATATTGAAGAGCGGCTTTGCCATGGTTTTTCAAAACATTATGTACGACATCTTGCAAGTCATCAATTGGGAAAGACTTTGGGTTAGGCAGACCACCTGCAAAGGATACAATTTCAGGATCCTGAGTAACTTTAAGAAGCTCTCTGATTTCAGATTTCCTCATTTTTCCTGCTCTATCTGAATATAGCCTACCAATATCTATCATAAAACCCTCATTTGCCCTGAATCTAATAATATTTTATATGTATTTCGTAAAAAAGTTGAAATATTGGTAAATGGATAAAGGGACGTTATTTTTCTTCGTCCTTTGAGAACAATGGCTTTAGATGTTCTTCAAATGCTGGCATTGTCTCCACAGTATCTCTGCATATGTTATGTTTATGCATTATATGCAAAGCTAGTTCTTCATCTGTTTCCCATTCCCTTTTCTTTCCAATAATCATTTTGCTTACAGGTTCTTCAGAATCAACTGTTTCGGCTCCCATAAAATCACTTAATCGTACATATTTAGTTATTTATAAACTTTTCCCTTATGAAAACGGTTTTTCTATAGAGCGCCAGTTATATGTATCAATATCATCAATATAAGTACTGCTGAAATAAAACCTACTGTCATTATATCTTCATATTTATTTCCGCTCATATCTACATCTCGTCCTACTTTTGAACTATGAGATGTAGGTTATATGAGCCTTTTTTGTATGTAGATATGCATTTGTACATGTAAGTAATCTATCTGTTAAAACTCGCTTGGCTTTAGAAAGACTTATTTATAAAATGTATGCTCTACCCATTCAAAATAAAGACTTTATAGAGAGCAATAATATGGAAGCAATTATCCTGGCAGGCGGATTTGGAACAAGACTACGTCCACTTACATATTCAAGGGCAAAATCATTGTTACCAATTCTTAACAAACCAATGATAACATATATAATAGAAAGTTTACCTGAACAAGTCGATAAAGTAATACTAGCAGTAAATTATCGTAAAAACCAGATAGAAAACTATTTCAAAGAAAATGATTGTGGAAAAGAAATCATTGTAAATGATGAACCAAAACCCCTTGGTACAGGTGGTGCAGTAAAATTTGCAGAAAAACACATTACCGGGCGTTTTTTAGTACTTAATAGTGATGTAATTTGTTCGCTAAATCTAAAAACTATGATAGATTTCCATCAAAAAAATAATGCTGTGTCTACTATTTCATTGTGGCCTGTAAAAAATGTTTCAGAGTTTGGAGTAGTAGATATAAAACCAGATTGTAACGTTATTGGTTTTGTAGAAAAGCCACGGCCAGAAGATGCACCATCTGATCTAATCAACGCAGGTGTATATTGTCTTGAACCAGAAATCTTAGATTATATAGATACTGGTCATCTGGTTTCAATGGAAAAAGAAATATTCCCTCAAATCATCAAAGACACTGGGCATTTTTATGGTTATAAGTTTGATGGCTATTGGATGGATATAGGTCGCATTAGTAGTTATTTAGAAGTTCATAGTTTCCTCATGGAAAAACAAAAAATAGATAACTTCGTTGGG
>DAOWIZ010000006.1 GCA_030640585.1 Thermoplasmata archaeon
ATTTATGGAAGGCTATATAATTACAATGGAAATCCAGTTGGTAGTGCTTTTGCAATATGCAATCAACCTAATATTCAATGTGAACCATGGGTAACTTTTGATAACGTAAATGAACATTATTTAGTTGTTTGGGAGGAATCATCAGATAATCCTGCAACAGGACCCTTTGAAATATGGGGCCAACTACTTACCTCTACTGGATCTCCAATTGGTGGAAGATTTCAAATATCTGAAGATGGAACTACTAGTACAGATTATAATTTCCCATGTGTAGCATTCTGTGAACTAACAGAAAGATTTCTTGTAACCTGGCAGGAAGATGATATTAGTGATGGTGATTGGACAGGTCCAATATGGGGACAAATCCTTGATCAAAATGGTAATATTTATGTTGATACTTTTGAAGTTGCAAATGGTGAATTCTGCAGGACAGATATAGTGCCTTATCTAACTACTTCGTTCTTTGTCTCCTATGATAATTGGGGTGGTAGCAGTAGTGACATATGGGGTAAAATGGTTAATGACACAGGGTCTGTCAACCCTTATACTTTGAAATTATCAGATATTAATAATGAACCTTGTGATTGGGCAAATATTGGTTCAAATGGTGATAAAATATTTGTAGCATGGGAAGACACGCGTGTTACCTATCAAAGCCCGTTTAATGACATGCCTGATGTTTACTTCAATGTCTGGTCGCTTAATATACCTAGTAGCTCACAAGTAACATATTCGTTTGATGATGAAATAAGCATGGTTTTAGATGCCCATATTGTTTCAAAGGAAATTAATCCTAGTAATTGGGAGAAATGGGTATTATTTGATGCAACAAAAACAGGAGATGTTGACTTTGATTTACTAGATGGTGAAACCCTCCAGATTTTGATACCGGATATATCACCAGGGGCAAATATTGAAAGTATTAATACAGATAACATCCGGCTTAAAGCAAGGTTCCATAGAGATGATCCATCGACAACTCCTAATCTTGACCATTGGAAAGTTGAATATATTGGTACTGATACAGAACCACCGTTAACTCAAGTAAAAGATAGAGATGGAATTAAAGGTAAAAATGATATTTGGATATCTGATGGAGTAATAATATGGCTTATGGCACAAGACTTCCCAGTAGATACAGGTAGTGGTGTTGATGCAACATATTATACATTAAACAGCGAACCAACACAAACATACAGTGAAGGTAGTGGTATACAGCTCACTGTTAACTCTGCAACCAACTGGTTAGGTGAATGGGATATTTACTTCTGGTCAGTGGATAAAGCTGGTAATGTTGAAACTCCACCTAAATATGAATATATCAAAATAGATGCTGAAAGACCATTTTGCAACATAACTTATCCTCAAGATGAGTCACAAGTAGATATTCCATTCTGGATAAATTCCTCTGCTATTGATAACGATGAAATTGATTATGTAGAATTTAACATAGAACCATTTGAGGATAGAGAACCAGTTAAAATTTATGAAGATGACCCTCCTGGCTCTGGTAAATATAGCTGGTGGTGTGACGTTGAACAAATACCTGACGTAGTAGGAGAACCTCTAGGAGATGATCCACAGGCTGCTGGTGTGAACGTGATGATTCGTGCACAAGCATTTGATAAATCAGGTCAGACATGGATCTGGGAACATTGGGTCCATGTCAAAAACTGGGAGGATAGTAGTAGTAGTTTCTCGTCATTTCAATCTAGTCAAACCTATGAGGTGATGATAAGTGGCGTAACAAGCTTTTTCCTCTTTCAAACACAAATGAACGTGCAAAGATAGATATAGCGAATTCTATCGCGTCTCTATAGTCAAGAAGAAGGCTAAAACTTGAAATTGGCCGATTTTTCGGCCTTTATATATTTCATTATGTTATAAAAAATTATACAGGGTGAGATACCCCCATCTTTAGATGGATTTATTTTGGGAGGATGTCATTTTTTCTTTTTTGAAAATAGGAGTATTGTTATTGCTAAGAGAATAGTTATTATTTCAAAACCTGGTGTATCATTGTTATTTGTTGTATCATCGTTGTTGTTTGTATTATCTCCTGATGTTATTGTTGCTGTTGTTGTATCAGTGTTTGATAGGCCACTATCATCTGTTACTGTGAGTGTGATAGTATAGTTTCCACTTGTTGTATATGTATGTGATAGTTTGTATCCGCTTCCAGTTTCTCCATCACCAAAGTCCCATCCATAGGTTGTGATAGTGGTGTCATCGGTGCTCCCACTACCATCAAATACTATTGTGAAACCTTCATATCCTGTGTATGGTCCACCAGCATCTGCTGTTGGTGCATTATTTGTTGGTTCTGTTCCTGAGCCTTCTAGTATTACAAGATTAGATGAGACTTCGTCGCTCCAGCCATTTATGTCTTTTACTTTGAAATATATTGTATGTATTCCAACTGATAGGCTAGATTTTGTAAAATATGATGTTGTTCCAATTGTTCCATCTTTATTTGAACGCCAGCTGTATTCTAGTATCATTCCTTCTGATGGTGTTCCGTATCCTTGAAATTCAACTGATTCTCCTTGGTTTGCTGTGACTGTTGCAGATGTCGATGGTTTTACTATTGTTGCTGTGGGTTTTTGGTCTCCTCCTCCGTTGTCTTCTGTGTTTACGGCTAGGGTTTGTGTTGAATAATCTGACCATTGGTCATCATCGTCTTTTACTCTGAATTTTATTGTATGTGTCCCTGTTGAAAGGGAGGAGTAGGTTACATCTTCTGATGTTCCAAATTTTCCGTTGATACTTGATGTCCATTCCCATTCTAGAATGTTTCCATCATCTGTGCTGTGTCCTTGAAATGTTACTGTTTGTCCCTGTGTTGCAGGGCTGGGAGTTATTGAGTCAATGTATGCCTGTGGTTCTTCATTTATATAATAACCAAGGGGGTATAGATCCTGGTTGCTTCCACCAGGGATATCGTATGGTACCAGTGGATCTGTTTCATAATTGTTGTAATCCTCCCAGTAGTTACCCTGAGAGTTATAATAATAAGTGTTGCTTGATGCATCTTGGGCATGTTGACCGTTGCCTGTGAAATCATTAAGATAAATCTGGTTATTAGTGGAAGAAAGTATATGGATTCCATAGTTAGTGTTTCCTGTTATAGTGTTGCTGTAAATATTGTTGTTATTTGAGTTAAAATACAGCCTAATTCCTTTTTGGTTGTTTTGAATTATGTTATCCGCACCTATTGTGTTATCTGTTGATAGGACTAGGTTTATTCCGTTTTCTTCATTGTTTTGAACTGTGTTGCTGCTAATTGTTATCCCACTGCAGCGGTATAGTTGAATTCCATCGCTTTGATCACTATTTTTTATTTTGTTGCCATAAATTTGTCCATTATTAACATATCTTAAGGCAATGCAGTCGTTTCCAGTTCCTCCTGCATTTCTAACGGTGAACTCAGAAATTGAAATTTCAATATAGATATATTCTGTTCCACTAAATGCATATATTGTATGTCCGCTTTTTCCTCCATCGATAATTGTTGTGTCTTTGTTTTGACCGGTAAGAATCAATGGTTTATTGATTACAATATTTTCGTTATATATTCCACTATAAACATAAATTGTGTCTCCACCACTGGCATTAGCTGCATTTATTGCATCCTGAATACTTGTGTAATCCGCTCCACCATCATCATCATCAACATATATTGTTATTCCACTAGCGCTACAAGTTTCAAATGGTGAAAAAATCAAGAAAAACTGTAGAAAAAGAAAACTTGTTAGAAATATTATTGTTATCTTTCTCATTTTTCACCACCTGATTATGTTAATACAAAAGCGAAATCTTATATTTTTGCTTATCTGAAAAAATTTGTAGCGCCCCGGCCGGAATTTGAATCCGAGTCCCCAGCTCGACAGGCTGGGATGATAGGCCACTACACTACCAGGGCAAAAGTACTTGTGTTTTGTAAGGGGTAAATAAAACCCTTTCTTTAACTTTTTCCCTATTGTCATGGTTTTTTTCATAAAAATTAAGTTTTAATTTTTTTTATCTTATTTCATCGAAAAATTCGTATTCATCAAGTTCATCCTGAATTTCTTCAAATGTTTCTAGTTCTTCCTCATAAGCAGCAATTGTTTCATTAAATAGTCCAAGTAGTTCTGATATATTTGTGGCGTAAACAACGATGATAGTGTTGTTCTCTATGGTTATGGTCAAATTTTCTGTTATTTGTTTTAAGTAGTTACTAGCATTATATCTCAGCATTGTAAGTCTAGAACCAGATTCTGTTAAATTGATATAGAGATCTAAAACTTCTATGTATTTCGGATGATTTGTAAATGTTTTGGTTTCTTGGAATCTTTCTTTTGAAGATTCAAAGTTGTTATAAGAGTTCATATATTTTGGCATTGCATTGGTACAGTTTTCAACTGCTCTGTTTTTATAGAGGTTTATAATGGTCTGGTTTTTTTGTAAAAGCGCGCTATTATACCATAAAAATGCAAGGTCAAAATGATAGTTTCCAAATGCTCGTCCTTCTCTTGCTTGGTCGAGTAGCCCTGCAGATTTTAAGAAATTACTGGTAAAGTTTTCGTTGCTACTTTGTATGTTTGTCATTTCTTCTCTGTGTTCTGATGTAATGGTTTCTATTGTTGTACGGTTTATGACATCTGCTGCAAAATAAGTAATTATTATTGCACCAATCATTATGGATAGTAGCATTACGAACATGTTACGTGTAAATTCTCTTGGCATAATTTTTCACCACCTTTTTTTTCATATTAACAAATTATCCAATATAATATTATTGTGTTAGTCCTAACGTGTGTTCATCCCAGAAAAACATTGGGCATACAATAGGGTTTTTGGAATTACTCCATTCAACACGCAGTAGATCTGAGAAAGATGTACCCAGGTTTATGCCTGTTTGGAAGTCAACCTGGCCGACATTGTTTCTAGATAACGAATAGTTAATATATATGGGATTAGGGTTTTTTTCAATTCTTAGTTTATACCAGTCATTGTAGAGATATCCCCCTGTGTAATCAGAATACAACCGGTTCCAACAACCGGTACTTGGTTCCCAGTAATCTATTGCTAGTACCCAGTCTGTGGGTTGTTGTGTCCCCTGTTGGAAATATTGTAATTTTATTTTTGCAATATTGTTTCCTAGGCTGTTTTTGAAATCAAGAGATAACTCTGAGTCTTCACTAGCATTGCCACATTTAAACCAGATTTCCCAATATTTTATACTACTTTCAAGACTAGAAATATTATAGTTCCAATACTGGGGGCTACCATCGTTTCTGATTTTTGTTTTGAATGATTTAGAAGAAGAATAATGATATCCTGATGCAACTTCGAATATGGTTCCTAGTTCGCCATTGCTTGTTTCAAACCAGTGTCGTCCGAGATATGATTGACTTGCTTTGCTTCCTGTATTGTCATCAGAGAAATCCTCAGTAACTGATGTAGGTGGTTCAAAACATATAACTATGTCATTTGTCGGGTCATCATCATCTGTTTCTCCGTCTCCATCCTGGTCTATACTATCATCAACTGAGTTGTCATCTGTCAACTCAGTTGCATCATTTGTACCGTTCTCATTGCTATCCCAGTATACTGTCCCCTGGTTAGATATTATAGTACCGTTTTGGACATCTGGGTTTACAGTTACACTGAATTTTAGTACAACACTGCTTTCTTGTGGTATAGCCCCGTTCCAAGTTATTTTATTTTCTCCAGTGCTGTAGGTTATTGTGCCTGAAGTTGCTGTGGCAGAATCGGTTACATATGTGGTGTTACCTGGTAGTATATCTTCAAATTCGTTTCCAGGGTTGTTACCTTGATCAGCGTTACCAATGTTACTAATAGTAACTGTATATTCTATAGTGTCGTTGTGTTCAAGTGGTTCACCGTTTAGATCTTGCATGTTTTTCCTTGCAATTATATCTGTTTTTGCGTATCCTGAAAACATGAGGTTATCGATGAAAGCCGCGCTATCGAACTGGTTATCACCTGTATCTTTAATTTCAAATGTTACTGTGATTTGTTCGTTTGGTGAAACAGGATGTTCTCTTGTTACTAGTGCTGTTGCACCTGCATCAGCACCAGGTATTCGTGGCGTTGTATCTACCCAGTCGACATCTCCAGGATTTCCACTTTGAGCAAATATATCAAAACCTGTACCAGGTATATCGTTTGCGTTTAAAACAAAGTCTCCGCTGTTTACATCTATTATATATGTTGTTGTACCTTGTGATGGTGAATTAACAGTAACTGTTATTTTATCATTAAAGTGTGTGCCGACATATTCTGGGTATTCTGTACTGAAAAATTGCATATCGTAATAAAGGTAATGCATGTATGGTGGGACTTGTAATGTTAGTGTTAATGTTGCTTTATCTCTTGGATGTCCATATCTATTTTTAAACCATGTTCCTCGTTCGTCTCCAGGGTTGAGCATATTTGTGGTAGCTGGTACAGCACCTGCGATTCCGGTGCTGAGTACGACAAAGGTAGAACCATCTGTGGGTGTCATAGTTCCTAGTGATGAGAGGATAATTTTTTGCCTGCGTCCATCTCTATCTGTATCAGTATATGATGAGCTTACCAGAGTAGATGAGTTTTCAAGAATTGCAAGTGCGAGATCTTCTCCGTCGTATGATCCTGCGTATGCTTTTTCTGATGAAAATATTAAGAAAACAAAGAACATGATGAATATTAAAGATATAATCGTTAGGAGATTTTTGTTAAATAGTTTTTTTACCATGTGTTATTATCCACCCCCGCCATAGTTAACTATTTCTAGAGTGTTGGATTCTACAGGTGTTCCATCTCCATCTCTAAGACTGTCATTTGGAAATACTATACATTGCCAGATATTATTAAGGCTAGTTTCTTCTGAAACTATAACACTTTTATCTGAATCTTCATCCTTTGTACATAGGTAATTTTGATATATTTGATCCCTGGAGAGAATATGATCGTATATTTGAAGTTCATCGATATAGCCAAACCAGAACCTGCTACTAGCAGATGCATGGCCAACTGTAAGCCCTTCATGTGCTCCAAGTGCATAGTTTCTATTACCAGTTTCTTGGCTTATGTTTCCATTAATATAAAGTTCGATAGTTTTTTCACTTGCATCCCAGGACCCAGTGATATAATACCATATATCGCTGGTTAGGTTTTCAGTTCTAACTGCATGTTTTGTTCCATCTTCACATACTCCAAAATGTATTTCGGTACCAAACTGAAAAATTTTAACAAAATTTTTGTTATCTTTACGTGCTTCTAATACTACTCTCCAATCATCACTAATACTGCTACTTTTTATCCATGTAGAAATTGTAAAATCATTACTGGAGAAATCATTAAAAACACTTGGTAAATCTATTGAAATATGATCACTTGAACCATCAAAATAATACGCTCCACCAACTACTCCATTATTAGTCCATGTAGCACTATTAATAGTTCCACTGTGTTCATTACCTGAATAATCTTTAACATTTGTAGTATTGTTGCTATCAAAAGACATGAGCAATTCAGTAAGTGAATTTCCATTAACAATCCATTTATATATGTAGGTAAGAGCGTTAACATCTGGAACAATGGTATAGTTAAAACATATTAGGTCTTCATCAACTGTGTTGGTTCTAAGACTTGAGATGAGCATCGGGTCTTCAACTGGTCCAGATGGCGTTTCTATAACTTTTCCTTTTATTATCCCATCGAATACTTTTTGTCTGGTTCCATCTTCAAGTATTGCATAAACGGCAACTGTCACCTGGTCGTTTTCGTCGACAAGAGATTGTCCTAATGTTGGAATGTTTCTTTCTCCTATCTTCCATGGGTCATCATTGTTTTCATAAATTAGTTCTCCATTGACGTATATTTCGTAGGATCCAAGTGGGTCGCCGCCCATGTGTTCTATGACGGCGTATCCTTGTTTGTTTACATATCCCATGAATTCAACATTAGGCTCAGCAGGTGGCGTAGAGATGGGAAGTATATACATGTAGATTGGGATGAAAGCGAGAATTGCGATTAGAACTAGGAACATGCCGCCAACTACTTCTGACACGGCATACTTACTTCTAAACGCAGTATTTTTTTTCATCTCCCTATCCACAGTTAGAGTTCTCTTTTTTATAGTATTTATATTCTTTGCGTGAGTTTCACAGAACGCTAATTTATCGTTTTAACAAAATATTTATATACGGTTAAAGCGGCTTTATAGCGCAAGATTATTATCTTAGAACATAAATTTAAACACTAAAAATGAAATTAAAACTAAAACAAACCCAAATCTCACGCCTGATGAAAGTTTTCCATCTATCATAAAACCGCTGAGAAGGCCACCACCAACGCTTTGAACAATTACAAATGATAAAAACGTGTTTTTAAGCATATTGTGATCCACATGTCCAAAGCTAAGCCCGCCTATTGAAGCACCTGGGTCCATCTGATCCTGCAAATCAAAAATAGCCGCAAAAATTGTCTTATCAATAATTAAAATCACTGCCAAAAAAACAAAAAAACTAATGATAATAACCATAGCATACAGCGACATCTCTGCTTTTCTTTGCGCCTCTATATTTTTAGCCTGGTCAAGTTCTTTTGCAGCTGCCTCAAAAACCGCGCTAGTATTTCCACCAATTTCAAGTGCTTTATTGATAGTTAGCACCATACGTTTAACAGAATCTGTATTAATTCTTTTTGCAAAATTGTTAAGAGCATCTTTTATTGAAATACCCCATGATAATTGTGCAGACATCATTCGCAGCTCAGATGTTAGTCTGCCATGATCTCCACGTGCAGCAGCATTTATTGAGTCATAAATAGTCATACCTGATGCAGTTGAACTACTTATTTCAAGTAAAAAATCAGGTAATTGATTTTCAATATCTTTTTTCTTCTTTATTTTAAGATGGTTGTAAAAACCAACAGGTCCAATAGATGATAACAGGCCAAATATTAAAAAATCTGTACCACCAATTGCTTCACCTGCAAAACTTATAACTCCCATTAATGTTAGGATTCCTAAGACGAATAACAATGCGGAAAAACACATTGAAACAGCTAAAATATACAAAATATATCTATCTTTGCCGTACATGTTTTTAATACTATATTTTTTACCAATGAAACGTTTTTTCATATGCTTTCTCCCATGCCACTGCTCATCATGACATAAAAACCAGCATATGCCATTGGAAGTATCAAAAATGCTAGTACGAACATGAAGCTAAAATCTATCCCGCCACCAGTAAGTCCCATTATTGAAAAGATAATTATGAGAAACAATGGAAAAGCAATAACTGTTACAACAAAACTTTCTGCCATTATTGCAAGTGATTCAAGATTTCTCTTTCTATCAATTAAATCAGTTAACATGTATTTTTCAACGCAACGGCTGAAATATGGTCCTAGCTCACTACCGCTTTGAATGACTCCTAGCATTCCCTGAATGAACTCTTTGAATTTTTCAGATGGAGTAATTTTGATAGCATTTCTCAACGCTGTAATTGTATCGACACCCATAATATCTATTTCTGTAGTAATCTTTTTTGCTTCTTTTTGTACCTCATCATATAGCTCTATTGTTGAGAGTGCTTCAAATATTTCAGCAGGTGAAATACCTGCAACACTCATAGTATTAATAAAATTAGTAGCATATGGCATGTATTTATCGATTTTTTTACCACGAGATTTTGCTTTTGATGCAGGCAAACCTAGATAATACATTCCTATTCCTATTGGTACAATTGACGAAAACAGTAGTATGAACAATGCAGTAATACTATTAGGTATGAGCAGGTAAAATATTGTTGTTGATAGAAAAACAACTATGAAACCAATTATAATATTCATTAATACCATAGAGAAGTATTCCCTGTAAACCATTGGGATATCTGCTTTTTCAAGCAGTCGGTTTTTTGTTGTTTCACTTATATCAAATCGTTCAAATGTGTTTGCAAAAAGCCGTCTGCAAAACCTAGTATACGTCGTTGATTTCAACTATGTAATGCCTCCTTTGCTTTTTTAACTAAATCCTGTGGATATTTGCTATAATCATTTACAATTCGTCCAACATCATGATAGTCACGGATGTTTTTTGCTACCATCCAGTTAAGAATTATTTTACGATTCTTAATTTCTTGAGCGAGTTTTTCTTCAGACCAGTCATTTTCTAGTCTTATATTGTTAAGTATTTTACTTGTTCCACTACTTTCAAATCTGTCATCTGTTTTAGATACCCATCTGAAAGGTTCCATGAAAATTAATTGATTTGTATCTGGGTCGAGTTTAATTATTTCTGTTATACTTATCACCCTACGAGCTGATTTCCCACCGATGTTTATCGCATTTTGAAAGACTATAATATCTAGACTTGTCAGTAGTGCACGTGGCAATGCTATCGGTGGGTTTTCAAGACGTTGAATAAGTGTATGAATGGTACTTGCATGAACCGTTGAATAAGCAGTATGTCCTGTAGACATTGCCTGAAATAGGCTATATGCCTCTTTCCCTCGGACTTCCCCTACCATTACAACTCGTGGACGTTGCCTAAGCCCCGCACGGATTAGATCAAACATGTCAATGTCTTTACCTGTCTTGTTCTCCTCAGATGAAGAAAACCCTTGACGGGTGGTTCCCGCTATCCAGTTTTTATGTGGTAGGTTTATCTCTCGTGTATCCTCAATACTTACAATTTTATGAGATGCAGGGATAAACAAAGAAAGTGCGTTTAGAGCAGTTGTCTTACCACTTGCTGTACCACCACAAAAAAGGATACTTGCTCCGTTTTCAATAGCCATCCAGAAATAGGCAGCCATATCAATAGATAATGATTTAAAATTTATTAGATCAATAGGTGTAAGCGGGTTTTCTTTGAATTTACGAATGGTAAACGTTGACTCCTCTGTCACAGTTTTAGAAAGCGTGGTCTGAAGACGACTCCCATCAGGTAGTTTACCATCAACAATAGGAGAATAAATAGATATCTGCTTACTACAAATTTGTGCAAGACGTACTACAAAAGAATCTAGGTCATCTTCGCCATCAAATTTTATGTTAGAAGAAATCGCCTCATATTTTTTATGATAAATAAAAATAGGGACATGATGACCATCACAGGATATATCCTCAATGCCTGTGTCTTCCATTACAATATCAATTTTTCCATATCCTAGGAATTCACAGAAAATATGATAAAAAATTTTATCCTTTGAAATTTTTTCTTTTTCACTAAGCCGCCTTCTCTTTTCTTTAAAACTTAGTTTTTGTTTTCCGCTCTTATTCTTACTAAATTTACTAGTTAAACCCTTTAAACCTTCACCTTTTGTTTTTTCTTCTTTTTCACTTTTATTTCTACTAAATTTACTAGTTAAACCCTTTAAACCTTTCTCCTTGGTTTTTTCTTCTTTTTTAGGTTTAGGTTTAAACTTTATATCGTTATCTATTATTATCTGCTCAAGTGTATCTTCAAGGTATTTCCTTTTTTCCTCTTTTTCCATGTTTGTAACGTTTTTATCTGCTAGCATTTTAAACATACGTGCAAGCTCGTTTTTCAAATCTTTTTCATAGTCTTCAAGAACTGGCTCATGTGTCTCATAAACATATTCATTAATACTATGGTCAAAAACAATCTGACGCGTTCCCAGTCCCTTCCAACCAAAACCCGTTTTTTCATCAACGACTTCTTTTACACTACCATGTTTAGCCTTATTAACACTCAAATAAGATGGTTTTTTAACCGGTGTTATCTCTTCTTTTTTTCCTTCTGATTTTTCTAAGATTTGACTTTGTCTTTGTTTTGTTTTTTGTAAAAGACCCGAAGATATACTTTTTTCAACTAATGGTGTTATTTCTTTTGCTTCAGATTCTTGTTTTTTAAGTTGAGTCTTTTCCAATAATCCCATACCAATCTCACATTATTTTTTGTATTTATTAATCACTCTCTCATAAATCTCAAAATCTTTAGATTTTGCAAACTCATCAATCACATCATCAGGTAGTTTTTCCAATAAATCATCAGCTATTTTCAAAAATTTAATGACATCCTCATCCATGGACAAAACCTCTGAGGTATTTTCCTTAAGATTGATGTTGTGTTTTATATTTATCTTAGGTTCTTCTTTAGAAGTCTTAGATGTTTTCTTCTCTGCTTTACTCTTGGCTTTTTGTTTTTCCTTCTCTTCTAATTTTTTTAACCGTTCCTTTTCTTTTTGTTCTGCAAGTGCTGTTTTAGCCTTCAATTTTTTTTGTTTTTTCGCCTCTTTGAATTTCAGTGCCAGTTCCTTTTCTTTTATTAGAGCATCCTCTGCAGATTTTTCTAATTCTAACCTTTTAAGTCTTTCTACTTCTTTTTTCTTATCAAAAGACACTTTTTCTTTCTTCTTTTCTTCAATTACTCTAAGCCGCTCTTTTTCTTTTTGTTGTTTTATTTCTGTTGCCACTTCTAGTTTTTTCTGTTTTTCTTTTTCCCGTTGTTTTTTCTCTTGTTCCAGTTTTTCTCTCTGCAGTTCTTCTTTCTTCTTTTTTTCTTTTTCTTTAACTTCTTTTTCTAATATTTTTTCTTCTTTCTTCATTGTCTTTTCTTCTTTTTGAAGTTGTTTTTCTTCTTCTTTTAACTTTTTATTTTGTTCCCTTAAATCAAGTAATTGTTTATTTGAATTAATAGGTTTTTGTTTTACTTTTTCAGTCTTAGGCTGCGCTGTCTTTGATGTTGAATTCATTGCAAGTTTTTGATCATTTAAATCCATGCTACTTGTTTTTTCAACAAAAACATTCATCGGGCCATTATGTTCTGGGACAACTTCAAAAGTCACAATCTCTGGTGAAAGATTTGTGTTATGTGATGACCTCTCTGGTTTTTTAGAAAACGACCGCCTCTCCTCAATGATTTCGGATAAACTAGTTTTTGTCTCAGGCTCTATCTGTTTTTCATATCCAGCAATTATTTCATCGACTTTCTTAATTATATTAAGATGAAAATCAACTTTTCTCTTTATTGTAATATCTTTAGAAGTATGTGAGTTAACCTTTATATTTTTGTTTTTAAAGGAACTAAAAAAAC
>DAOWIZ010000062.1 GCA_030640585.1 Thermoplasmata archaeon
CTGCGGCAGAGACCTGAATACATCCTAGTTGGAGAAATACGAGGACGGGAAGCATATGTATTATTCCAAGCAATGGCAACAGGACACGCAACATATTCAACAGTACACGCAGATAGTGCTAAATCGCTTATTCATCGTCTTGAAGGTAAACCAATTGAAATTCCTCGTATTATGATTCAATCTTTAGATATTGTTTCTATTCATATTACAACTCAGATTAAAGGTAAACGCGTGCGGCGTTGTAAACAAATCATTGAAATAATTGATATAGATCCAACAACAAAAGAAATACTGACAAACGAAGTGTTCAGATGGGACCCCGTGGAAGATAAATTTATCTACACAGGTAAAAGCTATATACTTGAAGGAATTAGATCTCGCTGGGACCTAAGCAAAGAAGAAATTACTTTAGAGATTAGACGCAGAACAGAAATTCTTGAATGGATGAATAAAAACGAGGTTAGAACATTTAAAGAGGTATCAAAAGCAATTTCACGATATACAGAAAATCCTGAAGTATTTATAACGAAGATGCGAGCGATGGCGGATAAAAGAAAAAATAAAGGGGACAATAAAAAGAAATTGGAGGGGGAAAAAGAAAATATAACAGAGGTTAAAAAAGAACCTGTCAAAATTGATCCGATGACACCTCAAAAAAACGATCCATTCCCTGAAATAGAGATAATCGATGAAGATGTTGGAAAAATCCTTATTGATAATGGTTATAAAACACTTGAACAAATTAATGAGTTGACAGCGAAAAAAATGACGGAAAATCTTGGAATGAATAATAAAATAGCTAAAGCGATTAAAAAAGAAGTTAAGAAAAAACTTAATGAATAAGTAATAATATACATATTTGAAGGTTAAGAGGATTGGGATGCTGCTAAATAATTACCAAAAGATGTGTTATCGCAGGTTTGGAAGAACCGCGGAAAACCTGGTTAGCGATAAACTTAAATTGGATCTTGAAAGAGCTCATATTGAAATGCGACCTGCAGCTTATCTTTCCTGTGTATGGCTTAATACAATTCTTGCATGTGTTGTCTCATTTTTTATTTATGTAACTCTTGTCATCTTCATGAATTTAAGTCTGATTTTAGCAATCTTGTTTTTGTTCATCCCTGCTTTTGCAACTATTGCTGTGTATTTTGGTTATCTTATTGTGCCTGCAAGTAAAGCAAAATCTCGTGCTAAAAAAATTGATATGAATCTGCCTTACGCATTGAATTTTATTTCAGCTATGTCATCTGCAGGTATTACTCCTACAGAAACCTTTAGAAGTCTTTCCAAGCAAGATATTTATGGCGAAATTAAAGAAGAAGCGCTTTCTATTTATCGTGATGTAGGTCTTCTTGGACGTGATATTATTTCTGCTATGAAGGCAAATATTCAACGTACACCATCTGAGAAGTTTAAAGAATTTCTTCAGGGTGCTGTTGTTACTGTTCAAAGTGGCGGTGCATTAAAACCTTATTTTATGGCAAAAGCAGATCAATATACCCGAGAGAACCGACTTACGCAGAGACAGCTGATGGAAAGTCTTGGTATTATGGCAGAAGCCTATGTTACATCTGCTGTCGCTGGTATACTTCTTATCATTATCATTTTACCATTGTTGATGATTATCAGCGGAGGAGGACCTGATCAGCTAAGAATTATGTATATCTTTTCTATTATTGTTATTCCGTTTATTCATTTTAGTTTTGCTTTTGTTTTATCAAGTATGTCAGCTAGGGTGTGATAAAAAAATATGGAAATGGAGATAGGGAAAAAACAGAGCACAATTCAGCGTCTTCGTAATACAGGTCAGCTTACAAGGTTGACCATATATTTAGCAGCAGGTATACCTGCAGCAATATTTTTAATCCTGGCACTTCTTGTGTTTCTTAAAATAATAAGTCCTTTAAGTATAGGTGGAACAGAAATCGGAGAAACACGGGATTATCTACTTTTTGCTCTTTTCCTTGGTACAGGTACGTTTGGTTTTTATGAGGCTATTACACTGCATCATATCCGTAAGATTGATGCTCGTTTCCCTGATTTTGTTCGTGATCTAGCTGAGTCTCGTCGTGCTGGTATGACTTTTACTAAGGCAATTCTTTATGCATCTAAAGGCAATTATGGTGTACTTACCCCGGAGATTCAAAAGATTGCTCGTCAGATTTCTTGGGGTAGTAGCGTCGATAGTGCTCTTTCTGCTTTTGCAAAACGTGTTAATACAAAGCTTATTCGTCGGACTATTTCTTTGATTATTGAGGCCGGTCGTAGTGGTGGTAATGTTGCTGATGTGTTAGATGCTGCTAGTAAAGATGCTCGTGAGATAAAATTCCTTGAGTCTGAACGTCGTGCTAATATGATGAGTTATGTAGCTGTTATTTATGTTGGTATGGGTGTTTTTCTTTTGATTATTCTTGTATTAAGTAGTGGGCTTTTACCCCAGATTACTGGTGAAGGTGCTGCTAGTTTTGCAGCAGGTACTCATGGTGGTGAGGCCATTAGAGAAGAACATGTACTTCCTGTGTTTTATCTTGCAGCTATTATTCAGAGTATTGGTATGGGTATTGTAACTGGTGTATTTGAAGAAGGAAGAATGGTTTCTGGCATTAAACATGTCTTCATTATGACTTTTATCGCTTGGTTTGTGTTTAAATTTATGGTTGGATATTAAATGTATGTTGATATTGTTATTTATAAAGAATATACTTTATCGGCATAATTTGACATAATGTCAGGATAGATGTAACATTCTCACTGCCATAAATGGCGGTGCTTCTTATGAGGTACGGTTGGTCGTCGAAGGAATTGAATCTAGCGTAGTTTGTTCAAGTCGTTGATCACGCACATACTGCATTACAGTTTCAGTATCAGCATCTCCAACACTTCTGTAGAATTTACCTAGACTCCAAAAATGTCCTTTGGGATATCGCTTACGAAAATTTGGTTTTTGTTTGAACAGTTCTCTAGACGACACACCTTTCAAAAGGTGAAGCGCCTGAGATGCACTCATTGTTGGTGGAATTCCAACTACAGCATGAATATGATCCGGCATAACGCTTAGTTCCTCCATCTTCATTTCATACCTCTTGGCAACTTCTTTCAAAATATCTTCACAAAGCTTTTTATTTTCCTCTCGCTTAAACATATTGTACCTATACTTGGGACACCATTCCAAGTAGTACAAATTCTGGCCAATGCCATGGCTACTGCTAACTAGATCCGTAATTTTTGCTCCTAAGCAGGCCTTCTATAGCACTCGCCAGTGGCGAGTGCGCCTGCCCAGGAAGATAGAAACCATTGTAAAAAGAAAAGAGTAGCGCAATTCATCCCACAAACTAAAGTTTGGGGATTTCTTGCTTATAAGGTGTTAACATCTCTCAATAAATAATTTATTTATAGTAGCAACATCTTTCTAGTTTTTAACAGAGGGTGTTGCACTCATGAATAAATCCAAGTATAGCCTAGTAATTCTTTTTTTAACATTAATAATATTTTCACTTTTAATTCAACCAGTAATTGCAGAGAACAACAAAGCCTCACTAGAATTTTTTCATACAACTGGCTGTGATATTTGCGACGAGAAAAAAATTATAGTTAACAAAATACAACAGCAATATCAGAATGATATTACAGTAAAAATATATCTTGTTACAGATCATCCTGAAACAGAACTAGAAATAGAAAATCATAGCATATGGAAAAATTACGGATTTGATTATGTGCCAGCTATAGTTATAAAAAACATCTCTAGTGGCAATTATACAATTTTCAGATATACTGAAATTGAAGAACAAGACGTAATAGATGCAATAGATGCACATTTATATGGAAAACCTTCAGAAACTAAAGTTATTGATGAAAAAACACCGGGCTTTGAACTAATTCTAGCAATTCTTGCAATAACTATTTTGCTATTTTACAAAAAACATAAATAGAATATTTAAACTACGAATGTATAATCTGGTTTTAAAAACAAACTTGTTTTATCCTGGAGCATAAAATAAGATGGCGAGAAGACAAAGAATTGATAAAAAAACACAAAAAACAATAGCAAAAAGAAGGATTCGTAAACTGTTTGTACTTGCCGAAAAAAACGCTTTAGAGGGTAAATTAAGCCTTTCCAGCCGTTATGTTGAAATTGCAAGGCACATATCAATGAAATGTCTTGTGCCAATTCCTAAAGAGTATAAACGTCGTTTCTGCAAGCACTGCTATAATTATTTGCTTCCACATGTCAATTGTCGCGTGAGAATTCATCGTGGAAAAATAGTAATTTTTTGTAATAATTGTAAAAAATACACGCGAATTCCAATTAAAAACAAGTGTGAAAAGTCATCCGCTATACTTAAATAAGGTTTCGTTTATTACCCTACCCACTTTATCCTTTATTATAAGGAGTAATTGTACTATGACAACAGCATATGATGTTCCAGCAAAGGAATTAATTGACGAGCTTGCAAAAAAACTACGAAATGAAAAAGAAGTTGTAGAGCCAGAGAACAGTAGTTTTCTTAGAACAGGTGTTCACAAAGAAAACCCACCAGATAATCCTGACTGGTGGTATACACGCTGTGCATCTATTCTTCGTAAGATATATATCAATAATGGAATGGGTATTGAGCGTCTTCGTGCAGAATATAGTGGTAAAAGAAACCGTGGTTCAAAACCATACAAGGCACGCAGTGGCAGTGGTTCTATTGCACGTAGAGCACTACAACAACTTGAAAAAGCAGGTTATGTCAAAAGGGTAAAAGGCAAAGGACGTATACTCACACCAAAGGGTGCATCCTTCTTAGCTAATACTTCTAATGAAGTAATGAAAAACATTGAGACATATTACCCAAATCTTAATAAATATTAAACATTTGATAAAAAATGATGGATATCAGTATTTATGGATGAAGAATTAGAAAATTTAAAAAGAAAAAAATTACAAGAATTACAACAACAAGCAGCATTTCAAGAATCAATGGACGTTCAAGAACAACAAAAACAACAATTTGAAGAACAAAAGAAAAAAATCCTGATGAGTATCCTTGCACCAGATGCTAGAGAAAGACTTGGCAGAATAAAAGTTGCCCGGCCCGAAGTTGCAGAGGCAGTAGAGGCTCAACTAATAATGCTTGCCCAAAGTGATAGGCTCAAAAATAAAATAAATGATGAGCAGTTACGTATGCTGCTTTCACAATTGCTCCCTAAAAAAAGGGATATAAAAATAAAAAGAAGGTAAAAAAGTATGTCAACTCATAAACCACTTGGTAAAAAAATTCGACTTAACAAAGCTACAAATAGTAACAGGCGTGTTCCAGCATGGATTATGATTAAAACTAATCGTAGATTTACACGTCATCCTAAAACACGTAACTGGCGTAGAAACAAACTTAAAAGAAGTTAAAGCAGGGATTTTATGGCAGAAGAAATTGAAAGAATATATGTTATACCGCTTAAAAAAACCAGGTTTAAAGCCTCAAGAGCAGCACCTACGGCTATAAAAAGAGTAAAAAAATATCTAACTCATCATATGAAAGTTGAAGATGAAAAAATATGGATTGATGACTCACTGAACAAAGAGTTATGGTCACATGGTAAATATAAAATGCCTAGTAAGATCCGTGTTAAAGCTGTTAAGTTTGAAGATGGTGTAGTAGAAGTATATCTTCCAGAACTTGAGTTTAAAAAATCCAGACGTGAACTTTTACGTGAAGAACGTGAAGCAAAGGAACCAATCTTACATAAAGAAGAAATGGAACCTGAAGAAGATGAAGGCGAAGCGTCAGGTACTGAGGATTATGAGATGGTACCAACTGCTGATGGTGATGTTAAACTGAAGAAAAAGAAAGCTCCAAAGGAAAAAACCAAAGAAGAAAAACCAAAAGAAACCAAGGCAAAACCTGTTGCAAAGAAGGCAAAAACCAAAAAACCAGCACAGAAAAAAACAACCACTACAAAGAAGACAACGACAGCAAAGAAACCAGCAGCTAAAAAAGAAACAAAAAAATAAAGTGAATAATTTATGCTTGAACTACTGGATTTTAACGAAAATCCTAACGTAGGTGTCTTTTGCAGAGCTAATGACAATGTTTGTTTTGTACAAACAGGGCTTACAAAAAAAATTAAAAAGAAGATATCTTCGGCTCTTGAAGTTGAGTTAATCGAACTTAGTATTTTTGATGCAAGTATTATAGGTTCACTTCTTGCTTTTAACTCTAATGGGGCTATTGTCACGGATTTTGTAGATGAAGGAACTGTTAAAACCCTTGAAGATAATGGATTTAATGTTTATGTGATTCATGATAAAATCAATGCAGCAGGTAATGACATACTTGTAAATGACAAGGGGGCATTAGTTCACCCTGGTTTAAAAGATGAAACTATTAAAGAAATCAAAAAAACACTAAAAATACCTGTTAAACGTGGGACAATTGCTTCTTTAAAAACAGTTGGTATGACTGCAGTTGTTACAAATAAAGGACTTCTATGTCATCCAAAAGCATCTGAAGAGGAAAAGATGATGCTGGGTAAACTCTTTGATGTAGATGTTATGATAGGTACAGTTAATCATGGAGTGCCCTTTATTGGTAGCGGCCTGGTTGCAAATACAAAAGGAGCCATTATTGGTAATCTCACCACAGGTATTGAGATGGGTAGAATAGAAGAAGCATTGGGTTTTTTGGATTAAATCCTGTTTTTAGTATTTAAATACGTATGTTGTATCAATAAAAAAACTTATAAAGTGTACTTATATTATACATGTATAATTATAATAATTGCTTGGATGATAATATGATAAAAGGAAAAACCTATAAATTCAACCAACAAGATAAAAAAATCATAGAAGTCTTCTCAGATCTAGGCATGCCAAAAAACCTAGCAAAAACACTTATGTACATCTCACAAGTAGAAGAATGCCGCTCAGCAGAAATTGAACGCGGTGCAAACCTACGACAACCAGAAGTAAGCATTGCAATGCAACAACTACAGAAAAAAGGCTGGATAGGAAAAAGAGACCTTAAAAAGAAAGGAAAAGGAAGACCAGTTCATCTTTATAAACTAGCATCACCATTAGACAACATTTTAAGCAATTTTGAAAAAGAGAAAACAGCTGAGATTGAGTCAATTAAAAAAGACTTAGCAGATCTTAAAAACCTAGTAAACAGCATTTAAACACAAAAAAACATAGATATAAAGATGGCTTATTGATATTTTTAATGTTAGATAATTTTGTCTATATGTAAACATCTGGTTTTCTTCATAAAAACATTATCAAAAATAGAAAGCAACGTTTATAAGTAAAAATTCTTTGACACCTACAAGTTTACATCTATAAACTGGAGAAAAAAAATAATATGTCAGATTATGATCAGAAAAGTCTTGAACGGAAATGGCAGAAAAAATGGCAGGAATCAAAAATTTATCATTTCGATTTCAACAGTGATAAAAAACCTTATAGCATAGATGTCCCACCACGTTATGCCTCTGGGCCGCTTCACGCCGGTCATGCTGTTCATTATACTCATATTGATTTTGCTGCTCGTTACAAACGTATGCGAGGATATAATGTGTTTTTCCCACTGTGTTTTGATGTAAATGGCATTCCAATTGAGGAACGTGTTGAAAGACAACTTAACATCACACGTAAAGATATAGATCGCCATGAATTCATTAAATTATGTTCTGAGTTTGCAAATAAAAACATTAAAACAATGACTGATCAGTTCATCATACTTGGAGAGAGCATGGATCCATCTGTTTATTATCAAACAGATGCAGAATACTACAGAAGACTTACTCAGATATCATTTATAAAACTATTTGAAAAAAATCTCATATACAAGGGTAAATTCCCAGTTAACTGGTGTCCACGATGCATGACTGCTATGGCAGATGCAGAAGTAACATATGCTGATCGTAAAACAAAACTTAACACAATAAAGTTCTATCTAAAAGAGGGACAAACTGAACGACTCTTAAAACACCATGGAACCGGACAAGATAAAAAAGGCATCTATGTTGAAATTGCAACAACTCGTCCAGAGATGCTGCCCTCCTGTCAAATAGTTGCAGTTCATCCATCTGATGAACGCGCACCATGGCTAGTTGGTAAAACATTAATTGTACCAATTTTTAATAAAGAAGTAAAAATCGTGGAAGATGACGTAGTTGACCCTGATTTTGGTTCAGGAATTGTCATGATTTGTACAGTTGGTGACAGAGAAGACCTTAACTGGGTATTCAAATATAAACTACCTATTGAGATGAGTATTGATGAAGAAGGTAAAATGACTGATTTATGTGGTAAATACCAATGTATGAAAATAGTTGATGCACGTGAAGCAGTCATAGAAGACCTGAAAAACAATGATATTTTAATTAAACAAGAACCACTTGATCAAAACGTTGGTGTATGCTGGCGATGTAAAACACCGGTTGAATTCATTAATGCTGAACAATGGTTCTTGAAAACGACAAATTTCAAAAAAATGGTACTTGATGCTAGTAATAGTATAAACTGGTACCCAGAATTCATGAAGATACGACTTGAGGACTGGGTGAACTCATTGGAATGGGATTGGGTTATTTCCCGTCAACGTTATTTTGCAACACCAATACCACTATGGGAATGTAAAGAATGTAAAGAAATAGTACTAGCCAAATCTGATCAATGCTATGTTGATCCTACAATTGACAAACCACCAATAAATAAATGCCCTAAATGCAATGGAGAACTCATAGGTTGTGAGGATGTACTTGATACATGGATGGATAGCAGCATTTCACCACTTTATAATACGTTTTGGCAGAGAGATGATGCCAAATTCAAAAAACTCTACCCCATGAGTCTAAGACCTCAAGCACATGATATAATTCGTACATGGGCATTCTATACAATACTAAGATGTAGCCTGTTAACTGATGAAAAACCCTTTGAAAACATAATGATGGGTGGCTTCATCCTATCTGAAGATGGCACACCAATGCATGCAAGCGCGGGAAACGTTATAGACCCGTTAAAGATTATAAATGAACATGGATCTGATGCATTCAGATGTTATGCAGCAAGCTGTGCACTAGGTGAAGATAACGCTTTTAGAACCAAAGATGTAATCCGTGGAACCAGACTTCTACGTAAACTTTGGAATGTAGAAAAATTCATATCAAGCATCATCAAAAACAATGAAATACCAAAAGAACAGCCTGATCTTATAGATATTGACAAATGGATACTTACAAAATATACTAAAGTTGTAAAAAAATGTACAAAAATGATGGATGAGTTTGATTACTCTCAAGCAATGAAAGAAATAGAATATTTCTTATGGCATGAACTAGCAGATCACTATATAGAAATGGCTAAGTCATCTATGAATAAAAACGAAAACATACAAAGCATGACATATACACTTCATACACTTGGCTTAGGTACAATAAAACTTTTTGCAGTGTTTTTCCCACATATAACAGAAGAAATATATCACCTGTATTATAAAGAAGAAAATGAAAGAAGCATACATCTTTTATCTTGGCCAAAAGAAATACTAATTGACAAAGAAGCAGAGAAGACAGGCGAGATAGTTAAAAACTATATAGCAGCCATGAGAGCATTAAAAAGTGAGAAGGGGATAGCACTAAACGCACCATTGAAATGTTTTGCCACATATTCAACAAAAAACAATATATCTAGACTTAAAACCAGTAGTTCAATTATAATTTCCACATTAAATCTACCCAAAGACCATGAATTTATAACTGGAAAACCTGATATTGAAGAAAAAATAGTAGAAATAAAACCAGTTCACTCAAAAATAGGACCATTGTTTAAAAAAGACAGTGGTAAAATCAACAAATGGATATCTGAAAACCAAGATGAACTAATAAAAAAACTTAGCAAACATAAAGATATAAAATGGTCTGATCTACCTTTAAATGAAACAAAGAAAAACAATGAAAAACTCGTTGAAAACGGTTATATAAAAATTAAACAAGAATCACAGGTAAAGGGTAAAAAAGACCATGCAGTTCTCAGATTCGATGAGTTTTATATAGAAATACCCGAGGAAATGATATGATAAAAATTAATAAAAAAACTATTAAAAAATGGCTAGTAAAAATAGTAGTAATCCTAATTGTTGCTGCTATGTTACTCACTGGTTTTATAGTAATGATAGGAAAGATCTGATTTTCTCGATAGATATATAAATATGTTATTTATTCAACGGAAAATCGGGGAGAATAATTATGGCTGACGTAAAAGAAATATTAGCAAACCCGGCACCACTTGGTCTCATGGGTTTTGGTATGACCACGGTGCTACTAAATTTGCATAACGCAGGTATTTTCACATTAGGTACAATGATACTTGCCATGGGAATTTTCTATGGCGGCATTGCACAAATAATTGCAGGAATTTTAGAATATAGAAAAGGTAACACATTTGGAGTAACAGCATTTACATCATATGGTCTGTTTTGGATATCACTTGTTGCTCTACTTATAATACCAAAAATCGTTCCAGGTTTTGAAGGACCAGGTGACACAGCAATGGGTTCATACCTATTTATGTGGGGCTTATTCACAATGATGATGTTCATCGGAACACTGAAGAAAAACTTTGCATTATCTTTCGTGTTTGGTTCATTGTTCATATTATTTTACCTGTTAGCCCTCGGTCACTTTGTCGACCCAGTATTTGGCACAATCGCAGGATATGAAGGTATCATCTGTGGATTTAGTGCAATATATCTAGCAATGGCTGAAGTAATCAATGAATGCTTTGGTAAAATAGTTCTACCAATTGGCAAATCAATCTTAAAATAAATTAGAGTTCAACTAGCTCATATGAGGAAGATCCAAGACCGATCTCCTCACCATATTTTATCTGTTTAAATGGGCTGATATGGTTTTCTTTTTCAAAAATATCAGGTTTAATCTTATGAATAAGATCCAGCGATGCCTTATCTATTGCAACAGGATCATCAGAGACCAGATAACCGATATCGGGACAAATAATAGGTCCTGCAAATGGGTCACAATCACAGCTTCTTGCTATACGTTTTACTTCATTTAGATATATCACATTTTTACCTTGCACACATGCTTTTGCAGCACAAGCAAGAACATATTGAAAATCAGCACCCCTATGATCTAGTGCTTTGCTTTTACAGGCATCAACACAAACACCACATCCAAAACATGCTTTTGTGCTTATTTTCCAAGTTTTTTCTTTAATTTCTATAGCATTAAATGGACACACCTTAGCACAAAGACCACAATATGTACAGGCATCTTCATGATAAACAGGTTTACTACCATGATGCATCTTTTGTTTGGTTTCCTTTGTAACACCACCCATTCCAAAATTCTTAATTGCACCACCCATACCTGTCACAATATGACCTTTTACATGAGAAAGAGCGAAGATATGTGATGATTCAACAAGATGATCGGCTACTTCATATTCTCGATCTTCAACAGTCACAAATTTACCTGTATCATCTATTACAACATCACAACCTATTTTTGTAAAACCATGTAACTTTGTAACTTTTTGATATCCTAACTTAGAATGTCTTAAACCACTATAAGCAACTGTTGTATCAAATAGATAAGGGCTTATATTTTGGTTTTTAAGTTCATCTACAACAATTTTTACAAAGTCGGGTTTTAGAAAATATTTATTTTTAATTTCCCCCATGTGAAGTTTAACAGGAACGGTTTTTCCAGTAAAACCTTGTATATCAAAATTTTCAAGTGCATCATGAAGTCTACTTAGTTCTGTAAAAAAAACAACCTTTTTCTTCATCCTATCTTCTTTTCCCATTTCTGCAATTTTAGAACGTTACCCAGTGATCCGCCGTCTTTTATTTCTTGACGTATACGGTTTTCATGTTCTTTGACATCAAGTGCACGGTTTGCAATTTCTTGAGCGATTTCTTGTGGTACTACAACTACTCCAGAGTCATCACCTATTATCCAATCACCAGTTTTAACAACCTGGTTACCACAAGTTATTTCTGCACCTATTTCTCCAAGACCTTTTGGTTCACCAGCATTAGATACAATATGCCTAGAAAAAATTGGGACATCCATTTTTACAATATCATCAAGATCACGGATTGCTCCATCTATTACAATACCACGTATACCTTTGGTTTTTGCACTACATGTAGCTAGTTCACCCCATATCGCAGTTTTGCCACCATTAACATCAATTACTATCACAGTATCATTATCTGCTTTGTCTATTGCTTCAACTGGTTTAGCCCAGTCACCATCAATTGTTCTAACAGTAAGAGCCCTTCCCACCATATGAAAACCAAGTTTCACAGGCCGTATATCCTGCATTGCTCCTTTTTTATGCATAGCATCTGAGATATTTGGTGTAGAAACCAGCAAAAACGCTTTTTTCAGTTCTGTCTTATCATATTTTTTGAAAAGACTAGTTTCAACAAGTTTTTTCTCAGTTATTGCCTTTTTGATTTGCTTGGTAGCCAGCGTTACATCTATTGCTTTTGTAATTGCACCACCAACTATTACAATACTTGCACCAGCTTTTACAACACCTGGTATTGTCTCACTGTTAAGCCCACCAGCAACAGCCACCTGTACATTAGTTGCTTTAACAACAGAAGAAAGAACATCTACAGGTTTTTTCCCCATCATTTGTTCATCGATACCAACATGCATGCAAATGTAGTCAACACCAATTTTCTCTAGTTCTTTTGCCCGTTCAACCTTATCTTTTACTCCAATGAGATCAATCATGACTTTAGTACCATATTTACGTGCTGATTTCAAAGCATCAACTATTGTACTATCATCTGATGCAGCAAGGATACATACAACATCAGCACCAGCTTTAGCTGCCATCTCTGTTTCAAGACCGCCTGTATCCATTGTTTTCATATCAGCAACAAGTGTTTTATTAGGGAATCTTTGCTTAAGTTTACGAACAATGTCCATACCCTCGCTTTTAATCAATGGCGTTCCTGCTTCTATCCAGTCAGCTCCACCCTTAACAGACTCATCTGCAATTTTTAACGCCCGATGCTCATTAAGCAGATCCAATGCCACTTGTAAAATAATTTTCATCAAATAGGGGAATAATAACCCTTTATTTAAAAAGTAATGTCTCCATTAATGGTTTTTACCAGTAAATCAGTATTTCATTGATTGTATCATAAGGATCTTCAGGGTAAGCATAGTTCCCGGGTACAACACAGTCAGTCCAGTAATCATTACCAATTTCAAAGTTTTCAACCCAGTCATCTGTCTGCGGCTCAACATATACCATGCCGCGATCTACCGTATTAAAACCAACTATTGCATGACCTGTATCAGTTCCATCAAAATACATTACAATCATTGCACATCTTATACCTTGTGCCTCTGCATTGTTGTTGACTTCTAAAACATAATTTTCACAATCAAAAGTATCACTATCAAACGGAGTCTCATCTGTTTTATCACTAGAAATAAAACTTGCTACCTCATTATAGGTTGGATCATGTAAATTATATTTATTTCCTGTTCTAAGGTTCTCAATTTCTAAATCTTTTTCTACAAGACTTTCATTTGTCTCTTCCCATTTTTCTTTCATAAAAGACATTTCATTTTTAGTGTCATTAAGGTCCTCAGTCAAAGCATCAACATCCTCTTCAAGATTGAAGGCTATATCTTGAAAATCTACCATTATATCTAAAAGTTGGTCTATTTTATCATCATAATCTGTTTTTAAATTGTTTATTTCAGAATTTTTAACATCATCCATAAAAAAATATGTTGCACCAGCAGAGCCGATAATACAAATAATCACGGCTGCCATAATTATACTTGTTTTAATTGTATTCAAATCTATCCCATCCAAATGTTATCAGTTCTTTATAAAATCGGTAAAGTAAATTTAATAGTTTCTATAAAAAAATTTATACTAAACGGTCACATATTTGGTTTTTGAAAAACAATGAAAAAAGAACGAAATAACCGGTTTCATAAAATGTCAAAAGGAGAACTAAAAGATTTTATCAAAAAACTAGATCTGCAAGCTCTTGAAACCGCTGAAGAACGAATACCTCTTTACATAAATGTAGGTTTGAAAGATGCTGAACGTATTTTAGATGTAGGATGTGGACCAGGGTCTGTAACAAAAGACATTGCTCATCTAACCAAAGGAAAAGTCATTGGCATTGATGATTCTGAAGAGATGATAAAAGTAGCAAGAAACGTTCTTAAAGACTATGAAAACGTTGAATTACAGGTAGGTAGCGCTGAAAATATTCCATTTGCTGATAACACCTTTGACATTGTCACCTGCAATCTTTTACTCATGTGGGCAGATAACCCTCAAAAAGTAGTAGATGAAATGGCACGTGTAACAAAACAGGGTGGCAGAGTTCTTGCTTCTCTTGAACCTGATTATGGTGGAAAATTACATTTCCCGGAGAATTCTAAGGTTGACCCAATATTTGCAGGTAAAGCAATCAGGGATCAGGGTGGTGATCCACATATTGGCAGAAAACTACGATATCTTTTTGTCAGAGCAGGTCTAAAGACAAAAGTTGGTGTTGGAAATAACCGTATTTGGAGTTGTGAAGAGGATAAGTCTTATTACCTTCATGCACGTGATTTTTATGTGAAAGCTCTTAAAAACGCAGGTTTGAGCAATAAAGAAATTGATGAATGGGAATTTGACTATCTTAGATCATTGGATAAAGGCGAGCAACTTAATTTTTTCCCACAGTTTTATGCAATAGGCACAAAACCATAGAGTTTATAACCAGTTTTAGTCTTACTTTTAAACCAGTATGACAGCAAAGGTTATTGATGGTAGAAAAATTGCAAAAAATCTTCGAAGTAATATTTCCGATGAGGTTAAAGAGTTAGTATCAAAGTATAAAATTGTTCCTAACATTGTAACAATTATCATAGGAGATGATCCTTCTTCTAAGTTGTATTTAAGACTTAGAGATAAAGCATGTGAGGAAGTAGGTATTAAATCCAGTCATGCCAAGTTTCCAGCAGATGTCTCTGAAGAAGAAGTATTGCAGACGATAAACAATCTCAATGATGATAATAGTGTCCATGGGATTCTTATTCAGTTTCCAATATCAAAGCATATCTCTCAGGATAAACTTATTAATAGTTTAAACCCTGAAAAAGATGTTGAGGGTTTTAACCCTGTTAACATGGGGAAAACCCTTATCGGCGATGAATATATCATTCCCTGTACACCATTAGCAGTTCTTACAATTCTTGAACATGAAAACATTGATCTTAAGGGCCTAGATGTTACAATTGTTAATCATAGCAATGTTGTTGGTAAACCACTCACATCTCTTTTTTTGAATAGAAATGCCACAGTATCCATATGTCATGTTTTCACAAAAAATATGAAGAAATATACATCTACTGCAGATATTCTCATTACAGCTGCAGGGGTTGCAAAGTTGATAAAAGAAGAACATGTAAAAAAAGATGCTTTTGTAATAGATGTAGGTATTATAAAAACAGAAGATGGTATTTGTGGAGATGTAGATTTTGATTCTGTGAAAAATATAGCAGGTAAAATCACACCAGTTCCAGGTGGCGTTGGACCTGTGACAGTTGCCTGTTCACTTACAAACATGGTTAAAACCTACAAGAACTGTGTTGAATGAAAAAAAGAGGATGGGTTTATACTTCACTTTTACTGAAGAAATAACTACCAAGACTCATCATAACGATACACATACCAATAACAACTGCAAGATTTACTATAGGGGATAGAATATTACCACTTCCTGTTAAACTACCACGTATTCCATCAACCATGTAAAACATAGGGTTAAAAAATGATAGTTTTACAATAATCTTAGGTATATCAGGGTTAGTAGCAATTGGAAAGAACGCTGAGGATGTGAAAAGAAGAGGCATAATAATCAGGTTCATTATTAGTTGGAAACCTTGAAAGTCTTGCATTTTTGATGCTAAAACAAGTCCAAAACCAACAGCGGTAAATGCTACAATAACCATAAAAACAAGTGTTAAAAGGAATCCGAATCCTCCTACTATTGGTACACCAAGTCCAATTGCAATTATAAGTATTATAAAACCCTGTATAAGCGCTGTTGTTGCACCTCCCAGGGTACGGCCTATTATTATAGAAAAACGACTAACTGGCGCTACAAGTACTTCCTGTAAGAATCCAAATTGTTTATCCCATAACACAGATATACCTGTAAACATAGAGCTAAATAGAACTGACATGGCAATAATACCTGGAGCAAGAAATGAAAGATAGTCACCTTCACCCATACCTGGCATCACAGCAGATCTAAGACCTGATCCAAGTATGACAAGGAAAAACAATGGCTGAATAATTGTTGCAACAACTCGGCTTTTAGATCTTGTGAACCGCTTCATCTGTCGAAGCCACATCACATAAATTGCTTGGAATTCAAGGGTTTTAAAAATATTTATCGCCCCCTACCTGATCTAAATCGGGGTGGCAAATTTTCTTGCCTATTGTTATTGTTTGTTATTTCCTGATCTTCACGCATGGTTCTGCCAGTATATGAAAGGAAAACATCATCAAGAGTAGGTTTCCTAACACTTATTGATTTGATTTTAATATCTAGTTTTTGTGCTAACTCTATTATTATTGGTATTTTTTCTTCTCCTTTTTTTACACCAAGTGTTAAAAATTTATTATATTTTTTAATTTTCTGAATCCAGGATTGCTCCTCTAGTTTTTTAATTAGTTTATCCGTATTAGAACATGAAAGAGTTATTACATCTGATCCTATCGAGTTTTTCAAATTATCTGTAGTATCTATAACAAGTATTTTCCCATGATCAATAATTCCAACACGATCACATAAACGATCTGCTTCATCCATATAATGTGTTGTTAAAAAAATTGTTGTTTCTTCATCTTTATTCATTTTACATATATAAGCCCATATAGCTTGTCTCGTTTGAGAGTCAAGACCCAAAGTAGGTTCATCTAGGAACAACACTTTTGGAAAATGCATTAAACCTCGTGCTATTTCAAGTCGTCTTTTCATACCACCTGAATAGTTTTTCACAAATATGTCTTTTTTATCTGTAAGATTGACAAGTTTTAGTACATCATCTATTCTTTTTTTCCGGTTGCATCTATCCAAACCGTACATACGAGCATGATATTCTAGGTTTTCAGCACCAGTGAGCTCAGTATCAAGTGCAGGTTCCTGAAAAACAACACCCATGCTTTTTCTTACATTATTTCTTTGTTTAATTATGTCATATCCTGCTACATCTGCAGTACCCTGTGTTGGGATAAGTAACGTTGTTAGCATTTTTATCGTAGTTGTCTTTCCAGCTCCATTTGGCCCTAGAAATCCAAATATTTCTCCTTTTTTAATTGAGAACGATATGTTATCTACTGCTGTAAAACTGTTGAATTTTTTTGTAAGATTACTAGTTTTTATTATATCCAAAGTTGTAATCTCCTTACACAGGCCACATATATTGGATTTATTAATAAACTTATACATCTTAAGTAGAACTCAATGTCAAGTCCAGCGATAAAAAAGGTTTTTATCCAGTAAGCATATGGAGTTACTCAAATGTCGTTCTATTCAGAGATCATTGACCTAATCCTATCTAATAAAATTAGTTCTAAAGAGGAGTTGCATAGAGTTAAAGTTAAGCTTTGCAAAAAATACAAACTTGGTAGTGTTCCTCCCGATAGTGAGATTATTGCTAATCTACCAGTTGATTTTTCTGATGAAAAAACAGAA
>DAOWIZ010000068.1 GCA_030640585.1 Thermoplasmata archaeon
ATCTATAGTACTACTGTTAAAGATGGTGGTGAATCATTTGTTACGCCTAATCTAAATCCTGCAAAAAGAACTCTTTCTGTTGATTATGTAAACAAGGTTTTAGGAACTAAGATGGATGAAAAGCAGATAATAAATTGTCTTAGAAAAATGGGATATAATGTAAAACCCATGGGTGGCAAACTTGATGTTGAAATACCTGCATGGCGCGCAGATATTCTTCATGAGATAGACCTTGTTGAGGATGTGTCTGTTGGTTTTGGTTATGACAAATTTGAAACAGATTTTCCAAAAGCTATGACATTTGGAAAGGATATATCACATAGAGGTCTTTATGATGGTCTTAGAAACATAATGATAGGTCTAGGTTTTAACGAGGTCACAACGTTTACAATTTCAAATGAAAAAGATGAGTTTACAAAAATGGATCTAGAGATTGGTAAAAGAGTTGAACTTGAAAACCCAATAGGTGAAGAGTATAGTTGTCTACGTGTAGGTCTCATACCATCATTGTTAAAGATATTGAATGAAAACCGTCATCATCCGTTACCTCAACAAATCTTTGAACTAGGAGTTACTATTGATGAGAGTTATAAAAATCAACATATGCTTGGCTTTGTAAAAATAGATGCAAAAGCAAATTTTACACAATGTAAATCTCTAGCTGAATCTGTAATGAGGGACTCAGGGACAAAATACAGCATTGAAAACAAAGATCATCCTGGTTTTATTGGTGGGAGATGTGCAACAGTTATAATCAATGGTAAACACGCAGGATTCTTTGGAGAACTTCACCCTAAGACCATTACTGGTTTTGATCTTGAACATCCGATAATTGCATTTGAACTAAAAGCAGACCTGTTGCATCAATAACCTTTTTACCCCTTAGTTATTCACCTTTTTCTAATGACAGTATCATGTAGCAAATGTAAGAAACCCGCGATAACCTATATCAGGTATAATGGTACACATCTATGTCATGATCATTTTATTCAGTATTTTGAAAAACGTGTTAAAAAAGATATAAAGAAACAAGGAAAAACCCAGTCAAATATAAAAATTGGTATTGCTGTATCGGGCGGAAAAGACAGCATAACTGTGCTACATATTATGAATAATATTTTTTCAAAAAGAGCAAATGTCAAACTACATGCAATAACAGTTGATGAAGGAATCAAAGGATACCGTGATAAAAGCATTCTCCCTGCTGAAAAAATCTGTAAAAAACTAGGAATAACTCATCACATTGTGAGTTTCAAAGATGAAATTGGAATAACAATGGATGAAATAGTGAGTAAAAACGATGAACTAGGAGCATGTACTTATTGTGGTGTTTTCAGAAGGTTTTGTCTTAACACAAAATCAAAAAAACTTGGTATTGATAAACTCGTGACAGGCCATAACCTTGATGACATGGCACAGTCAATTCTTATGAATTTTACCAATGGCGATATAAAAAAACTAGCACGACTTGGACCTCATACAAAGATTCAACCAGGCCTTGTCCTACGTATGATGCCTTTTAGGACAATACCTGAAAAAGAAATTGCGCTATATGCTATAATCAACAATCTCGAGTTTCATGATGCAGAATGCCCATATGCCTCACAGGCATTACGTGGCAGTTTCCGTGATATAGTAGATGATCTAGAATTTAAAAACCCGGGAACTAGGTATAGCATTCTAAACAGCTATGATGGTATTAAGGATCTACTTTTAGATAAATTTCCACCAGCCAATCTAAATAAATGCCCAAAGTGTGGTGAGCCTACTTCTCAAAAACTATGTAAAACATGTATTTTAAAAAAACGAATATTATAACTTTTTTTCTGAAAACATTTTTATGTATAGTTACACTGACAGGTTAAGAAAAAAATGAAACGTTTAAAACTCAGATGCAAACCTCTTGACAATCTTCTAGGTGGGGGAATTGAAAACGGTGCAATAACAGAAATCTATGGTGAAGCAGGATCTGGTAAAACCAATTTCTGTCTACAAGCAGCTAGAGAATGTGCTGCAACTGGTAAAAAAGTTGCATATATCGACAGCGAGGGTGTATCACTGGAACGACTTGACCAGATATGTAAGAACTATAATTACAAAAAAATACTTTCAAATATACTTTTTTTCAATCCTATGTCTTTTGATGAACAAGGAAAAATGCTTGCTAACGCTATGCAAATCAAAGATCTGGGTTTAATCATTTTTGATACTTTCAACATGTTTTATCGTATGCAATTTGAAGAAGATGATAAAAGTACAAGCCGATCTTTTAACAGACAGATAACTAATTTACAAGTTGTTGCACGTAAAAAAAATATTTATGTGATAATTGCTGGTCAGGTTTATTCTGATGAAAACGGCGAGGTACAGTCTTTTGCTGGGCGAGGTATTGAACATATGGCAAAAATTATTCTACGGCTTGAAAAAGTAGGAATTGGGAAACGACAAATGACAATTATGAAACATCGATCAGAGCCTGAAGCAAAAAAAGCTGTTTTTTCAATTACAAATCATGGTTTGGAATAAGACATGAAAAAAATTTTTTCATGGTTTAATGAAAGCAGTTATGTTGAGCCGTTGTCACCAGCTTGTGAGATGTGTGCCGCTGGTTCAAAAATGGTACTGTTGATTACTGGTTTATGCCCATCTAGTTGTTTTTATTGTCCTTTGAGTTTGGAGAAATCTGGGAAGGACCGTATTTTTGCTGATGAATGGGAACTTGAAACTGAAGAAGATACTGAGAAACTATTGCTTGAGGCTAAATATATTAACGCGACGGGAGCTGGTATCACTGGCGGCGATCCTTTTGTTGTCTGGAAACGAACACAGAGATACATAACACTTCTGAAAGACAATTTTGGATCAGATTTCCATATTCATCTATATACCTCTGGTATAAAAAATGTAGATAAAATAAATGATTTTGTGTCAGCAGGTCTTGATGAAATCAGGTTTCATCCAGTGCCAAATAATTGGGATAAAATAAAAAAAACACAAATAGCAGATACAATTAAAAAAACACTTGAAACCGATGTTGATGTCGCAATTGAAATACCATCGATTCCTGGAATGGAAAATGAAATATTCTCCCTTGTAAACTGGGCGGATGATGTTGGTGTTAAATGGGTTAACCTCAATGAACTAGAGTTTTCTGAGACAAATGCCGAACAGTTAAAAAACAAAGGCTACACTTTGATTGATGATGTTTCTTCTGCAGTTAAAGGAAGTCAAGACACAGCATATTGTGTTCTTGACATGGCATCAAAAAATGATTTAGATATAGGCATTCATTATTGTTCATCAAGTTTTAAAGATGGAATACAACTTAGAAACAGGATTAAACGCCGTGCAAAAAACATTGCAAAAAAATATGAAATCATCAGTGATGATGGTACACTACTTAAAGGAGTTATTTTTTCACAGAAAACACCTCTAAAGGAACTCTATATATTTCTGAAACAGGAATATGAAATAGAGGATGATTTTGTCTTTTTGAACAAAGGAAAAAATCGTATTGAAATAGGTCTTTGGATACTTGAAAAAATAGCAATAGATCTAAGAAAAAAGGGATTTGAGTGTTTCATGATTGAGGAATATCCAACTGCTGATGCTCTTGAGGTTGAAAGAATGCCACTGCCGCTATAAATCCTCTTTTTATCCTGAAAAAGGTTTTTATATATGACCAACATTCAAGGCTTTACAATCCCTATAGGGATTATCTATGAAAGCTCCCAAAAAGGAGGCTAAAAAACTATGGCGATATACGTAAGATTTCAGACACCAAAAGAAGTACAGGATTTAGCCTATGATCTTGTAGAGAAAGCTAGAGATAATGGTAAAATAAGTAAAGGTGCAAATGAGGCCACAAAACAAGTTGAGCGTGGACAAGCAAAACTTGTAGTTATGGCTGAAGATGTAACACCTGAGGAAGTTCTTGTTCACATGCCTATACTTTGTGAGGAAAAAAATATTCCTTATGCATATGTCCCAAGTAAAGATGAGCTAGGTAGCAGTGCAGGGTTACATGTTTCAACAGCAGCTGTTGCTATTGTAAATCCTGGTAAAGATAAAGCAGGAATTGAAGGTATCGTTAAAAAAATTGAAACATTGAAGAAACAGGGTTAGACTTATGACTGTAGAAGGAACGCCCAGTGAAGTTGTTGAAATCATTGCTCGTACTGGTATGGCTGGTGAAGCCTCCCAGGTGAAAGTCAGAGTGCTTGATGGTTTTGACAAGGGGAAAATAATTACTCGTAATGTTATAGGCCCTATTCAACTCGGTGACATTTTAATGCTTAGTGAGACACAACGTGAAGCAAAACGTCTTGGTGGACCACGATAAGAGGATGATGGTTTATGGTTGAGAGAAGGACTTGTACATTTTGCGGGAATGAGATCGAACCTGGTACTGGTAAACTGTATGCTAAAAAAGATGGGACCGTGCTTTATTTCTGTAAGAATAAATGTCAGAAAAATATGCTTAAATTGAAACGTGTTCCTCGTAGGGTGCGTTGGAGTAAATATTACGCAAAAAAATAAACCATTGATAAATTAGACACCAATGTTTATTTTATATTTTTTTCTTTTTTTGATATAATCTTTATATAACACTTTTATAATGCTAGATACATATTGATTTTATATTATTCGGAGGAAAAAATTTATGGGGGATATCAAACTAGAAACAGTTGAAATTACAAAACCAGAAGATATCAACTTTATCCTTGGGCAGACTCATTTCATTAAATCAGTAGAAGACATCTATGAAACCATGGTAAACTCAGTGCCCTCTGGTAAGTTTGCTGTTGCTTTCTGTGAAGCAAGCGGAGCATGTAAAATACGAGTTGAGGGTAATGATAATGATATGAAGAAACTAGCAGAAACAAATGCTAAAAACATAGGGGCCGGCCACTCATTTATTGTTTTTATGAAAGATTGTTTCCCACTCAATGTTCTAAATGCTATACAAAATGTTCCTGAGGTTTGTTCTATATTTTGTGCAACAGCAAATCCAACAAAAGTTATCATCGCTGAAGCAAAAAACGGTGAAGATACAGGTCGGGGAATACTTGGAGTTATCGATGGATTTATTCCAAAAGGCGTTGAAAACAAAGAAGATATTGCTTGGAGAAAAAAATTCCTAAGAGACATTGGATATAAACTCTAAAAACCATGTTTTCCAACAAGTGGTACAAAGGCACAACCACCAAGATCCGTTGTTTTAATCTCATTTCCTTTTTTTTCTATTAGTTCCAATGTACATATCATCTTTCCAACAGGTATGAGTAATTTTCCACCATCTTTTATCTGTTCAATCAATGGTGGTGGTATTTTTGGAGATGCACAGGTTACATAGATACAGTCATACGGGGCAAAACTTTGCAATCCTTCTGATCCATCTCCAACAATCACTGTTACATTTGTTATTCCAATAGATTCAAGATTTTTCTGTGCAGTCTCAGCAAGATTTTCAAATCTTTCAACAGTAAAAACCTGGCCTTTTTCACCAACAATTTTTGAAACAATTGCTGCGTGATAACCCGAACCAGCTCCTATCTCCAGTATTTTTTGTCCTTTTTTGATATCAAGCGCCTCACACATTATTGCAACCATATGTGGTGCTGAAATTGTCTGGCCATTTCCTATTTGAAGGGGTGTATCAACATATGCATGGTTTTTTACATTATCTGGGACAAATTTTTCTCTAGGAGTTTCAAGAAATGCTTTTTCTACTCTATCAGTTTTGATTCTCAACTCTTTTTTTAGTTTTTTTACTAAATTTTTTCTTTCATCTTCAAACATTTTACAAACAAAAAAACAAAAGTTAGTATATAATTTTGTTCTCTCTAATGTGAATACTGCCATGTTTTTTATACAACTATATGTTTCACCCTTGTTATATATGAGGAAAAGAGCGATTGTTGCACTAGGTGGAAATGCATTAATTAAAAAAGACCAAGACGGCACAATATATGAACAATTCGAAAACACTCGTGAGATTTCCAAGTCCATTGTCAAAATGATAAAAGAAGGATGGAGTGTTGTTATAACACATGGTAACGGCCCACAGGTTGGTGCAATACTTCTTCAAAATGATTTAGCCCGAGATGTTACTCCTCCTATGCCTTTGGGTATTTGTGTTGCTGAAAGCGAGGGGCTTATTGGTTATATGATACAGCAATGTATGTCTAATGCATTGAAAAAAGAAGATATCAATAAACCAGTTGTTGCATTGATTACTCAAGTAATTGTTGATGAAGATGATCCTTCCTTTTCAAATCCAACCAAACCAATTGGTCCATATTACAATGAAGATGAAGCTAAAGAAGCATTGGAGGAAGGATATCAAATAACACAGCAACCCGATGGATGGAGAATAGTTGTGCCATCACCTGATCCAAAATCTATTGTTGAAGGGGACATTATTAAAAAAATGCTGGAAGATGACATTGTTGTAATTGCGTCGGGTGGCGGCGGTATGCCTGTTATTGAAAAAGAAGGCTGGGGGCTTGATGGTCTTGAAGCGGTAATTGATAAAGACCTTGCATCAGAGCGTTTAGCTGAGGCAATAGATGCTGAACTACTTCTTATTCTTACAAATGTGGAAAAGGTATGTTTAAACTTTAATACTAGGAATGAAAAACAGTTAGATAAAATCTCATTGGATGAGTTGAAAAAATACTATGAGGATGGGCAGTTTCCACCTGGTAGTATGGGCCCTAAGATTCTTGCAGCAATAAGGTTTATTGAGTCAGGTGGGAAAAAAGTGATTATCTCATACGTTGACAAAGCCTGGGATGCATTCAAAGAAAAAACAGGCACAATCATTACAAAATAAAGATTTTTGAAGGGGTTGTTTTTATAAAACATTGTGTAATATCGATTTTCTAGGCTTATGGACACATCAGACATTGAAAAACAAATAAAAAATATCGAAGATGAAATTTTCGATACACAGAAAAATAAAGCTACAGAACATCATATAGGTAAACTTAAAGCAAAAATTGCAAGACTACGTGAAGAAGTAGATAAAAGAAAAAGCGCTGGTGCTAAAGGTAAAGGTTTTGCAATAAAAAAACATGGTGATGCAACAGTTGGTCTTATTGGTTTTCCAAGTATTGGTAAAAGCACTCTTCTTAATCAGCTTACTGATGCTAAAAGTCGTATTGGTGCTTATGATTTCACTACACTTGATGCAATTCCGGGTATGATGAAATATAATGGTGCGAATATTCAAATTCTTGATTTACCTGGTCTTATATCTGGTGCATCTGAGGGTAAGGGTCGTGGTCGTGAGGTATTAGCAGCTGTTAGAAATGTTGATCTTATTCTTTTTATGATTGATGCACAACATCGTGACCATCTTGATCTTATGGCAGAGGAGTTACATAAAGCTGGTTTACGTCTGAATCAGAAAAAACCAGATGTTGTTGTAAAAAAGATAGGACATGGTGGAATTAATATTACTGCTACTACACGTCTAACACATATGGATGCTGAACTTGTGAAAACAATCTCATCAGAGTATGTAACAAATGCAGACATAATTGTACGTGAGAATATTACTACGGATCGACTCATTGATGTTTTTGTTCAGAATCGCATATATGCTCCTGCAATAGTTATAATTAACAAGACTGATCTTCTATCTGAAAGAGAACTGCAGAGCCAGGTTAATGCTATAAAACATAGTGGATGGAAGGTAATACCTGTATCTGCAAAAAAAGGAAGAGGGCTTAGTAAACTCCGGGATATGATTTTTTCAGAATTAAAATTTATCCGCGTTTATATGAAGCCTGTTGGAAAACCAGCTGATTTTGATGAACCCTTAATCATAAGACAGGGCAATACAGTTGAGGATGTATGCAGGAAACTTCATCGTGAGTTTGAGGACAAATTCCGATTTGCTAATGTATCTGGTCCATCTGCCAAGCATGATATTCAAAAAGTAGGACTGGATCATGTTTTAAAAGATGAAGATGTACTAACTATTGTAGTTACTCGTTAGTTTTTAACTAGTTTTTTAGCATTTTTTACTATATGTTTTTCATTTAGCTCATATTTCTCAAGGAGTGTAGCAGGATCTCCACTTTCACAGAATATATCTTTTATACCCATCCGTATTAGTTTACATGATATGTTTTCATCTGCTAATATTTCTGCAACTGCTGCACCAAGTCCACCAATTATAGAATGTTCTTCAGCAGTAATTATTGCACCTGTCTCCTTGGCACATTTCATTACTAATTTTTTATCAATTGGTTTAATTGTATGCATATCAATAATTCGTGCTTTAATTCCTTGTTTTTTCAGTGTACTTCGTGCTTCAATTGTTGGTTCAACCATGGTTCCACAAGATATAATTGAAAGATCCGAGCCATCCTTAACAATCATTCCTTCTCCTATTTTGATATCTTTAAGATCATCTTTATGATAAATAAGTGGTGCATCAGCCCGTCCAACACGTGCATACATTGGCCCTACTTTTTCGGCCATTAGATGCACTATCTGGCCTGTTTGAGTTGCATCACTAGGTGCAATAACAGTCATATTAGGCAGTACTCTCATAAGTGCTAGATCTTCTATCATTTGATGGCTGGCACCATCTTTACCAACACTTATACCACCATGTGTTGCAAATATTTTTACATTGGCCTTTGAGTATGCTACATCCATACGAATCTGATCATATACTCGTCCTGTGGCAAACACTGCAAAAGTACTTACAAAAGGTATCTTTCCACAACTTGCTAGGCCAGCAGCAGTAGATATCATATTTGCTTCAGCTATACCCATTTCAAAAAAACGATTGGGATATTCTTTTGCAAACATAATTGTTTTTGTAGACTTGGAAAGATCAGCATCAAGAACTACCAAATTTTTATGTTTTTTACCAAGTTCAATTAGTGCTTTACCATAAGCATTACGCGGGTTTACCATTGTTTTCTTGCTCATAGTGCCGCCTCCAGTTTTTTCTCCAGAAGGGTTAGTTCTTTAATTGCTAGGTTTCTTTCCATCTCATTAGGTGGTACACCATGAAAATCAACGTTGTTTTCCATGAAACTTACACCTTTTCCTTTCACTGTGTTAAGTATAATCATAGATGGCTGGTTTTTATGATCAGCAGCTTCATCTAAAGCAGTTAATATTTGTTTTATGTCATGCCCATTAATTTCAATTGCATGCCATCCAAATGAACGCCATCGGCGATATACTGATTCAAGACGCAAGACATCTTCAGTGTTGCCATCTATCTGTAAAAAATTACGGTCAATCATAGCAGTTATATTATCAAGTTTATAATGTGATGCAACAGCTGCTGCTTCCCAGACTTGTCCTTCTCCTGTCTCACCATCACCCATCATACAATACACATGATATTTTTTGTTATCCAGTTTGCCAGCAAGTGCAACACCATTTGCAAAAGACAGGCCATGACCAAGTGAACCAGTGGATGCTTCTACACCAGGTGTACAGTAACATACAGGATGACCCTGGAGCATACAGTCAGCCTCTCGGAGTTTTTTTAGTTCATCTACTGGAAAGTATCCGCTTTCTGCAAGTATACTATATAGTGCTGGTGCGGCATGGCCTTTACTCAGTATGAAACGATCCCTGTTTGGGTCATCTGGTTTTTTAGGGTTATGTTTCATCTTAGCAAAATAAAGTGCTACAATAGCATCAACTGCAGAGAGCGATCCACCCGGATGTCCAGATTTTGCCCTATATAGCATTTCAATTATGTGTTTTCTGATTTTAACTGCGGTTAATTCCAGTTCATTGATGGTTTTTTCATCGTAGTTTTTCATATTGCTTGGCTCCCCTCAAACAAAAAGATAATTGGATGTTTTCCCCGAATACTCTTGCATGGTAAATACTTTTTGTAAATTTTATTTAATACTCATTTTTTAGTACGTTTTTTGCGTTGTCGTGAAATATCATACAGGTCATTGTATATTTCTGGTCTTATATCTCTGATTACTGGCCGGTTTGCCCTTGCAGGTTTTACTTGTTTAATATCTATATCACATGTTACAACGCTTTCTTTGAAATATGGTGCTTTTGTTAGTTGGTTGCCAAGCGGGTCATATGCTTGTGAGCCACCCCAAAATACTAGGTCTTCTTGTGTTCCAACAAGATTGGAATAGATCATGAAAGTAGTGTTTTCTATTGCACGTGCTGGTAGTAGTGTCTCAAAGTATTTACGAGTAGTTGATGGTGATGCAGATATACAAATTATGATATCTGCTCCTTGCAATGAGTAGGCTTTGCAGATTTCTGGGAAATATAGATCATAACAAATTAGCAGTCCTATTTTGCCATATTTTGTTTTGAAAATTGGTAGTTTTTCACCTTCATTAAAAAATAGTTTTTCTTCAAATGGTCCAAAGTTTGGTAGGAACCATTTATTGTAGATATCGGTTTTTCCATTGGGATGTATTAATACTGCTGAGTTATGAATAAATCCTTCAACATTTTTGTCTTTTAATGGCATTCCAAATACAATGTAACAATTGTTTTCTTTTGCAAGTTTTTTCATATATTTTATTGATACCCCATCTAGCGTTTCTGCGATGTCTCGTAGTTCATCTTTGAGTCGATATCCTGTTAGAGTTATTTCTCCAAATACATAGAAATCCGCTTTGGTTTTTTCTATGTATTTTTGCATTTTTTGTAGGTTTGCTTTTTTGTCACCTATTTTAGGTCTCATTGAGATTAATGCTAGTTTCATATTGCATTACCTTAAAACTGGTATAACGAATATTTTTATAATATTGTTGTTGAAAAATTTTAAGTTATAATAACTGATGGGCATACTGAGGTTTAATTATTTGAAAAAAAATCATCCTGTTAAAACACTTGGCTTTAATGGACTAGTACTTGAACTGCATCCTGAGGTTTATGAACCTGCTGAGGATTCTTTTCAACTAGCTGAAGCAATCGATGTAAAGCAAAATGATAGTGTCTTTGAAATTGGTACAGGTACAGGTATTGTTGCCCTTGAATGTGCCCGTCGTGGCGCAAATGTAGTTTGCTCAGATGTTAACCCTTTTGCTGTTGAGTTAGTTAAACGTAACTATACTAAGAATAAATCTTTGTTAACTGGTAGTTTAGATGTTAGACTTGGTGATCTTTTTACTGTTGTCAAAGAAAATGAAAAGTTTGATGTTATTATTTTTAATCCTCCGTATCTATCAACAAAAAAAGAAGATTTAGTCGGTGGATCAGGATGGTTTGACGTTGCCGTAGACGGCGGAACAGATGGTTTATCTACAACTAAACGTTTTATCAAAGAATTATCAAAGTATTTGAAAAAAGATGGCCATTCGTTTTTTATTTTCAGTTCCTTGTCTGATCGATCTAAACTAGAAAAAATCCTTTCAGAATTTGGTTTTAAATCAAAAGTTGTTTTAAGCCGACTTTATGACGATGAATACATCGATATTTATTGTGTTAAATTCTAACGATGAAAAAATATAAATTCTAACAGAATATATTGAATTCTGCAATTGGGGGCTAGATATAAATGAGTGAAAAAAAGAATTTAATTGGTATTTGGGTTATTGCAGCTGTTTTGGTTCTACTTGAGTTATACTATTGGTATCCAGCGTATACCGGGGCTTATAACTACATGAATTCATTGTTTGTTTTGTCAGGATGGAGTATTTGGACTTGGGTTCATATTTTGTTAGCAGTTGTTTTAGTGTTTTCTGTTACATATGGTTTTTACAAACAGAGGAAGTGGGCTAGATGGTACACAATTATTTATCTTGGTTACTCAGGGTTTTGGGCTATTATATCAATGTTTGTTTGGCATTGGCAGGTAATGGAGCATTACATATATTTTGTAATTTATGTTATTGCTGTAATGTATCTGTCGGCGTCACGTACCCAAAGATATTTTGGTGTTGAAACCCAGGATGATTTTCCTTCTTATGCTGAGTGTAATGTTTATCGTTATGGTGATTATACTCTGTATAAAAGTGAAACTGAGTTGAAAAAAGGTGGAACAAGGACTTTTTATTATTTCTGTAAAGAACCATCTGACAAAGGGAGTCCTTGTAGTAAACCTGATGAGTATGATGTTGGTATCAATAAAAAAACTGGTATGCCTTATTTGAAAAAGAAAAAATAATTTTTTCTTTTTTTAGAATTGAAATGTTTCTTTAAAAACGGTTTCTAGTATGAATTTTTGCACTGTTTTTATATCTGAGTCCAGGTAGACCGCTCCGGTGATTGCTTCCATAGCATTTGCAAGATTAGTTGGGTTTTTGTTACCGTTTTGCATACGCTCACCTTTACCCAAATATAGGTATTTACCTATTTCTAGTTCTTTGGCTCTGTTGCCTAGAAAACTATTATTTACAAGCTGTGAGCGGCGCCGAGTTAGTTCACCTTCTGAAAAATACCTGTTTGTCTTGTACAACTGCTCTGCTACAATAAAACCAAGAACGCTATC
>DAOWIZ010000088.1 GCA_030640585.1 Thermoplasmata archaeon
ACACAGTAATAAAAAACAGTGGTTTAACCGTGGAAGAACCTGTTATAGGGTTTGCACAGCAGTCAGCTGAATTCTACCTTCATTGCGAACCATTTACTAGCACCATAATAAAGCCAGATCATACCTTTGGAATCATCAACCCATACAATGTCCCATTTACCATCAATTTAACCTATACGCAGTTTGCAGATAGGATAGACACTACAAATGTTGAAGCAATTATACACCCAAATTCGACAACTACCCATGAGATCACAATAAACACACCACCATGGCCGCCAGGAATAATCACAATTAATGGTATTATAAAAGCAATTCCTATGTATGTCGTACAAACAGGCGATGTCTCTCTTATTACAACACTTGTTCAATATTTTCCATTAATAAAAATCTATGTTGGACATAGCAACTACACCATCTATGAATCACCAACCACAGATATAGTATTCCAATATGAAGAAAAGCTAGATGCAGAGTATGATGAAATTAAAGACATAACAGCTTATATCTCGGGGAATGGAAATGCATCCATTACCATAACCTGTGAAAACGCCACCATATTAAACGTATTCCATGAAAATACTGTGATGGACAACATGCCTTTTACTATCCAATCAACAAACACCTCAGAACAACCTATCATCACCCAAATACACTTTACACAAGAAAACACCATTGCGTTTATCACCTATGAAATAGAAATAAATGGAGAAAAACAAACATTTACCACCCAAATCACTGTAGGCCCTAAACTGCCACAAGAGGAAAAACCAGCAGACACTACCCTTGTTATGATAATCATAGGAACATGTATCATAGCAGTTATAGGGTATATGATCTACAGCCAAATGAAATACAGGAGGGGATAAGTGATAAAAAGAGTCATATTTATAGTAATATTGGTGTCCTTTGTCTCAACCATCATTCTTTCACACAATGTACAGGCCGGTAGTGCAGGTATAGGCGTACTTAATGTTCCGCCAGAATACAGCGAGATAGAAATAGTAACAGAAGATGGAATAAAAAAGATATATCTAACTATATCAGACTACAACAGTTGGGGAGATATCTATACTACTATAGTAACTATAAAAAATGGAGATGCAATAATGGCGTCGTTCGTTTTTAGACAATATGAAAATACAGATTCAGTTATACCTTTGGGGGAATTTGAAGAAACGGAGGGTAAAGATTATCTAATAGTAAACAAGTGCAGCTATTCACATTCAGATAAAACCGATACTGTAAGTGATAGATGCTTACTTCACGTGGTTTTCGCATTTTATCCTGTACTAGGGACACAATTGACTATATTGACATATGACCATGGTGGACTCTACGCAAAAACCCATGTGGAATACGATGTAGAAGGCATGCCTAGACGCACCGATATGATAATATTGCCAGGGGCGTCAACGCCGATAGAATTCTCTTTATACACTCTGGATGCATTAGCAATAGCATTTGGAGTAACAGTTACAGCAGTCTTTATTAGAAAAAAACAGGAGGAAATGGTAATATGAGAAATCAAGACAATATTAATATGCAACGGTTTTTCCCATTTTCCTTCTTCATTTTTCTCGCTAGCTTTGTTTTTATCAAGTTTATCTTCATTTTTTTCTTTAATGCAGCCTTTACTCCACGTTTTATTTTTGAGTTGACACCCTTTTATTTGATTGGAATGAATGATCTTCAATTATTGATGATTTCATTTTTTATTGTCATGATCGCCGCATATTTTCATATAAGAGACAACAGAAAAAATCTTGTTTTATCTTTTATTCCTACATTTATTATGATGGCAGGGTTGGGAAGCGCTATAGCAACAAGAGAAATTTCTGCATCCTATCTTATTTATTATGTTGTTTTTGGGATGACACTACTTACTATTCTTATTGATCATACGCGAATATTGAAAATGTTAGAACCTATGCCTAATAGAAAGAGAGAGAAGGAACCAGCTATCAAAAAAATCCCTTTTCCAGCTTGCATTAACAGATTCTTTGCACCATTAAAATCCATGTGGCTACGGAAAAAACCTGTTACGTCTATAGATGAACCTTCTTACACACAAATGCCTCTACCTTTCTCAAAGGATTCATACACAAAAGCACTTGGCTCCAAACACGTGAAACCTGTTATTGAGGCTTCACATGTTACGTCCAAAATAACGTCGTATTTTTTTCATAAAAAAGAAAGCAATATTGTGAAGGGGGCTAATAAAATCATTACTAATCAATACAGAAAAAAAATGGAGGCAAATCAGGCAAATAGTGAAAAACCATATGAAACAGAAAAATCCCTTGGTTTAGATTCTATAGAGATTCTGGATCCAGTAGATATTAATATTTTAGCAAAAGTAGGTGTAAAAACTGTTGATGACTTAGCAACATGTAATCCAAAGGAGATTGTAAAAACAATTGATGATTATGGTCTTAAAAACATCGTTGAGTATTTGGAGATTGTCAACAAAAAAGAACACATTAGCATAACTGAGGATATGGTTACAGCTTGGATTAAGGCAGCAAAAGATTTAAAGAATAATAAAAATTCCACAAGAGAAGTTCTCCCAGATTGATAGTAGCGAATCACGAAAGGTAGAGGGGGACAGAGCTTGGAGTGTATATTTGTAAAAGAATTTTAGAGAAGTATGATGATTCAGGGCATATGAAGTTTTTTAGATTATAGAGGAATACAATCATTGTCTTGGTCATGTCCTTCGTCTCCTAGTTTGTAATGTTTAAGAACTACATATATAACGATTGTTTGTATATTCTCTCCGTTGGCTCATCCAAATCAAATGGTTTTGTAATGTAATCAACGGCGTTTCCTATCTTTAATAACTATATTTTTTCAGCACTCAAGATCTTCATCATAGACCCAAAGGTCTCAGCAAGGGTTCGTTCATCACTATTTTATGTAATAGCATTCCATGGATTTAATAATTATGCATAATGAAGAAATTAAAAACTAATTTATAAAAAAGGGAGAAAAAGTTTATGTTAAATCATTTCTCCAATTTCTACTTCATCATCATCTGAAAGAAATGCATCATCGATTTCATTTGAAATGTCTTCATTTGTAAGATCTTCAGATGAGCTATATCCCTGCTGATCTTCTTGGGATGTCGATTGTTTTAAAGTAACAAATAACACAGTTGCAGAAATTACTATTATCAGAAGTAAAAATATTGATATAATTTTTTTATCCATATCTATCACGCCCTCCATTTTCATTTACCGTTACCTTTGCCATTAGCAGAATTACCGTTATTTGAACCATTGCCGTTTGAACTATTTTCATTATTCTTGATTCTATTCTGAATTCTCTCTATTAGTTTTTCATTTCCTGTGTTATTGGCTTGTTCTAATCTTCTTTGTAATCTTTCATGTTCTCTTTGTGAAAAACTAGCTGCTGCATTTTCTGCTTCTGAATTTGCATGATTTTTATTTTGTATTTTTTCCTTTTTTAACGTTGAAAATATCTCATTTCTCTTTTCTTTCATTTTCATATTAACCATCTTGCATAATTGCATCTTAACTTGGGCAAGAGATGAAGTTCCATTCATGTATTCGTTTACTAATGAGTTATTTCCTTCGCCAATTATGCCGTATAATCTATAGATTTGATTTCTGTTAAATTGTTTAATACGATTTTGAATTTGTTTACTATAATTTTGCAGTTCATCACTAACAATTTCTCTAATTTGTTCTTTTATTTCTTTATATTTTACATCGCCTAGTAAATCATTGGTTGTTTCTCTAAACTGCTCGGTAAGATTCTTTGCATCGCTTTTAATATCAATAAAAACTTCAACTGAATTATTTGCTTGTGGATCTGCTGCTTGAATTTCTTCTAAAACAAGTTTCATTTCAGATAATACTGCTTCAAGATCTGAAGTATTATAATTTAATGCTTTTAAAACATCTACAACCATTTCACCTTTTAACAAATTCTTTGTTATTGCTTTTTCAAGTTGTAAAAGTCGTATTTCTGCACCAAGAGAGGTATTCATTATTACTGTTTCTTCCTCTGTTTCATCATCGACTGGGTCCTCTGTTTCGTTTTCATCGCTCTGGTTTTCTCCTTCTGATTCTTCGTCAGGGTTTTCTTCAGATTCATCTGCTAATGCTAATGAAGAAATTGAAATCATTAGCACAAGCACCATTATTATACTCAATATTTTTTTCATATTATACTCACCTCGGAATTTTTTTTCCGATTATGATTAAACATTGGATGAAACAACATATATACTTTAACCGGAACAAACCGGAACAAGCTGGAATAACCTTACAAAAAACAAAGATTTATGGCTTTTTCAAACGAATGAGATTTGACATGCCAATTTTTTCAATTTCAATTAAACCTTTAATTTCTAAAGAATGAACATTTCTTGAAACAGCTGCTTTTGGCATATCTAATTCTTTCTGAATCTCGACTTGAGTCAAAGGTCTTTTAAAGTCAATTAAAAGTTGAACAATTTCCTTTTGCCTTTCACTAAGCCCCTTAAAACTATATTCAACTTCGTTATCATTTTTTATGTTAGAACCAACAGACTCTTTTTGTTTATTTTTAAAAACAAAATAGAATAGTAAACCTGTTAAAATTATAATTGATATTATAAGTATCGACAGGATAATAAAATCAACTGAACTTTGCTCATTTGAGATTATCTGGTATTGAACAACAACTGATAACGATTCATTCTGGCCTGCACCTGAAATGATTAATTTACCGGATTCTTCTTCAATTCCTATAAAACCAGATGTTTTAATATGATTTATTTTAGAACCCTCTGGTAAAGTTAAAACATAAATATAATCTGAAAAAACCTCATTTTTTGTTATATTTAGCAACCAATAACTTTGTTTTTTATAAGTATAAAGTTGAGAATTTTTTACTAATAAATCAGGATGATTAGATATCCCCTCGATATCAACAACACCTGAATCATCTACATTTATTTCAATATCAGCATAATAGTTTTCAGCGCAAACTAAAGGATAGGAAAAAATAGAAATAAAAAACACAAAAAGAATTATTAGACTTTTTTGTAAGCTTTTTATTTTTAATCACATCCTTTCTCCGTTATTTTTTTAGCCCATAATATTCCATATGGCATTTTTCCAAACATCAAGAAGAGTATTTATTTTTTGATCGATTATTTTGCAATCATTATCTTTGATTAACAAATTAGCTTTTTTTGTTTGACCAATTTTTACATAAGGAGTTTTAAAACTGTCTAGAATTTTTTCAAACTCTTTTACTTTATCTTTTTTAACTTCAATAATCCATCTTGTATTTGACTCTGAGAAAAGTTTGAAATCAGATCGTAAATCTTTATTTATCTTAGAGAGATTAATATTTGCACCAATATTTCCACCAATGGCCATTTCAGAGATACAAACCCCAATACCGCCTTCACTGACATCATGGCAAGAAGCAATAAATTCTTTTTCTATAACAGAAAGAATGCCTTCCATACAGTTCTTTAAAAGTTTGATATCCGTTTTTGGAACAATTCCACCATCAGTATTCATTATGCTGTAGTATTCAGAGCCACCCATTTCTTTCTCTGTTTCTTTTCCAACAAGATAAATTGGATTATCTGTTTTTTTGAAATCAGATGTAACACATTTTCTAATATCTTCGACAAGGCCAATGCCCATAATTTCAGGTGTTGGTGGAACAGCGGTTTTTACAGACTCATTATAGAAACTAACATTACCTGACATAAAAGGAAGATTAAGGACTCTAGCAGCATCACCAAGACCTCTGCATGCCTCATAGAATTCTCCCATTTTCTCTGGTTTTTCAGGATTACCAAAGTTAAGACAATCGCAAAGTGAGTCAGGTTTTGCACCTACCGCTACGAGGTTACGACAGGTTTCATCAATTGCTGAGCATGCACCCCAATATTGGTCCCGCTCCATGAATCTTGGATTGATATTTGCTGTTACTGCCAATCCTTTAAACGAATCTTCCAATGGTTTTATGACAGTTGCATCACCGTGTGATTCATAATCAAGTTTACCCTGTAATGGTTTAATGACTGTGTTACCCTGTACTTCATGGTCGTATTGTCTAATAACCCATTCCTTAGATGCTATGTTTGGAGATGCCAATAGATTCTTTAAAACATTGTTTAAATCTGGTTGATCAAACATTTTTTCTTTTTGTTCAAGTTTTTTTGCATCTAAAATAGTATATGGTCTAATGGAACAATCATATACGGGTCCACCTGTAAAAAAATCAAGGTCAAGTTCAAGGATTTTTTCACCTTTAAAAAATACACGTGTTATTTGTTCATCTATTACTTTTCCGATTTCTACGGCGGTTACATCCCATTGTTTACAAATATGCAATACTTTTTTTACGTTTTCAGGCGCAACAAGAAACATCATCCGTTCCTGACTTTCAGATATCCATATTTCCCATGGGGCAAGTCCTTCTTCTTTCAATGGTACCTTGTCAAGATGTATCTCTGCACCAAAACCAGCATCATAAGCAAGTTCCCCGCAGACACATGAAAGCCCTCCACCGCCGAAGTCTTTTAATCCCTCCAATAATCCCTTCCGATTGCATTCAAGTGTACAATGTATAACAGGTTCCTTAGTTATTGGATCACCGACTTGTACTGCTGATCTGCTGCTTTCTTCACTGTCATCTGTGAGTTCCGCTGATGCAAATGTAACTCCATGTATCCCATCACGACCAGTTTTTCCGCCAACATAAATATAGATGTTACCTGGTGCTTTTGCTCTGCTATGAATCATTTCTTCTTTTTTCATGATTCCAATACAGCCTACATTTACAAGACAGTTCCCAGTATATCCCTCATGAAAATATACCTGACCTGACAATGTTGGTACTCCTATACGATTTCCATAATCACGAATACCATCGACAACGCCTTTGAACAAAAACCTCGGGTGTTTTACTCCTTTTGGAAGTTTATCAAATGGGTAATCAAGTAAACCAAAAAACAAAGGATCAACATATGCAATGGGTCTACCACCCATACATACAATATCACGAACAATCCCGCCTACTCCTGTTGCGGCACCACCATATGGCTCAACTGCCGATGGATGATTATGAGATTCCAATGCGGCACAGTAATAATGATCCTTATCAAACTCTACAATTCCCGCATCTTCACGTGCAATTATTTTGTCTTCTTTTATCCCATAAATATATTTCTTTAATGGTACCTTTGAAGATTTATAACAACAATGTTCAGACCATGCTTGACCTAGAGCCTGCAACTCGATATATGTGGGAAGTCTGTTTTTTTTCTGAAAATATTCTTTAGTTCGCTGCATTTCTGCAAGTGCAAGTGCAAGACCCATCTCATTGCTAATTGCCTGTAATTCCTCGTCGTTTGCTGAAAAAAGATCTACATTGTAAAAATTAAATGAACTATCTTTTCTTTTCTTAAATAATCTATCAATATCCACTTATATTCCCCATGTGTATTTTTACTTTTCTTTGATTTTTATTTCATAGTTATGTATCACCGGGTTTGTCAATAATCGTTGACACATTTGTTCAACGCTTTTCTGTACTTCACCCTTGTTCCTTCCATCTATCATGAGGTCAATTGTCCTGATTGTTTTTACTTCTTTTACATTTTTAAATCCTAACAAATGTAGGGCTTTGAGTGTATTTTTTCCTTCTGGGTCAGAAATACCTTTTTTAAGTCCGATTTTTACTTTTACTTCATACATAGAATCTGAGTAGAAAAATATGAATTGTGTTGATTAAGTTATCGTTTGGTTAAACCACAAGGTATATATATTTAGGTATATATCACTTTAAGCAGGCAAAAACTATTGTTTAGAGAGTGTGGATGGGAACTGTTAGTGTTGTTTTCAAAGATATCTCCAAAAGAGAAAAAAAATGATAAAAAAATAACTTTTGATAGTCCATTTCATCAAAACAATAACTCATCCTTGTCAGATAATATTGATGATTTAGTTGACAGGTTGTTATCTAAAAAACGAATTTCTTTTTTTGCTACTGAAGAGTCAAACCGGAAACCTGCTGAAAAAACACAAAACACTTTTTTGATAAAAGATTTTATAAAAACAAGCGACTCACTAACTTTTAAAAAATATCTATCAATTTTTTTAACATTTATAGTACTATTTGCTGCTTTTGGTTCAGCTTCATTTGTTGGAGATTCATATATAAATAACTTAAATATGACGGCAGCTCAGAATGATACTTCTCAGGAAATTGTTACTATGTCTAATACAACAGTATCTGGTGAAAACAACAACAACGATACAAATAATGAACCTCCTGTGATTACTGATGATAGTGGTGATGTTAGTGCTGGTACTGGTGATAGTGTCATACTTTGGGTGACTTCAATGGATAATATCGGTGTTACGAGTGCTGAGGTTTTTATTGATGATGGCGGTGCTGTTAATATGACTTGGGATGCAGGGGATTCACGGTGGGAGTATGTGTATACTGCTTCATCTAATGATGATGGTGATCATACGTATACGGTGACTGTGTATGATGCTGAGTCACTTTCTAATAGTAGTAATTCGTATGCTATCACGGTGACTGATAATGATCCTCCTGAGATTACAAATGTTACTGAACATCCTTCCCTCCAAAATAGTAGTAGTGGATGGGTTAACATAATCTGCGATGTCACAGATAATATTGAGGTTGATAGTGTCAAAATAAACATCACCTGGCCAGAAGGATTTGAACCACAAAACATCACCATGAATGAAGGTAGTTACTATTACAATGCAACGTATACTCGAGTGGGAACCTACACTTATTTTATCTGGGCAAACGATACCAGCGGCAATGAAAATACTTCTGACATTCATAACTTCTGGCTATGCGAAGAAATTAATGTAACAGAAGATGTTGAAGATATTGTAAATGAAACTAATATATCTGGCCAAGAGTATATTAATATAACTGCTAGTGAAGCAAAAAAAATGATTGACTCAAATCAAAGTATTATAATTTTAGATGTACGAGATACAGAAGAGTATGATTCTGGACACATAGAAGGGGCACTCTCTATTCCTTTTATGGATTTGGGCTGCGATTCATGTTTACAAAACATGCTAGATGAACATAAAAATGAAAGCATCATTGTTTATTGTAACAGTAGTGTTAATAGTAAACAGGCATGTGAGATTCTCGTAGAAAATGGTTATATAGATCTCTATAATCTTGAGGGTGGCATAACTGCTTGGATTGATGCAGGATTTTCTATAACTAATCCTTTTGATGAAACTCCACTTAGCCCCAGGATTGATGAAATATTGGGGGAGAATAGATCCGTGTTTTTGTTTTTCTATACAGATACATGTGGCTATTGTCAGGATCAGAAACCAGTTCTTGACGAGTTGAGTGAAAATTATTCTGAAAAAATTGAGTTTATCTATATCAACAAAGCAGATAATCCTGAAGCGTTTAATGATTTTGACGTGACAAGTTATCCAACTATGTTTCTAGTTGTCGATAAGGATGAGCAAGGATACACCTATAAAGATTTTAGCGGGTTTAATGATAAAAATATCCTAATTAATTATTTTGACATGGTGTTGGATAAAAATAATTATTCCTCTGTATTTGATAGTTGGTGGCATGGAACCATAAGTCTTCATCGTGCTTTGGGTCTACCTCTTGAAGTAGCAGCTAAAATATCACATGGCGAAGATGCACAGGTTATTATACAATACAAAGGTGAGAGTAATTTCTCAGAAGAGGTAGATTATTTAGAATCCATTGGTTTTGTTAAAACCGCGGAGATTTCATCTAAACGTTTTGTCGCTGGGATCTTGAATAGTTCGGTTTATGAGGGGATCAAATTTGATAATGATATTTTAGCTGTTTACTCTGATGAGAATTTTACAGTATTGTTGAATGAAAGTCTACCGTTGATAAGATACGATGAGGCTGTAGAGGAATTTAATGTAACAGGTAACGGGATGAAAATCTGTATTTTGGATACTGGTGTTAATTCCTCGTTGGTAAACTATAGTTATGGGTATGATTTTGTAAACGATGATAGTGTTCCTGATGATGAACATGGACATGGAACCAAAGTTGCATCAGTGATTAAGAGTATTGCACCTGATGCAGAGTTAATTGTTGCTAAGGTTATTGGTGGTAGTGGTGTTGGTTATGAATCTACTGTTTTAGAGGCTTTGGAGTGGTGTATTGCTCAGGATCCTGATGTTATCAGTTTCAGCATAGGATCACAAGGTAGTTGTTCTGGTTTTTGTGACACTAATTTTGTTGCAAGTATGAGTAATGATGCGGTAGACAGTGGGATTTTTGTCGTAGCAGCTTCTGGAAACGATGGTACTAAGAATTTGACTTCTCCAGCGTGTGGTTCAAAGGTATTTTCTGTTGGTGCGACTGATGATAATGATAGTATTGCTGGTTTTTCTAGCGTGAATCCAACACTTGATATGTTTGCTCCGGGTGTAAATATTGATACTATTGCTGGTAGTGGTAGTGGAACCAGTTATAGTGCTCCACATGTTTCTGGCGCATCTTTACTTGTTTTGGAAAATGAATTATTAAATCCTGTGGATTTGAAATATCGACTTAGAAGCACAGGTAAACCGATTAATTACACGTATAATGAGACGATAAGTCTAAGTATTCCTCGGTTGGATGTTTATAACGCTCTTGCTAACAATGTTACGATGGTGCCATATGATTATAGTTGGTGGTGGCAGGGTGTTCTTATTGATGGAGAAATTTATGAGCCGTTAGATACTCTTGATCTTCTTCCAAATGCCCCAGATGCCCCTGTTCAGCAGTGGGATTCTACGAATGGTCAAGATCCTCCAACACATTACACCGAGGTTGACGATCCTATTGGGAGTCATGATGATGATGATACATATGTTTATACAGGCACCAATAATGAGGTAGAGGATTTCAACCATGAGACATCTGCTTTGTTGACAGGTGCTACTATTACTAATGTTCGTCTTACCATTAGGGCAAGAAAGATAAATTCATTAAGCCCAGTAACTGTAAACTTAGGATTGAGAATTGGGATAAAAAGATACCCTGGTATTTCTCCCTTGGATCTAACTACAAGCTATGTTAATTATTCATATAACTGGCTTGATAATCCTGCCGACAGCCAGCCTTGGGAAAAATCTGATATTGACAGTCTACAGTCAAGCCTCCTATCTGAGATTGGTGTAGTCAATCCTACTCAGATTAGGTGTACTCAGGTTTATCTTACGGTTACATATGAACCAGCTAATACTGCACCTGCAATAAAAACTTGGAATGCTGATACTGAACCAGGAGCTACCTCAGGGTGGGATTGGGATAATAACGACCTTCAAGTAGATTGGGAGGTTGGTGATGATGATAGAGATACTTTAACTCTCTTGTGGACTTTTTCTTTAGGCGGAACACCAGATGACCCGACAATAGAGTCTTATAATGGTCGAAAAACAGGTATTGAATTAGGTAGTTATACAATGAATAATCAAGACCTTGACTGGACTAGCGGTACTTGGGAAGATTATCGTGGTACTGTAAATTTCAAATTCCGTTTACATGATGGAACAGAGTATTCTGCTACTATCGTAGCAGATTCACTTACCGGGGGGATAGATGGAACAGACCCAGGTACCACAATAATGAATTATCCCAATAGTAATGATGGACCTGATTCTATTTGGGGTAATGCTAGCGATGAGACTTGTTATGTAGACCATGTAGATATGTATATAAAAAATACTACAGATAGTACATACTGGACGGGGAGTACTTGGAGTACTGAAACATGGCTGAGTGCAAGTGCAAATGATAGCAGTTTTAATTCAGCAGATGAAGACTGGAGTTATGATTCCAGTGGTATCACTTGGGGTTATAAAAGCTATGAAATAAAAGCAAATACAAGTGATGAATCAGGACGTGATGATTCATCACCTGCAACTGATACATTTACAATTACAGATGATGTATCACCATCAATAAATTTTACTGAACCACCAACACCGCAGAACAACACAGAAACAACGGATACATATGCACTTGTAAATGTAACAGTTAGTGATAACCTTGGTGATGTCTCTAGTTTCATAGATTGGAATCAAAGCCTCAGAGGATACTGGTCAATGGATTATACAAATTCAACTCATGTATTTGATAATTCATCATATGGAAACAATGCATCATTTAACGGTGGATTAAGTCAATCAGATATAACCACAGGTATATATGGAGATGCATTAGAATTCGATGGAAATGATGACAATCTATCGGTTCTTGATCATAGCAGCCTTGATATCACCGATGAGATAACAATCGAAGCATGGGTTAAAGACCCACCTTTAACACCATCCAATAATGCTCATGAAAACGAAGATAATACTCCTGGAATCATAAATGAAGTCAACGACCTAGAAGAAGAAAATCGTCCAGGGATTCCATATGGATTTATTCCTGCTGGTACATACCTGGATACAAGTAGTAGTAATTTAAATGATCATCGTGGAGATAGCTTTGGTATAAAGAACGTTAAAGCAGTAAATTCGTCTCATTTCTGGAATGATTTTTATCTTCCACATAGCACATGGCAACTAGAAGTACAACATCCTGTTACACTTGAATGGCTAGATGAATGGGAAGGAACTAACCTCAATACTTGGCTTGATATAGACCGCAACCGTTCTGAGGATAATAGCTCTGAAAAAACAACATTGAATATTACAAATAATCATCCAACACAGGCTCTAAAATTCCGTCTTAAATTTGATATAGATGCACAAGTAAAAAATTATGTGAATAGAAGCAGCTGGTATGAATATGAACTTACATATACTGCCAACAAGACAGAGAACTATACCGTGTTTTTTAACTACAGTGACCTTAAACCACTCATACAGAATGAAACACTCTTCGCCCAACATGGTATAAAAAACATAGATGGTAAAGATGTTTTCTGGTTTATGCTTACGGTTAATCAAACCTTGGGTGCTGGCAATACTCTCAGTATTGACCCTACATTCGGGTACTCTACAGGGTCACTATCTGTTCTTTTATTTGAGGCTTCTAATGAAGACGTGTTGGGTCATTATGCTACAATGGGTGCTATAGCAGGAGACGCTGATAAAATCACAGTAAAATTCGGGGCCATAAACACAAATATAAACGTCTGGTGTGCACTTTATGAATATACTGATTATGATACAGATTATGTTGGAAACTTGGTTGCAAATGGTGCTACGGATATTGTAGCTGTTGGTGCTGGAGATGCAAACAGTGAGGTTGATTTTCCTTTTAGCGGTACTAAACCATCTCTTAGTGCAAATACTGATTATTACATGATGATAGCAGTTTCTCAAAACTATATCGGGCTTTTTGGAAATGTATACGTACTCCATGATACTACGGGTGATGACCATGCTGTCAGAGATTTGGATAGATTTATTACCACATGGCCTAGTCCGTTTACAGGGGAAAGTGCTTTGGTTACTGATTTGTGGATGTATTGTACTTATACAGAAACAGCACCAAGTAACAATGCACCAACGCAATCAAACCCAGGTCCTGCAAACGAAAGCACAGAGCAGCCCCTAACACCTGCTTTAAATGTTACCTGTACAGATGCTGATGGAGACACCATGAATGCTACATGGTGGAGCAACAGCAGTGGAACATGGCAACAATTTGCAACAAACAATACCATATCTAATAATTCCAATATTATTCAAACCAACAGCAACTTTAGCAACTATTCATCTACATACTGGTGGAGTGTAAACCTTACAGATGGAAATGGTGGATGGAACAATGCAACATATCATTTTACAACAAGACCAGCACCAAAAACGATACTAGCTAAAGGAAACGCCTACGAACTAAGTATCAATGGCACCAGTCCCATGATATTATACGGGTACCTAGATGATACACTGATAGTAAATACATCAATAGATGAAAACTGGCATCATGTCGCCTTCACCTACGATGGCACCACTGCCAATCTCTACGTCGATGGAAACCTCAACGACACAAACTATACCTATAGCGACCCAATAACAACAAACGATAACAACCTCGAAATAGGGAGTAATCTCACAGGTGAACTCGATGAAATACGTCTTTGGAGCCGCGCACTAACCTGGGAAGAAATCAATGCTTCATATAACGCATCATCAATCAACACATATGAACATAATTTTAGTGGATTAGCAGTTAATAACTACTCATATTATGCTTATGCAATAGATGCAGCAGGTAACCATAATAGCACTGAAACCCGTTATTTCAATGTAACAGTATCAACAGACACTTCAATAAGTGTTACACCTGAGAGTTGGAACCAGGGAAGTGTAAGCATAGGTAGTTCTAATGAGACGACTAGTTTTAATTTCACGCTTACAAACAATGGAAATGTCATTATAGATGTACAAATTACGGCAAGTAATGCCACTAATTCAACCGATGTTATTAAATGGCTTCTTGCATCAAGTGCAAGTCCCGATAATTTCTCTATTCAGTATAACAGGAGTGATATTGGTACTTGGACTAATATTAATACTACTTATGATACATTTCTTACAAATCTTGGTATAGACGCCTCTCAGACTTTTGATTTGAAACTCATTATGGCTACCACATCATCTACTACAGATTCTCTTTCTTTTGATATTACTCTAAAATCTGTAGCATCATAAAAACTATTTTTTACAACTCACAGTCGGAGCGGGTGGGGAAAGAATATCTCCAAGAGTTTTTTAATCATGGAATTCACCGTACATGGCATAATAAATTTTTTTAAAGTCATGCCGATTCATACTTTTTCAGTAAAAAGATAAACATAAACCGGTATAGTGTCTTTATCAAAAATATACTTAGAAAGTATCTTAAAATTTTTGAAATAACGTTTATTTATAAAATCTTCTTTTGAAATGCTATTCTGATACTTTACTTCAATTCCACTATTGGAGTTTATTACAAAATCAGTTTCTTTTTTAATTTTAGTAAAATAGATATCTTCAAGAACATTTTTTTGTTTGATTTGCGCTCCTACAATTCCTTCAATTATTTTTTCTTTATCTACAGATATATTTAACCTGTTTGAAAAGACTTGTAATATAAATGGATCATAGATGTATATTTTTTTATTTTTATTGAAGTTAACTTTATGTTCATGGATATCATAAAAATAACAGCCTAAAACAACAAAAATATTTGAAAGAAGTTCAATATATGAACTTATTGTGACATGGCTTTTTACTGATGATCTCTTTGCAAGTGAATCCCAACTAACTGGAGTACTATAACATACAAGTATACTTTTAAATATTTCCTTTAGAGTTTGCTCGTTTTTTCCTTCTTTTAATACATCACCAATAATCCAAGAATAATAAAGATCATAGATATAGTTGGGTATTTCTTTGTTTATCTCATATTCATTAATAACTAATGGAATCCCGCCAGTAATAAAATATTTTTCAAAAAAAATTTTCAATTTGTTACTATGATATTTTAATTTGTCAATATTATCCATTTTGTGTTTTTGATACCACTCTGGATCTATTATTTGTACATATTCTCTGAATGTTAGAGGTAGAAAGAATAAATCTTTTCCATGTTTTCCTTTTCTACCTGGTAGTCTTTCTGACCCTTTTTTTAGATCTATTGCATTTGAACCAGTAAGCATATAACAAGCATCTTTTGTAATGTCGTTATCTATTACAAATTTTATCGCTTTCTGCCAATCAGGTATTTCCGTTATCTCGTCAAGAAGAATGTACTCTGGTTTTGCGTTTTTTACTCTGCAGAAATCAGCGTATTCTTGAAGGAGTGTAATAAGATCTTCTCTTGAAGTAAGGTTGTCGCATGACCAATAGAATATGTTTTCCTTTGGAATGGATTTAAGTTTTTCTTTAATGAATAACTTTAGAAATGTTGTTTTTCCTATTTGGCGTGGCCCTCTAATGGTGTATAAATTGTCTTTTTTGAAATTTTCTTTTAGAAGCAGCGGGTTATAAATATATTTGAATTTTTGTAATGCTCTAATATGTTTATCCAGGTCTATTGCGTTTTCGTGTTCCCACCAAGGGTTTAAAGTTATCAAATCCATATTGTTATTAGTAATAACAATGTATTTATAAACTTTACGTTATTAACAATTGCACAAATGATGATTCTTTGGCGTTTTCTAGTTTTTTAAAGACTCGTGGAAGGATCTTTTCAAAATTCTTTCTATCGTTTACCATCTCTTTTTGTTTAACTGAACCTATGTAATCTAGATCAATGTCCACAGAAAGTTGTGGTATGTCAAAATAAATGAAATTAAGTGACCTCTAAGGAGAGAATGCTACGAGGTAAAGGTTGCTGTAGGCAACCCCAGAGTTCGTTCGTGCAATTCCTTGGATTTGATAAGTGATGAGAAAAATAAGGTGACGCAGAATAGTTCAAAACAACCTTGAGAAATCATCATAAACATCTTTCCTATGCCCTATAAATAGTATGATTACCCGATCATTACTGTAATCTACTTCATAAACAGCACGATATTCTCCAATCCTTAATCGCCAAAAATCCGAGTGTTTCAATTTTTTCCCTTTTTCTGGATTAGAACTCAAGACATGAAGCTTTTTTCTTATTCTATTTTCGAGTTCAACTTCAATGTTCTCAAGGAATGCATTGGCTTTTGGATGAAGTAATATCTTATAACTCATCCCATCTACTCCAATG
>DAOWIZ010000087.1 GCA_030640585.1 Thermoplasmata archaeon
AATAACCACCTTTGGAATAACCATCGTTTTTTTACCATTTTCATTGACAGATATCTTTTCACCATTTTTTTAAACGCATAACGGATCAATACGAACATCTGCGCCTTTATCTGCTGCTTTCATAGCTAATTCTTTATCAAAGACTGATCTATTGAGCATATAGCCAGGAGAACATGATTCCACCATTTCGCCATCTGGCAGATATGTCATCATTCCCTTGATCCTCTGAGCAATGCTATCATGTGAAATCTCTACTTCATTTAGAAGAAGCTTAGGTATAAATTCAGCGCATTGAACAGGTTGCCCTATAATTTTTTTCTTTTCAATTAGCAAAACATCTGCACCGTTTTTTGCTGCTTCCAAGGCAGCAGATGATCCAGCGGGTCCTGCACCGACAATTAATATATCATAATTTAGCATCCAATACCTTCTTCAATAAATCGATATTTATATCTGTTTGACTCTCAAAATTTCCCTTGTATGCCTCCTCTTCCTTTCCAAGGTCATAACAAGTTGTATTATCAATGTCAATTAAAATCCCAGGAATACCAGATCTTTCAAAATCTTCTATATGCTTGGTATAAAAAGCCTCGCAACAACATCCAATATAGGAAGATATCTTTCTTTTTCTGAAATCCTCAAGTGTTTCCATCAAATCCTCAAAACTCAAAATGGTCGTAATCCACATCTTCTTTTCTTTTCCAAGCCTACACGCCTCACTAATGCTACATTCCCCGCACTCGATACAATCTCTTTTATACCTATATCCACACTCTAACGACTTTGAACAATATGGTAAAAGAAGATGACGAGGAGATTTTCCAATAGTCTCAGCAAATGAACCATTTACCGTAAACAGACGATTCGTTAAGGAGAGCGATATTCCAAACTTGGCGGTATCAATTTTTTCTAAAGCCTTATGGATAGCATTGACAAAATCTAAACCGGAAATACTGGGGATTTGAGGTTGTTTCTTTTCAAAAAAATCTGTAATTTTCTTACCAATAATCTTACCGTCAGCAGGTACATCCTTTAACTCTGCCTCTAAATCTAATATTATTCGCTTAGGATAAGCAAAAAAATCTCCAGTAATAACCACACTTTGGATACGATTATATCTCAAATTAACTACCATCGAAATTCTGATGATACCGCCCTCTGCCTTGTAAATGGAAGAAATCATCTGCTGTTCATTTTTTGGTAACTTAATTTTATTTATCCGCTCCCGCGATTCAAACCCGATTTTTTTCCCATTAAATAACAATTTCTCTTCTTTAGTTAATCCCCCAGGTTCAAGAATAATATTGAACTCTTTCTCAAAACCTTCCTTAAGCAAATTCTTCAATTCACTTATCTCAGGCACATAACCAAGCTCCCATTTTAAACACGTTACTCGTTCCTTCGCCGTGTCAATTTCCTTATCTTTCAATTTTGCAATAGGAATACGAAGTGCTTTAAGCATGGTATCAATATCAAAATCAACAAGAAGAGTACCTTGGAACAAAAAGACATCACCGTCTTCGGTACCCCCTGTCCCGGAAATCTTTCTACCTTTAACTTCAATGTCATTTCTCGGACGAAAAGAAGCATCAATTCCAAATTTTTTCAGAGCATATATCAAAGGTTGACTTAACCTATTAAAGAAATTGACATTGGCAATTCCCATCTCAAAAAACTGTTTTTCACAGATAATTTCCCAGCCAAGCTGTGTTTCATCAAAGAATATAGCACCCCCACCAGTAACCCTCCTGTTAATATCGATACCGACTTGTTTACAGAATTCAACTCTTATCTCCTGTTCTAAACTCTGATGATATCCAAGTAGAACTGCAGGAGGGGAAAATTGTAGGAAGCGGACTGTGTTAGGGCTGTTTCCATTTTTTTTGGCTTCAAGCAGAGTTTCGTCTAGAGCCATATTTTCCGCTGCAGTAAGTTTACCTGTATCAACCAATCGCCATTTTTGCATTTTCCCCTTCTTCCTTTCGGTAAAAATTTACATTTTGATTATTTTGACATACCTGTTGCTTTTTCCCTAAATGCCAGCAATGATTTAAAAAAATATTGGATTATTACATAAAAACAGTTATTGGATTAAAAAAATTGCAAAATGTGTTGTACAGTTTTTCTAATATTTGTATTTACATAGAGGATGTATTTATGCACAAAATCTCATAAGAAAGTGGATATAGACATTCTAAGCTAGATTTTTAACCAGTTAATTTATAAGCGGACATATGCAAGTTGATATTCCATATGGAAAAGAAAAAATAAAAGTAAACATACCAAAGCCTTGCACAATATTATCTCCAAATAAGGTTAAAAGTGGAAATGAAAACAAAATTATTAAAGAGGCTTTAAAAAATCCAATTGGTATGAAACCTTTTGAAAAATTTGCTGAAAAATCAAAACAGCTACTTGTAATTGTTAATGATGCCACTAGACCAACACCTACATCAAAAATACTTGAATATCTTTTTCCTGTTCTTTCAACTCACCCAGATATCAAATTTATAGTTGCAACTGGCGTTCATCGCGCTCCAACTGAAGAAGAATACAGGTTTATTTTTGGGAAAACTTATGATGATTTCAAAGAACAAATTTATGCTCATGATGCAAGAAAAGATGAGGATATGGAATATCTTGGGATATCAAAAAATGGAACTGAGATGTATATCAACAAGATGGTCCCAGATATAGGAAATGTTCTTGTCATAGGCAGCGTTGAACCGCATTATTTTGCAGGTTATACTGGCGGACGTAAATCGTTTCTCCCCGGTGTTGCATCTTACAAAACCATTGAGATGAACCATAAACTTGCCCTAAGTGATGATGCATGTTCTCTCGCACTTGACGGTAACCCTGTTAATGAGGATATGATAGATGCGATGAATGTTTTAAAAGATATCAATGTTTTTTCAATACAAACTATTCTCACAGGTGATCATAAGTTATATGCTGTCACCGCTGGTGATCTGATTAAATCTTTTGATGCGGCAATAAAGTATGCACATCAGGTATTCTGCGTATCTTTAAAACAAAAAGGAAACATCGTTGTAACAGCAGCACCATATCCAATGGATATTGATTTATACCAGTCTCAAAAAGCACTTGACAATGGTAAACTGGCCCTTGAAGATGATGGCATCATAATTCTTGTATCAAAATGCCGTGATGGTGTTGGAGAGGATGCTTTTATTAAGCTTTTATCCAAAGCAGATTCCCCAAAGAAAATTCTTGAGATACTTGGCAAGGAATACAAACTTGGGTATCATAAAGCAGCTAAAATGGCACAAATTGGTATACGTGCAGAAATGTGGGCAGTTACCGATCTTGATGATGAAACTATTAAGAAATCACAGTTGAAACCATATTCAAACATACAGTCTGCAATAGATGATGCTATAAAACTAATAAAAGAAAAAGGCAAACAACCTAAAACTATTGTAATGCCATCTGGAAGTCTTACTGTCCCATTAGTTAAAGGAGGAGAAAAATAATGGATTTTAGCTGGACTGAAGAACAAGAAATTTGGAGGAGGACAGTTAAAGATTTTGCTCAGAAAAAAATAAAACCACATGTCCGAGAAATTGACTCTGATAAAAAAATCCCTGATGAAATCATTAAAGGCATGGCAAACCTTGGACTTCTTGCACCTACTGTTTCAAAAGAATATGGTGGTGCTGATCTTGATTGGACCATGGCATGTATAGCTGCTGAAGAACTCGGTCGAGCGGATATCAGTCTTGCAATTCCTGTGCTTTATCTAGTTGAAGCTGCCTGGGGTTTTATATTCAACCGATATGGAACCTCTGAAGCAAAAAAAGAATATTTACCTAAAGTAACCTCCGGTGATAATTTTCTTGGCATAGCTGTCACAGAACCAGAAGGAGGTTCAGATATTGTTGGTGCTGCTAAAACTAAGGCAGTTAAAAAAGGAGACCACTGGCTACTAAACGGGGAGAAGATGTTTATCAGTGGTATAACTGAGTCAAATAGATGGGGCGGCATTCATCTTACTCTTGCAAGGACTGATCCCTCTGCAGGCCATAAAGGATTTTCATTCTTTGCTGTTCCGTTGAAAAATAATTCCAATGTTGAGACAACATTACTGGAGGATATGGGACGTATGGGGATTTCCACAGGTGGTTTTTCCATGGATAATGCCGAGTTACCGGAGAACCATCTCATTGGTGAGATCAATAAAGGGTTTTACTATGCTATGGAAGGTTTTTCTGCTGCACGTGTCCTCATAGGTGCAACCTGTGTTGGAGCATCAGAGGCAGCATTGGAGCTTGGCATAGATCATATAAAGACGCGTAAATCCTTTGGCCGTCCATTAGGGACATTTGAGGGGATACAGTTTCCATTGACAGAGCATTATGCAAACATTGAAAGTGTTAAACTTCTCAACTATCGCGCTGCCTGGACTATGGATAAAATGTACAAAGAAAGAAAGTTTTCTCACCATGATGTTGCATTGGCTGCTGCCATGAGTAAACTTCGTGCCCCCGTTTATGCTTTTGCAGTTATGAACGAGGTTGCAGATTGGCTTGGTGCCACAGGTTATACAAAAGAGTATCCTATAGAGATGGGTATACGAGGTGTCAGATCATATTCAATAGGGGCTGAAGGAACCATGAACATTATGAGAATCATTATTGCCAGAGAACTACTAGGTAAAGAATTTTTACCATACAAATAGTGTGATAGAATGCTAATGTTATACTTTTTTCACATAAACAGCTTGTAAGTTCTTACCAAACTATATGTTTATTATTTTTATATTCCACTCTTTAAATTCTTTTAGGATTTCGCCTGTGAGAATTTTAAATTGAAGAAAAGCCCTATCTATCAATTTCAAAGGATATTTTCATCTCTGCTCTGTAAAGAACGGGTTTATCATTTTCTATTTTAATATCAAATTTGGTAACTTCTGCCCTTCGTATCTTCTTTACCGTTTTTGCCGATTCAATTACAGCACTTTTTGCAGCATCTGAAAAGCTTTTCTCTGATGTTCCAACTATATCTATTATCTTATAAATACCCATTTGATACTTCACCTCTTTTGATTTAATAAGTTATGAGAGTACTTAATTTTTTTCGTAATAATTGAGAAATATTTATTAAACCATCTTATCTTCAGAGAATGGTTACAAAAATGAATACCGATGTAATATTTGTCAAAAAAGGAGAGCAAAAAAGAGAGATAAAAAGACAAGGAAGACTTTATAGAATGCTAATAAAATCAGAGAAAATAGAAGCAATAATTGCTGAAATTGAACCTCATACAGAATCACGATGGTATCAACATGATGGTGAAGAATTACATCTTGTCTTGGAGGGTGAACTGGAATACACAGTTGGCGAAAAATCCTATAAACTCAGTGCAGGAGACCTCCTTTGGCATAAATCAACATTGAAACACCGAGCGAAAAACATCAGTGATAAAAAAGTAAAATATGGGACAATAGGAACACCGCCGACGTTCATGGTAGATGATTTATAAATAGAAGGAATAGAAAGGGATAAAGTTGATTATTTCTTTTTTTCTGCATCGTCTATTTCTTTTTTAATCCATGATTCGATTTTGTCACCATGAACAAGGTTTTTTAAATCCTCATCAAAGTTAGATGGTTTTACAACCATTATCCAGCCCTTGTCATAGGGGCTTTTGTTTATCAAAGTGCAATCATCTTCAAGTTCTTCATTAACTTCTAGTATTTCACCAGATAGCGGAGATACAAATTTACCCACCCATTTAGCAGACTGTATCTTTCCGCATGTTTCGCCTTGTTCTATCTCATCACCTTCAAATGGGAGGTCAATATAGGTTGTATCGCCAGCGCTTTTCTGATAGAAATCATTCATTCCAACTCTTACATTTTCATCTGATTCAACTTTTACCCATGCATGATCTTTATGATAATATAATCCATCAGGAAGGTCATATCCTTCTATTTTTACCATAGTATTCCTCCATCAATATCCTTTAGATTAAACAGGATTTTTCTAATGGATTATTTTTAGTTAGTTTATTAAACTTATGTATCTCAGTATGCACTATCAACCATAGTATAACATAATCCTGCACAACACATCAGGAATATTGAATTTCAACCAACAACTATCTCTGATTCGATATGGACAACAGTTTGAATAGAATTAGTAATCAAACATGCACGTTCTGCTTTTTTCAACATCTTCTCAACACGTGCACGATCATCCTCAGATGAAATACCAATCCTCATTTTAACCGTGATAGAACTAAATTGAAACATTCCGCCATGCATCTTTACTGTACCACTTGCTTCGCTACTATATGATTTCAAGGTAAGATTTTCTTTGTTTGTAAACCATAATAACGTGGTCATAGTACAAATTTCAACAGAAGCTAGGAAGATATCCTCAGGGGACCAAATACCAGGATGACCGCCGAACTCAGGTGGACATGCAACCATAATATCTGGTTTGTCCTCGCAGCTCAATATACCTTTCTTTTCACCCGTCCAACGCAGACTAGTTTGATATTCATATTTAACAGGTTCTCCTTTCATGCATACATCTCCTCATAATCATCTATCATTTCTACTTTTATTTAAGATTGTCATTATTTCGTTTAGTAAACTAACTATGAGCGGTTTAACTGCCTTTTCTAATTCCCATGTAAGATCTTGCCCATGAGAAGTATCCATCGGTTGAATCCCAAAGATATATAGTTCATCAGGTTTTTCACCTAATTCCTTTGAAAGATGTATTATCTTTAGAAAATCTGAATCGTGGGTTGATATGTCCATAGGGGTTTTTTTACTGTAAACATCCTCTGCTTTAAACAGTTTTGATTCACCAATGTATCCACCAAAGTTTACTGCATCGATAAAAAATACAATATCAAAACGAGCAAGCAGATGAAGAAGATTCATTCCACCAGTTCCACCATCGATATATTCTATGTCACCAGGTAGATCATCTTTTCTCTCAACTAGTTTTTCTAAAAGAACTATCCCTATACCATCGTCCTGTCGCAAGGGGTTTCCTATGCCAATAACACCAATTTTTTTCATATTATACAAATTTTACATCTAGATAATGAGTACTACAAGAGATACATGGATCATAAGCACGAACTAGCATCTCCAGATTAAGTTCAATCTCTTTTTCTGGTTTATCAATAATCTGTGGAACAAATTCTTCCATATCTTTTTGAATATTGGCATGGTTTTGATTTGTTGGAATAACACAGTTTGCCTTCATACATCGACCTTTATCATTTAGTGTGTAATCGTGAATTAGTATTCCACGTGGAGCTTCTATAATTCCAACACCGCGACCTGCCTTAAGTTTTACTTCATTTGGTTGTTCATCTCTGACTCCTTCATCAACTAAAATATCAATCCAATTAACAGAATCCTCAATATTATGAACAAACTCCACTACTTGAGCAATATTGTTCATAAATGGATTATAATTAACTGGTTTTAAACCAAACATATCAGCAACCTTTTTTGCAACTGGATGAAGCTGTTTGTTGTTAAGATTAAAACGAGCTAACGCTCCAACCATATAAGAATCACGAGCATGTTTAGCATAAAAAGCTGTAGACTGTGGTACGAAATATTCGTTCATAATTTTTTCATAGTTCTTATAATCAGGATGTTTACCAGTATCAGTTGAAGCAATAACTCCATCATAAAGAGCATATTCGTTATTAGACGTAAGCGCAATATACTCTGTTTCTCTCTTAAAATTTGGGAAGTTACCTGCAACACTTTTTACTACATCTGCAACTTCTTTAGTAATTTCTAAACCTTCTACTAATTCTTTCTTTAAATCTAGAAGTTGTTTTTTAGAGGGTATTGCAGAAAATCCTCCAACTACAAGCCTTATTGGATGGGTTGTACGGCCACAAATAAGATCAGACATTACATTTGATAGACGATGTAATTTAACAATTTTCAATAATGCATCCTTGTGTTTTGTTCCAACAAGTGGAAAAACACTACCTACATCAAGTAGATCAGGAAGAGCAAGATATCCAACATGAAGAATATGGCTTTGCATGTTTTCTGCATTTATTGCGAGTCGTCTTAGGATTCCTGTTTGTTTTGAGATTTTGACATCTAGTGCATCTTCTGTTGCTTTCAAAGAAGCAAGGGAATGACCAATTGAACAAATACCACAAATCCTTGATGTAATAGGTTGGAGTTCATCATAATTTCGACCCCTTAGCATTGCTTCAAAAAACCGTGGAGCCTCTGAAACCTGCCACTCTACTTTTTTGATTTTACCATTTTTAACATCAAGTATTATATTACCATGTCCCTCTACACGCGTGACATGTTCAACGTTAATTGAGAAATCCTTAGTCATTTTTACTCCTCCTAACCAAGGTCATACCATCCTTAGGATTGAAGACATTTGTATTATACAAGGTACAACGACTCTTTAGCTCTTCATAGGTCAAATCATATCTCTGAAGTATTTCCATGACACATTCAACATCTGGTTTACTAAGTATTCCTCGGCATCCATCACAAGGGCTTCCATTTGTAGGGCAAATAGCATTACAACCCGCTCTAGTAATTGGTCCAAGACAATACTTCCCAAGTTCAAACAGGCAAACATTTTCATTCTTTTTACATTCAACACAAACGGGATAAGTTGGAATAACTGGTTTTTTACCAAGTGCCAATGATGTTATAACATGTTTAAACTCATCACGATTAATTGGACACCCATGAATGTAATAATCTACAGGGATTACTTCATTTACAGCTTTTGTTTGAAACGCATTAAAAAATTCATTATCTTTGATATCTGCATCCTTGTAGACTTCTTTTATTACATTTTCTACAGGCCATTGATTACGGATTTTATTGATCCCACCAGTTGTTGCACAAGCACCAAGTGCTACTAGTATTTTACAACGACTTCTGATTTTACGTAACCTGTGTTCATCCATAGGTCGCATAATTGATCCTTCAATAACAGCGATATCATATTCATTGGAATGTTCTTTCATAACCTCTCTGAAACTTACAACATCAACAATTTCGATGAGATCAAGAATTTCCTCTTCAAGATTAGCGATCTGAAGTTGGCAACCTTCACAGCTTGAAAAATCAAAAAACGCTACACGTGTTTTCATTCAAACGCCTCCGGTAGATCCTTGATATCATTGTAGTTGAACACAGGTCCCTCCTTACAAACATAGACACCATTAATTTGACAATGACCACATTTGCCAACACCACATTTCATACGTCGCTCGAGAGATACAAAAATATTTTTAGCCGGAATACCCAAAGTCTCTAAACATTTGATAACATATCTATACATAATGGGTGGTCCAATAACAATGGCTACTGTATTTTCCGAGTCATATCTATCAAGCTTAATTTTTGGGTAAAGCGTTGTAATTAGACCAGTGCAACCAGTCCAGCAATCACCCTCAACACATTGATCAACAGTAAGTTCACATTTCACGTCATCGATTTTACACCAATCCTCAAATTCTTCAATAAAAAGTGCCTCGCTAGGCTGCTTAGCACCATAAAGAATAGTAATATCCTTGTACTTTTTCCGATTCTCATCATCAACAACATATTGAATTAGTGAACGCATCGGAATAATACCAATACCCCCAGCAGACAACAAAAGGTGTTTCTTTTCAAACGATTTCACATCAAAACCATTACCAAGAGGACCACGTATCCCAAGTTTATCACCAGGTTTCATCCTAAAAAGTCTACTTGTTACGTTTCCAACACGTCGAACAACAATTTCAAACGAAGAAGAACTACTAGGACCTGATGAAACAGAAATAGGAGCCTCACCGACACCAAAAATAGAAACCTCAACAAACTGACCAGGGATATGACCCAAAGGTTTCTTATCATCCAGCTCAATTTCAAAAAACATCTCCATCTCTGTTAGTCGCTCCGTACGTTTAATCGTTGCACTTTGCGGGATATGAATAGTACCTTTCTCAGCAACCTCAGTTTTTTGTTTAATGAAAAACTTACCAGTATTCTCAGATCTTTCAAAATGAGAAAGATCATTTATCACATCACAAGGATCAGCAATATCAGGAAGACAAGCAATACCGCAACGACCACAACCTACACAGGCAACAAAACCATAACGCTCAGGAAGATAATTCCCTTTTCTATAGAATCGATGACGATACCTCTTACCAATATCATCACGGAAAACCTCACCACTACCAATTAGGGTAAAATCACGCAGAAGACAACCATCCCAAGTACGAATCCTACTACCTTCTTTGAGATCAATTGAAACTTCATCTTTTACATCATAACAAAAACAAGTAGGACACACCATAGTACAAGAACCGCATTCCATACATTTCTGAGATCTTTTCTCCCAGATAGGATGATCATAATTAGCAGCAAGAACAGAGGACCACTCCTCTTTATCTACCTTTAATTTTTTCTTAAATTGTAAAGCAATATTTTTACGAACCTCTTCAATCTTTTTAATATCCACTTCAGTCGCAGAAATCATTTTAGCATACTTTTCAAGAAGTTTTTTACCCTTTTCAGAACCAATGGTTACTGCGTATTTATCACCAAGATATGTAAGCATTAAATCAAAACCAGATTCTGTAACATGTGTTTTCATACTAGCAGCAAAAGAGTTCTCAGAAACCTTTTGGATGTCAACACCGATAATAATTGTATTATCTCTTCGTTTCTTATAAAAATCATCTTTTTGAGAATCAAGATAAACCTTATCAGTCTGCTCCAATGCTATAATATCATAAGGATGAACTCCTATAATGATTCTGGGTTTTGCAACATCACTTTCTTTAACATTAAATGGCTTATTTAGGCTAAAATCCATTAGGGTTTCATACGGGGGAAGAAAATATTTTTTTGGAGGTAATATTGTAACATCATAATCTAATCTAAGCTCGCTTGCGTTTTCAAGTGGACCAAAAACAAACTTTATCCCCTTTGTCTTAACACCAACAACATTGTGTTTTTCGTTTTTAATCAAATTGTTTACAAAAGTATCCAAATCTTTTTTTGTAATTATTTTCACAATTTTAGAGTGAGATTGAGTCATAATTCATCACCAAACTAGATCTCCATACGGTAGAGAGAATTTGTTTTCGGGGACCTGTATCTAGTTGAGGTATAATAGTTTTCTTGGTAAAATTTCAACAGAAGTAGGAAACATATTTTCCTGTGATCATATACCAAGATGACCACTAAATTCAGGATGACAAGACCGCGTCAATATCTGATTACACTACAAAAATATTTTATTTTTAGCAGGATTTTCCCCTAATTTTTTGATTTTTTCTGTAAACTCTGTAGCTACTTTTGCATACTTGGGTCCCTCTGATGCAGAAATCCACGAAAGTAACAAGCGGTCAGCTTCCATGTCAAGTTCTTCAAATATTTTTTTTATTAACGCAAATCGTCTACGAGTATAGTAGTTTCCTTTCTCATAATGACAGTCACCTGGATGACAACCAGCTAAAAGAACACCATCTATTCCCCCTAAGTAGGCTTTTACGATAAAAAGTGGATCCACCCTACTAGAACACATAACCCTAATAGGCAGTATAGAAGGTGGGTATTTGAGTCTACTTGTCCCGGCTAAGTCTGCCCCAGCATAAGAGCACCAATTACAAAGGAAAGCAAGTATCCTTGGCATAAACTCTTCATCTTTCTTCATATTATCACTTTCAATCCTCAACTTCAGAAAGTTCATCTTTTTCGAACGTAAGTAAAGGAATCTCCTCTTTTACATCTCTCCCAGGGATATAATCAAACAGTTTTTGAACAGATTCTCCCACCTTTTTAAAGATAATCGAAATTGGTATATCAACAGGGCAGACATCCTCACATGCACCACACCCAACGCAAGATATGGCAATATGATCTAATCTACCAATTTGAAAATATACCGTACCAGGCGGAACTTTAAGGCCCCCTCTTTTTTTGAGATCTGACTCATAATTAGAAGGTTTATATTCAGAGTCAGGAGACTCAAATTCACATAATTTACAATAACAAATAGGACAAACCTTACTACACCCATGACATCCTAAACATTTTCCAAAGATGTCTATGAAACCATCTAATCCCTTCATTTTTTCTTCGATCTCATCAAAAAGTTTTTTCCTTTCTGCCTCTCTTTTATTTTGAAATTTATCCAGTATTTTTTTATCTAGTTCTTTTTCTAAAAAATCTCCCTTCATATCTTGAGCAAGTTCCTCGCCATTTTTAGTATTAAGAAGAATCATGCATCGTTTATCGATATCACTGCTACCTACAAGATCAACAGTCATATCTGCAGTATATGGTTTAAATTCCACGCATCCCCTGCAAGCTGGTCTAATCTGTGCAGGGATTTCGCCTTTTTTAACTGCCTCCCAATATTTTGAAAGATTATTTTCCACAGCTCCATCTACAGCCATTTCAATTGGATATACCCCTCCACATGTTGAACTTATGAAAAAGATATTCTCAAGGCTCCCTTGCTCACGTTTTACAAGCTCTATAAAAGCTCTTAACTCACATGGCTTTACAACAGCAGCAACAGGTTTATTCGACTTTCCTCTAAGTGAAAAACGTGAGAGTAACTTGCCAGCATTAACAGGCATTAAAGGAAAAAGAGGTACAGCATCCTCCAGCTCATCTGATCGGGTGACAAGTGAATAAGCTACAGATCCCTCTTTGTTTATCCTTTTTAAAGTAAAAACTCCGCTTACCTTACCACCATCCAAGAGGAATCTTAGAAGTTCAAGTATGCCTTGTTCGACATTTTTGTTTATCTTCAAGGTTTTAGTCATTTGCATCCTCCATTTCATGAAGTTCTTCCTCTTTATAGGCAACCAATGGGAGAGGTTCTTCTAGGCTTCTACCCGAAACGTAATCAAATAAACCCTGAGTTTCATCAGATATCATACTGAATATCTGAGCAACCGGGATCGACACCGGACAGGCATCTTCGCAGGCTCCACAGGAAACACAAGAAAGACTCATATGCATCATTCTTCCCATTTGGAAAAAAATGGTATCAGGTAGAAATCGGATGCTACCTTTACTTTCCGCCATCTGAAGATAATCCTCAGACGGATGTTTTACATTATCTGAGTCAAAATAACATAAACGACAGTAACAGACAGGGCAAACTCTCATACAGTTATGACAGTTTATGCATTGATTATAGGCATCAAGGAGGTTGTCAAGACCACCTATTTCAGATTTTAAATCTTTATGTGCTTTCTTTCTTTTCTTCAATTTTTCTTCTGAAATATTTTTGACTTTAGCATGCCAACTATCTATATTATCTTTTAAAGATATGCCAAGTTTATCTAGTATATCGTTTCCTTTTTGACTATTTGAAATAACGAAAAAAGTATCTTTTTTTGCACCAAGAGTCCCTATATGAAGATCCCCTGCCATCATACTTGATTTATCGCATATTTGACATACAGGTCGCATTATTTTATCATCCAAGTTCTTAGCAGCCTCATCGAATTGTTTCATGCCTTTTTCAGGATCGCTAAGGAAATCAGATGTAGGTAAAACACCTGGACAATCCATGCTTATCAGAGTCATGTTTTCTAGATCTGTTTGACCAAGTTTTGCTAGCTCTATGGTCGCTCGTATTTCACAAGGTCGCATAAGAGCAGCTATTTTCATGTTTCCCTTACCAAGACGGGTTACACTAGAAACTGCTTTGGCTCCTTGAACAAACATAACTGGTGGAATAGGAAACGCATCCTTGAAAAGAGATTTATCTTTAATCAACACATATGCAAATGAGTCACCCGCTGGAACTCTCATAGGTACAATAACAGCATCGAAAACTCCCTTATCCATTGCTTTTTCTAAAAAATCAATAATTGATTTTTTTGTACTGGATTTAGCAGAGATAACAGCGCCTGTAGGTTTATTCATTTTACAGCCTCCAGGAGTTCTTGATGGATTTGTTTAAAAGTAAAATGTTTACTAGTTGCTGCACCAGATGGACAAGCAGCAACACAATTCCCGCATCCTCTACATATCACCTCATTTACCACAGATATCTTTTTTGCTTCGTCAAAAGTAATAGCACCATATGAACAAACAGAGATGCATACTTTACAACCTATACAAAAAGATTCAGATATATGAGAGGTTTTCACTTCAATCTCCATTTTTTTACCTGGAATAAGAGACGCAAGTATTTTTCCAGCTGCAGCCCCGGATTGAACTATCGTGTCAGATATGTTTTTCGGGCCTTGCGCACAACCAACAATATATACTCCATCTGTAGAGGTAGAAACCGGATTTAGTTTCTCATGCTCTTCAGCAAAGAAACCTCCATCACCTTGAGAGATACCAGCAATTTCTGCGAGCTCGGAAACATCAGATGTTGGTTCGATAGCTGGTGCAAGAATAACCATATCGACCAAGAGGCTGTTTTTATTACCATTTTCATCTATATATTTAATACTTAGTTTGTTTTCTTTTTTTGTAACCTCAACATTTGTTGATCTAATAAAATCTACATTTTTTCCTTTTGTTTGCTCATAAAATTTCTGATATGATTTACCAGGGATGCAGAGATCGGAATAAAAATTAGACACCTGGGCATCTGGGATTTTATCCTTAAGATATCTAATAAATTTGAGTGAGTACATGCAACATATCTCTGAACAATATCCTTTTTCATCTCGACCCACACAATGTATAATGGCCACGGATCTTGGGGTTTTACCGTTTTTAAGAGATATTTCTCCAGATAAGTTCATTTTTTCAAATTCTAACGCAGTGAAAATGTTATCAAATTTTTCATATCCATATTGAGGAGTTTTTTTAAGATCAAAAAAGTTTGAACCCGTAGCTAACATTACTGCGCCGACTTCAAATTCAGCAGGTTCATCTACTTCTTTCTTCTTCACTTTTATTTCAAAATTCCCAAAGAACCCAATGATTTCTTCAACATTGCTATCAATAAAAACTTGGATATTTTCATTCTTGTCCATATCCAAAATTTTTTGTTTTAGGATATGAGAGCTAGGTTGCATACTTGGGTAAGTTTTTTCAAAATTTGTTATCATTCCTCCCAATGAAGATGTCTTTTCAACAAGGTAAATTTTTCTATCAGGACTAGCAAGCTCTAAACTTGCATTTATACCAGCAACACCCCCACCGATAATCAAAACAGCAGGGTTACACTCAATTTCTTTTTTCTCAAGAGAAGAATGATACTTAACTCTTCCAATAGCTGCTTTTATCAGCCGTATAGCCTTTTTTGTAGCCTCATCTTTGTCTTCTGTGATCCAAGCACATTGCTCACGGATATTAGCAAGTTGGTAAAGATAAGGGTTGATTCCAGCATTTTCACATACTTCCATGAAGGTTTTCTCATGTTGTTTTGGCGAGCAAGCTGCAATCACTAGATGTGTTATACCATGTTTTTTAATTTCTTCTTCAAGGAATTTTTTACCATCTGCTGAACAGAGAAGTTTATATTTTTCAACGACTACAACACCATCAAGAGAAGAAACAGCACCGACTACTTTGTCGATATCGACTTTTTCCGCTATATTCGGTCCGCATTCACATACATAGACACCTATTTTTCTTTCCATGTAATTCTTACCTCTAATTAAATAATGAGAGTATTTTTCCTACCGCAGCATTTGCCTGTGATACTGAATTCTGTATGTTTTTTGGCCCTTGCACACATCCTGCGATAAATACTCCCGGTTTTGATGTAGTTACAGAGGAAACATCTGGATGTTCTTCTTTAAAAAATCCATATTCGTCAAGAGATATACCCAAAGCCTTAGCAAGTTTGGGAGCATCCTCTCTTGGTTCAATAGCTGGTGCAAGAATCACCATGTCAACTGGGAGACTATTTTTTTTCTTTCCGTTGTTGTACTTAACAGACATTCCTTTTCCCTGTTTTTCGATCTCAATTTCTTTAAATCGAATTATGTCAGTTCCTGTTTCTTTCATCTTTTCATAGAATTTCTGATGAGATTTACCAGGAATACAGAGATCTGTATAGAACTCTGATATCACGATTTCAGGTATTTTTGATTTCAGATAATGATTGAATTTAAGTGAATACATACAACAAACTGATGAACAGTATCCTTCTTGATCTCTACCTACACAATGTATAATAGCTGCTGATTTCGGAGGCTTGCCATTTTTTAGAAGAATATTTCCTTCGGTAGGACCGTTGGATGAATACAATCTTTCAAACTCAAAGGCATTATACACATCATCGATTTTTCCATAGCCATAATTAGGAGTCTTTTTAGTATCAAATATGTTGAACCCAGTAGCTGCAATAATAGCTCCAACTTTGAGTTCAAGTTGTTCATCTTTCTGGTTGAAATCTATAGCCTCAAACATACAAGCTTCTTGACAAGCCTTACACTCTTTACCATTAAAACGAAGACAATGCTCGGTGTCAATCATGGGAACATTTGGAAGTGCACCAGCACATGGAACATATATTGCCTTTCTCTCACCGAGTCCCTCTTCAAACTCATTTTTTAAACTAACTGGACATGGTTCAAAACAAGCATTGCATCCTATACAGTTCTGCAAATCAACATATCTTGCTTTTTTACGGATTTTAACAGTGAAATTACCAAATGATCCTTTAACGTCCTCAATCTCTGCAAGCATTACAAGGTTAATGTTTTTATCCTGCAGTAGTTCCTGTTGTATCGGAGCGACCATACATGTTGAGCACTCCATGTTAGAGAATACCTCTTCAAACTTTATAACAGTACCACCTGTGTAAGATGTCTTTTCAACAAGGTGTACTTTTCTACCTGAATTAGAAAGCAGTAAACTTGCTTCAATGCCTGCTATACCTGCTCCGATAACTAACACATCGGAATAACTTTCTTTTTCATTCATAATTTATCTTCAATTTATAACGATGTTTTTACTTTTATAGGGTTTGGCCCCATCTTTTTTATTTTCTCGTTAAACTCATTAATAACTTCTGCAAATCTTTGACCTTCAGAGGCAGAAACCCATGAAAGCCTTAGACGATCTGACTCCAAACCAAGACCCTCAATAACCTTTTTCAATACTGCAAATCTCCTCCGAGCATAATAATTTCCCTTGTCATAATGACAGTCACCGGGATGACAACCAGCGATAAGCACACCATCTGCTCCATGAAGAAATGCCGTTGTAACAAGAACCGGGTCAATTCTACTAGAGCACATGACTCGAATTGGTGTAAGAGAAGAGGGGATTTTCAACTTACTAGTCCCAGCTAAGTCAGCTCCTGCATAGGAACACCAGTTGCAAAGGAAACCAACTATTCGTGGTTCAAACTTTTCTGTTTCTTTTGTCATTGCTACCCAGTAAGCAAAAATATTTTGCTTTCCTCCATTAATCTAGTTGTTTTTTCTTTTTTAGAATAGATAATATCAGAATTGTATTTGTGCTTTGAACTTCCCGCCGCCTTCGTCTGCACAGACAAGAAGCGTCTTATTTGTTCTATTACACCATGCTTCGATATCCTTTGGAAAAGATTCACAGTCAGCTAATACCTCAAGCATGTCACCTGGTTGGATTTCTTTAGCCTTAACTGCTATCTTAAGTATCGGCTGTGGGCATTTCAATCCCAGTGTATCAAGTGTATGTGTTGCCATATTTTTTACCTCCTTTTAAAATGAAAATGTTACCTGAGCATCGTCTATATCTACCATAAACGATGTTGCTCCGACAATTTCTATGCCGTCTCTA
>DAOWIZ010000082.1 GCA_030640585.1 Thermoplasmata archaeon
AAGGAGTAATGTCTGATTTTTGGTACAACCAATAAAACAGGTAATCTAAGATCCATTACAGTATCGGCAAGATCAATCATATGCTTGGTTTTGTAAACCGATATTGCATCATATATTGCTAATGCTATCAACAAGATGATTACTAAAAATACTCCTAATGATATTCCAAATACGACTATTGCTGCAATTCCAACTATGCAGCCACTGATATCTATAATATACCATTCTGGGTATTTGAGTAGTACAAAAACAAGGATAAAACCAGAAAGAACAGCTAAAGATATAGAAATTATTGGAGTAATATTTGGAAGGGAAATTGAGAATAATGGCAAGAAAAACGCGTAAACGGCAGTATAACCTATTGCGCCTAGTATGACTATCTGGATAATATTTTTCTTCCAAAACTTTGCGATAAGCAAAATAAGAGCGGTAAAAACAAGCATAATAATAACAATATAAATTATGTTAAACAGGTTATTTTCATCTTCAAATGTTGGTTGAAGACCAGCATTTACAAAAGGAGAAATTAACAATAAAGATAAACCTTGGATAAGTACAAACAAACCACCCATTATGATGATTGCAAGAATCTCTTTTTTATCTGTCTTTTTTTCTTCATTCATTGTTTCACAAAAACAATATTTACCTATTTATATAGTTTGATTTTACAAATTAAACAAATAATGTTTTTCCAATGAATATATACCACATAAAAATTGAATAAAGAATTAGCATACCAACACCCTCAAGTCGAGATATTTTATGACCAGTATAAAGTATTGGGAACAATACCAAGGATACACTTAATAGGATCCATATATGACTCAGTGACTCAGTTACATTTGCTTTTAATGGTATGAAAAGAGCGCTGAAACCAAGGATGAGAAGGATGTTAAACACATTTGAACCAAGCACATTACCAATGGCAATATCATCTTCGTTTTTATAAGACGCCGTAGCAGAAACCACTATCTCAGGTAGTGATGTACCAACAGCGACCATAGAAATTGCAATAACAAATGGTGAAATTTCGAAATAATTTGCAATTGTAACAGATGACTCGATTAGTAGTTGTGCACCTATGATAACGCCAGCAATGCCTAGTATTATTAAAAGTATGTTTTTACGGGTTTTTCCCTCATCAATCTTTCCAACATCTATTCTTTCTTTTTTTGCAACTCTGACAAAATACAAAACAAACGCTGCAAATAAAACAAGGAAAATAATACCACCGATTAGATGATATTTATCCAATAGCCCAAGAATTGAAAATATCAATAGAAGAATTGTTGCACCTAACATAATTGGTGCTTCTCTTTTTATTATACTTTTTTTCGCAGACAGCGGGCTGATAATTGCCCCTATTCCCAGTACCAACAAAATATTTGCAACACATGAACCAATTATATTACCAAGAGATATACCTGCATTTTTTTGAATTGCTGCACCACCAGATATAGCAAACTCGGGAGCACTAGTACCAAATCCTACAAGAATAACTGAGATAACCAAAGCAGAAATACCAAGATGCGCAGCTGTCCTTGATGTACCAGTCACCAGGATATCTGATCCTTTCCATAGTAAAACAACTCCAGCAATAAAAACTGGAACTACCAGTATCTCAAAGCCCAAAGGTATCATATCTGCGTGTAATCAAAATAGTTGTTTAAATAGCTAAGTAATGAAACAAACATTTTTGTACATGTGGTACTTAAACCTCTTGAATTAAAATGTCAAAGGGAAAACTAATATTCATTGGTCTAGGATTATATGACGAAAAAGACATATCGCTAAAAGGCCTGGAAGAAATAAAACATTGTGACAGAGTATTTGCAGAGTTTTACACAGCAAAACTAGTAGGAACAAACTTGGATAAAATTGAAAAAATCATTGGGAAAAAAATAACAGTTTTATCCAGAGAGGAAACTGAAAAAGGAGATAAAATCCTAAACTCTGGAGAAAAAGAAAACGTTGCTTTTTTAACATGCGGAGATTCGATGACGGCGACAACACATGTTGATCTTAGGATGCGGGCAATAAAATTAGGTGTTGAAACAAGGGTTATACATGGAAGTAGCATTGTTACAGCAGTTTCAGGGCTTCTTGGTCTGCAGAATTACAAGTTTGGTAGAACTACAACACTTGCATACCCTGAAGGAGATTATTTTCCAACAAGTCCTTATGAAGTTATTAGGGATAACAAGAAAATAGGGCTTCATACTCTTGTTCTTCTCGACATTCAGGCAGACAAAAACAGATATATGACTGCAAACGATGGGATAAATCTTCTTTTACAAATGGGAGAAAAAACCAAAAAAAATATTCTTAATAAAGATAGTATCATATGTGTTGTTGCCCGTGCAGGATCAGACAAACCATTGGTTGTTGCAGGAACTATCAAAGATTTAATTGGCAGAGATTTTGGTTCACCGCTTCACACGATTGTTGTACCAGGTAGGCTTCATTTCATGGAAGTTGAAGCACTTGAAATACTTGCACAACTACCTGCACAACAGGGTAAAAAAATACAAAAACTATAATAACCTGGGGTTGTATCTATTCAAAATAATAGGGGAAATACGATGCAGCAGAAAGAAGGACTTGTCGGCTATATATATGGAGATGTTGGTTCAACTGAATTTAATTTCGCAGTTAACGGACATAGCATAAGGAAATTTGATTACATATATGCACCTCACAAAGAAGGTAATATGCTAGCTCAGGTTATGGATCTTAGACAGCGTTCTGATCTTAAATTTGATGAAGCTACTAGCATGATGAACACTGGTGAACTTCGCAGTATTAAAACCAATGTTTCTGCTTTTGCAGATGTAATTGGATATCGAGATAAGAAAGGGCTTTTACAGTCACCACGTACTCCTTTTGATGCAGGTAGCGCAATTGTGAAGGCCGATGAAAATCTTATACGTAATGTCTTAGGCCTTAGTGCATCTAAAGAAAATGGTGCATATGTAGGACTTTTGAAAGGTCACAATTTACAGGTTTACCTTAACATTGATACACTTGTTCAAAAACATATTTGTGTACTGGCAAAAACAGGCGGTGGAAAGAGTTATGCCTGTGGAGTTCTAGTTGAAGAACTTTTGAAGAAAAAAGTACCAATGGTTGTAATAGATACACATGGAGAATACCATTCACTTACAAAACCAAATAAAAGTCGTAAAGAACAAAAAAATATGGAAAAATTTGGTATTACTAAACGCGATTATGCTGGTCAAATAGTTGAGTTCTCACCTATTTCAAGCAGAGGTAACTTAAAACATCTTACTCTTAGCGGTACCAATTTGGAGGCACGTGAAATAATTGATCTGCTATCTGCTAAACTATCAGGACCGCAGATAGGTGTACTTTATCAGTCAATTAAAGAAGTAAAAGAATACAAAAGTGTTTACACCCTTCGCGATATAATAGACGCTGTTAACAGGAGTAAAAGTAATGCTCGTTGGAACGTTATAGCATCCCTTGAATCACTTGACTCAATAGGCGTTTTCTCAGAGTCAGGTACATCTACAAGTGACATAGTCAAAAAAGGTAAATGTTCCACAATTAATATGAAAGGTGTACCACCAGATGTACAAGATGTTGTTGTCGCCCGTTTAACAAAAGAACTCTTTGATGATCGTAAAGCTGGAAAAATCCCACCCTTTTTACTAGTTGTGGAAGAGGCACATAATTATTGTCCGGAGAGGGGAATTGGAAGAGCTGTTTCTTCAAGTATTTTAAGAACAGTAGCCTCGGAGGGACGTAAGTTTGGAATGGGGTTATGTATAATTAGTCAAAGACCGGCAAAAGTTGATAAAAACATTATTTCCCAATGTGACACTAATATAATTTTGAAGGTTACAAACCCACATGATTTAAAAGCAATTATTCAAAGTGTTGAAGGGCTTACCGCTCAGACATATCGTGAGATACAACGCTTACCTATAGGAGTGGCACTTATATCTGGCGCAGGGCTTCAGTTACCTGTTATGGCTGAGATACGTACACGCGAGACAAGTCATGGAGGACGCTCAGTGGATATATCAAAAACAGGAGGTGAACCTCAACCTAAGATTCCAAAAACACCAGCACCCACACCTCAACCACACATACAGTTAGAGACACCAGCACCCATACCTGAACCAAGTCCAAAAACCAATAGTACTACAGAAAAAGCAAGAAACGTAACACGAGTTGCAAATAGACTTGGATGGATAAATACAGATAATCCTAATGAAGCAATGAAAAAACTTACAGAAGAAGCAGAAAAAATGAATGAAAATGTCTACAAATATTTAGAATCACTTTCTAAACTTGGAAGAGATTTCTGCCATAACGAAAACCCAAGTTGTATGAAATGCCCAATGAGTCAAGGATGTAAATATCGCGCATCGTTAGGCAACAGTAACAGTAAGGGAAAAGGATTGTTTAGGAGAAAATAAAAAAAATAGTATGAATAAAAAGATAATATTTACCGGTTTAATCTTTATTCTATTATCACTATCTATATCAGGATGCATGGAGTATTTCAACTTAAATGACGAGAGTACAACATATGAATCCCACCCAACCAGCATTAGATATAAGATAAGTTACGGATATTTTATTAACTGCAGTGGAACTGGGAACTATAAAATATTATATGACTGTGATAAACCAGATGAATATATTACTTCAAAGATATCCTCGTTAAAACTATTATATAATAATTACTATGACCAAAAAACACTTTTTAATAACGAGATAATAAGTTGGAATATAAGTGAAAATGTTGAGAATGACTATAAACTAGGCATTACAGCAAATATTGATACTGAGAGTTATATGGTTACTGATCTTAATGGAAACAACGCAGCAACAATTGACGAAATTCAAAATAACTATCCAGATATTTATAACCAGTATACAGAGAAACAAAGCGTCGATAACCTTGTCTATATTGACCCGTATAATACTGAGATTAAATTAATTGCTGAAAATGTTTTAAACCAAATTAATTCCAATAACTCCTTTTTAGCAGCAAAAGAATTATTTATATGGCTTAAACAAAACACAGAATACACAATACATCTAACTGGAGATGGTTCTGTTCAACCAGCAAGTCAGACAATAAAACCTAACTGTAGGAAGGGTGACTGCGATGATTTATCATTTTTATACATATCCCTGTGTCGATCAATAAATATACCTGCACGTTTCATAAGAGGCTTCTTAGTAGATGAAGATAATGGAGATGTAAATGCAGTTGCCCATGCATGGGTAGAAGTATTTGTAGGAAATAACATTGGAGACAAAGGCTGGATACCAGTAGAATGCGCAGGGATAGCAACAGGAGAGGATAAAATAAAAACTGAGGTAAACCAAAACTTCGGAGTTGAACGCGCAGGCCACCTCAGACTCTTTACCGATGAAGGCAGTGATGAATCGCTGAATATATCCATTTCAGGGCCACTTGTACAGTATGCAGGAACGGTTATTACGATGTCACCATTTGTTAATATTGATAATTACATAATTATAGAAGAAAAAGAACTTTTCATTGATGAAAATGAAAATAGAATATACAAAGCAGTATAGATGATTCAGGATGTAATAACCTGAAAGGTAGATTGAGAGGGAAATTTAATAAAAAAGAAAAAATCATACAACAAATAAAATTGATAGAATATTAACCAATATGAGGAGAAAAAAATATGAATAAGAAGATAAAGTTGCCATTTACTACGATAATATGTTTTTTCTTGATTTTATCCATATCAGGTTGCATAAACCAAGAAGAAACTTTAGATCCTACAATAGAACGAATAAAAGATGCAGGTAAACTAGTAGTTGGAACATCAACGCCATATGAACCAATGGAATACAAAGATGAAACTGGAAACATAGTAGGATTTGACATTGACATCGCAAATGAAATTGCAAACCAATTAGGGGTCGAGACAGATATTAGAGATATGGATTTTGATTTACTAATAGATGCAGTAGCAAACGGAGAAGTAGATATTGCAATTGCAGCAATCACAATAACAACTGAAAGAGAAGAACGAGTAGCTTTCAGTAACCCTTATCTTAACGCAGGTCAGGTAATTATAACAAATGAGTCTAACCAAGAGATAAATATACCTGAGGACCTGAAAGATAAAAAAGTAGGTGTACAAAATAGTACTACTAGCGAAGAAGAAGCTTTGAAGTATACAAATGAAACAAATGTTATCAAATATAATGATTACATAGAAGCAGTAACTAATCTAGAAGCAGGGACAATAGATGCAGTAATAATTGATAGACCTGCAGGAATAGTGCTTGCAAAAGACAACTCAAATATCAAAATAGTTGGTAATCCTTTTACAAATGAGTTATATGGCATTGCAATTAAAAAGGGTGAAAGTGCTTTAAAAACCGAAATAAACAAGGTAATAGCAAGTGGTATTATTGATACATTTGAAGCAAAATGGCTCTAAAAAAATTGTTTAATTACGGCGAAAAAAATGAAAATAAATTTTAGTTTATCACTAAAATTAACATTGATTATCTTATCAACTTCCGTCTGCATCATTGTTGCCTCTACATACATCACCATTAATGAACAAACACGTTTTTTTGAAAATGCTTATTCTGAAAAAGCAACAGCTCTTGCTCAAGCTCTAGATGCCGGTATAGGAAGTCGAAATGAACTAGAAGACAAAGAAAAAATACATGACTATATTCTAAAATTTATATATACAAATAAAGAAGATGTTTTAAGAATTAGTATAAATCTCCCTGAAAGCGATGAGTTGAGAGTAGCTGTTTCCAGTGACTCAGAATCCGAAGGGTTTCTTTCCAGTCAAGACAACTATATCTCATATGAAAAAGACATTTCCATTAGTATACCAAGCCATACCGGTAATTTCCATACATTAACAGTCATAACCCCCCTTCACATATCCGGACAAACCATTGGTACTTACGAAATGTTACTATCTATGGACAAAGCATATGGATCCCTTAACACCCATCTAACAAATATAATTACCACATCCATAATCCTCCTTTTTATATTAATCATTACTTCTATATGCTTATTAAGAAGGATAATTGTAAAACCAGTTACAACTTTTATGGATGCTGCCAACAAAATAGGTGAAGGAAAACTGGATACGAAAATAAATATTAAATCACATGATGAACTAGGTAAACTTGCTAAGAGTTTTAACAAGATGGCTAGTGATTTAAAAAAATCAAAAGCCGAGACTGAAAAATACGATAAAATGTTAGAGGGATTATTAGATCAAAGAGAGGAGTTTATTAACCAGCTAGGTCATGATCTTAAAAACCCGTTAACACCAATTGTTGGCTTATTACCAATAATATTAGGTGAAATAAAAGATCCAGATATCAAAAAACATCTGCAAGTCGTTATGAATAATGTTGAATACATGAGAAATTTAATAACTAAAACTTTACAACTTGCACGTCTAAGATCAACTGATATAGAATTTGATATTGAAACTATAAACCTAAACGAAGAAGTCAATAACACCCTAAAAACCAAAAATATATTACTAAGAGAAAAAGAAATCGAAGTAAAAAACAAAGTAGATGAAAAAATCATGGTGAAAGCAGATAAGTTAAGATTTAGAGAACTCTTTGAAAACCTTGTTTCAAACGCAATTAAATATACTCCAAAAGGAGGGGAGACTGTTACAATTGATGCAAAAAAGGAAAAGAAACATGTAGAAGTTTCAGTAAAAGATACAGGCATAGGAATGAATAAAAGGCAGATTAAGAGAGTATTTGATGAATTCTATAAAGCAGACAGATCCCGCCATGAATTAGAGTCTAGCGGTCTAGGTCTTTCTATATGTAAACGAATAGTAGAAAAACATGGTGGAAAAATATGGGTTGAGAGTAAAGGACTTGGAAAAGGTTCAACATTTTATTTCACACTTGAACTAAGTGAAATGGAAAAATAAAAAAAGGAAAAACGAATTAGTGAAGTTGGTAAATATGGTGAAAACAATTCTTGCAGTTGATGATGAACAAGATGTTATATATACTATCAAACTTGGTCTTGAAAAACTTGATAAAGAAATAAGAGTAATAGGTGCTAATAGTGGAAAGAAATGTTTTGAAATTTTAAAAAATGAGAAAAAACCAGACATAATATTACTTGATATTATGCTGCCAGACATGAGCGGATGGCAGATACTTGAAAAAATAAAAAGAAGCAAAGAATGGAACGACATACCAGTTATTTTCCTTACAGCTAGGACAGATACTGTTGCAAAAAGGGCGGGAGGTTTTCTAGCTGAGGGTTATATCGAGAAACCATTTGAAGTGACAGAACTCAAAGATAGAATTGATGAAATTTTAAAAAAACAAATTAGCGTATAAAACGTGTTCTACAAATTTTAAACAAAATTATCCCAGTAGCCTAAATTTTCTAAGCATAAGCATTTAAATATCAAAAGTGCATACTGCCTTACTCCTATATCTTAACAGGTGAACACTTTGGGCAAAGGAATAAACGCTGCAAGAAAACTCAAAAAAGACAGGAAAAAACAACTCTGGAATGATAGGTACTATGTAAAAAGAGTACTGCGTCTTAAAGAAAAAGCAGATCCTCTCGAGGGTACCGCACAGGCTAGAGGTATCGTCATTGAGAAAGTTGGAATTGAGGCAAAACAGCCTAACTCAGCTATTCGTAAATGTGTAAAAGTACAACTCATAAAAAACGGAAGACAGATCACAGCATTTGCACCTGGAGATAATGCTATTAGTTTTATTGATGAACACGATGAAGTCATGGTAGAAGGAATTGGTGGACGTATGGGACGATCCTATGGTGATATTCCGGGTGTTCGTTTCAAAGTTATAAAAGTAAATGACGTATCGCTACAACAGATGATTAAAGGAAAGATTGAGAAGGCGATGAGACGATAAATATGGCAACTAAAAAAACAGAAACACCAAGCAACAATTTTTTTCCAGTACTTTCAAAGTACAACACAGACGATGTAAAAGTTGAAGATAAAGGCCTTGAAAGATATATCAATCTATCTACAAAGAATATCTATCTTGGTGGTATTTATTCCAATAAACTTTTTGCAAAATCAAAAATGCCCATAGTAGAAAGATTAATTAATAACATTATGAGGACTGAAAACTACACAGGGAAAAAAACCAAGGCATATAAGGTTGTAAAAAACACTTTTGAAATCATTGAGAAAAAGACAAAAAGTAATCCTATGCAAGTATTCATAAATGCATTACAGTACGCCGCACCAAAAGAAGAAACAACTCGTCTGCGTTTTGGAGGAATAAGTGTTCCTAAAGCAGTTGATATTGCACCGCAGAGACGGCTTGATCTTGCAATTAGAAACATATGCAAAGGATCAGTCAATGCCAGTCATAAAAACAAGAAAAGCATGGAAGCATGTCTATCTGATGAAATAATCAAAGCATCTAAAAATGATGTATCATCCTTTGCTGTTGCAAAGAAAAATGATGTAGAACGTGTCGCTAAATCAGCTAGATAAAAACGAAGACTTGAGATTTATCAACTTTCATATTATTTAGAAAAATATTGTAAGGAGTGTTAGTATGGGACGTAAAGAAGATAACATAGCAAAAGCAAAAGATTTAATGGATAAACTTAATCGCATTCGTAACATTGGAATAGCTGCACATATTGACCATGGAAAAACCACTTTTTCAGATAACCTACTTGCTGGTTGTGGAATGATGAGTGAAGAACTAGCAGGTAAACAACTTGTTCTTGACTATGAAGGACAAGAGCAAGATCGTGGCATTACAATTAATACAGCATCTGCATCAATGGTACATACTTTTGAAGGAAAAGACTACCTTATCAACTTACTAGATACACCTGGTCACGTTGATTTCGGTGGTGATGTTACTCGTGCTATGCGTGCAGTTGATGGATGTATAGTTCTTGTTTGTGCTGTTGAAGGTGCTATGCCACAGACAGAAACAGTTATTCGTCAGGCTATTCGTGAAAAGGTTAAACCTGTTTTATTTATCAACAAGGTTGATCGTTTAATTAATGAACTTAAGGTTACTCCTGAAGAAATGCAGCAGCGTTTCATCAAAATTATAAGTAAATACAATGATCTTCTCAGTAAAATTGTCCCCGAAGAACTGAAAGATAAATGGGCCGTTAAAGTAGAAGAAGGAACTGTAGCATTTGGCTCTGCATATTATAACTGGGCAATTTCTGCATCATATATGAAAAAAACAGGGCTTAGCTTCAAAGATATATTTGAATATTGTAAAAATAATGATCAAAAAACACTTGCAAAGAAAAGCCCAATTCATGAAGTTGTTCTTGACATGGTTATTTATCATCTACCATCCCCAGCAGAGGCGCAAAAATACAGAATTCCTCACATTTGGAGAGGAGACCGCGAAAGCAACCTTGGTAAAAGCATGATTGAATGTAAAGAAAACGGGCCACTTGCACTCATGGTTACAAAAATCATAATTGATCCACATGCAGGAGAAATAGCTATTGGACGTATGTATAGTGGAAAAATAGAACGTGGGCAAGAAGTATATGTTATAGGAATGCCAAATAAAAACCGTGTTCAGCAAGTTAATGTGATGGTTGCAATAGATCGCATACCTGTTGAATATGTAAGTGCAGGAAATATTGTTGCTGTAACAGGTATAAAAGATGCAATTGCTGGTAGCACAGTTACAGATGATCCTGAGGCAGAACCTTTTGAGCGTATTGTTCACGTTAGTGAACCTGTTGTTACTGTTGCAGTAGAAGCAAAAAGCATGAAAGACCTACCAAAACTAATTGAGGTTCTACGATCTATTTCAAAAGCTGACCCAAGTATACAAGTAAGTATTAACCAGGAAACGGGTGAAAACCTGGTGAGCGGTATGGGAGAATTGCATCTTGAGATCACAGAATACCGCATACGTAATGATCATAAATTAGACATAGTTTGTTCAGAACCAATTGTTGTATACCGAGAATCTATCGCAAAGAAAAGCCCTCAGAAATTCGAAGGTAAATCACCAAATAAACACAACAGATTCTACATAACAGTTGAACCACTTCCAGGAAACATAGTAAAAGCACTTCATGACAATGAAATACCACAAAACGTTAAAAAATACAAAAATGAAGCAATGAAAACACTTCAAGAACTTGGATTAAGCAAAGAAGAAGCAAAAGGAGTTTTTGCAGTACATGGAATGAACATGTTTGCTGATATGACAAAAGGTATACAGTATCTTTTTGAAACCCGTGAACTACTTAAAGAAGCATTTGTAGAAGTCATGAAAAGCGGGCCAACAGCAAATGAACCATGTCAGGGAATTTTTGTAAAACTTGTAGATGCGAAACTACACGAAGATGCAATACATCGTGGACCTGCACAAGTTATACCTGCTGCAAGAAACGCGATATATGGTTCAATGACAATATCTGAACCGACTCTACTTGAACCTATGCAAAAAGTATTCATCAGCACACCACAAGAACTCATGGGCGATGCAAGCCGCGAGTTAAATCAGAGACGCGCAGAAGTTAAAGATATGATAACAGAGGGCGACAGTATAAACATTGATTCAAAAGCACCTATTGCAGAAATGTTTGGATTTGCAAGTGCAATACGAAGTGCAACTGGTGGAAGAGTACTGTGGAATACTGAAAACCTAGGGTTTGAACCAATACCAAAACATCTTCAAGACGAAGTAGTAAAACAAATTAGAGAAAGAAAAGGATTAAAGCCTGAGCCAAATCCGGCAAGTCATTATATGGATTAAAACCTACCTCTTTTTCCATTTTTTAAAAAATTAAAAAATATTATAACATAAATCATGTTTACACAAATTGGAGGATGCACCTATGGATAGAGGAACAATTCCAATAAATAAAAACTACGAAATTGAATACAGATATTTTGATAAAGATCCAGACTATAAATATTTCAACAGAAAATTCGAAGTATATTTACTTGAAAAGAAAACCTTGAAGAAAAACTATGTAATGCATATGGATAACGGCGATACAAGTCAAATGGCCCCATGTGTACGCAAAGCATCTAATATGAGAAAAAAATGGGATTTTGGGGTGACAACTCTTAACTGGAATGATATAAAAAACAGTTTCACAAATTATATAGTTGAAGAAATAGGTGAAAAAAGTAGAGGAAACATAAAAAAAGCCATGGGGAAACTATCATCACCAAAGATATAAGAAGAATTTTTTACTCAGTTATCTTATATTTCCCATGAACTGGCTCATAAATCTGGCCATTACGCTTTAGACGATCAAGAGCTTGTTCAACTTTGCTTGATTCAAGCCCCGCAATTTCTGTTTCTTGAATAATATCACCACGAGCAGCATTACCATCCTTTGTCTCATTACAAAGCCTTTTAATGACATCCATAATCGTACGCATACGATCATGTTGACTATGACTGATACCAGTTGCAATAATATCAATATCAATTTTACCGGTCTCACGATCCATACCAACACGTCGCAGGTACTGTTCAACAATATAAATCGATCTTTTTGCATCATCAACAGTTGCCTCCTGGCTAAGCCTCAGTTTAGCACTAGCCTCAGCAAGTCGTACAAAAGCCTCCAACTGCCTAGGAGTAAATGCAACAGAATCCTCAGACGAATTCCTAAAATTAACATAATAATCTTTGATCATTTCCAGGGCTTCGTCAGTCATAACAGGGAAAATATTACGTTTTGCATAAGCTATATATTTACGAAGAAAATCTGGGTCAAACGTTGGCATAACAATCTGCATAAGATTATCTCTTTCTTTTTTAGAATATTTTGATTTTTTAGTACGACTAATGTTTTCATTAACCTGCCCTGCTTTATGAGTCTGAAGAATATGGGCTGCAAGATCAGCATCTTTTTTCCAATCTGGTTTATCAATAATACTAAAAATAAGATCAAAACGTGAAATAAGAGCAGGCGGCATATTAATCTGCTCATGCATAGGCATAAACTCATCAAAACGACCAAGTTTAGGATTAGCAGCAGCAATAATAGCACAACGAGATTTAAGAGTGGCATTAATACCTGCTTTTGCAACACTTATTTCTTGTTGTTCCATTGCCTGATGCAACGAACTCCTATCGTGATCGCTCATCTTATCTATTTCATCAATACAAGCAATACCCATATCAGCCAATACAAGTGCACCTGCTTCAAGGGTCCACTGTCCCTCACCAAACTCATCACGAACAGCAGCAGCAGTAAGACCAGCCGCAGTAGATGCTTTACCAGATGCATAAACACTTCGAGGTGAAATCTTAGCCATATAAGTCAACATCTGAGACTTAGCAGTACCAGGATCACCAACAAGCAAAGAATGAATATCACCACGAATACGAGTACCATCCGGCATCTCTTTAGCAGTGCCACCAAAAAGCTGCAAAATAAGGGCATCTTTTTCAATCTCCATACCATAGATAGTAGGAGCAATACTCTCCCTCATCTTTATATAAATCTCAGAATCCTTACTCGTTTTAAGAATCTCTTTTTCATCCTTAGGACTAACTTCAACCTCTTCAAAAGCAAGCTCCTGACTCTCAATACTAACAGCATCCATAACCTTAGAAAAAGAAGTCAGACGGAAAGTACCACGACGACGTGGCATAGAATGCAAGATACCATTAGCAATAACCCGATCACCAGGAGATATCTCACCAACAAGATCATCCTCAAGATAAACACTAATACGCTCAGGCTGAGCACCACCACGAAGACCCTCAGGGTTCTCCTGAACCTCAATTTTCTGAGAATCAATGAACTCAGAATGACTAGTTAAAAGTTTAAAACTAGATACACGACCACAGCCACCCTGATCCTCATAACACTCAGAAGGCTCCTTAAGAATATCTTCTTCCTGTTCAATACGAATAATCGCACTACACTTAGCACACTGAAATGCACCAACTAGAAGTTTAGGACGAACCTCAGTACGTTTTTTCACAAGGCCATCAATAGCCATAAAACGACCAAGATGATTTGCACGAATCTTCCTAATAATAACACGACTTGTATCAGGAAGATTAGTAACACGGAAATGAAGACGAAGTTTATCCCCAGTAGCAACATCAATATTTTTCAAAGCCGCTTCAGCATTAAAAAACGCTTTAAAAGGCTGACTGAGAATAAGTTCAGCAAGCTCAGAATTTTCCTCATCAAGTTTCCAATAATCAACAAAAAGACTACGTTTCTCAGGATAACTTAAGGAAACAGTCTCAATATCAGACTTACAATGTTCCTCGAAGAATTTCTGCCATTTCGCTACTAAACTCTCATCCTTTAACAACCGAACCAAATCGTATTCCCCCAAAAGATTGGTAAAAACTGCAATACACAAATGGTTTAATAAAACTTTAGTAGACCATTGAAAGTATTACCAACTTTTACTATTAAGATTTTTTAGCGGGCGTGAAAGGTCCGCGAGTGGGTGCACGTTTCATCTGTTGACTGCCCATCTGCATTCTCAACCCCGTTAACCCTTCGAGCATCAGCAGTTTACGGTAAGGTTGCTCACTTCCGTGCCTCACCCGGTATCCGCAACTAAGATGTACATATAATCCTCCGATTATATGTGGTCATCACCTCTAATCCCAAAGGACAAGGTCTCATCGTCAACAAATGGATCAACAAATGCTCGTTACATCGCCTCTTGGTTTCAACCCCAGCATAAAGACGATTTCTGGTTACAGGGAACGTCTACCTCCCCGGTCTATTCCACACCTGTCGCCAAATCTTTTTTTTACCTCTAAAGTGTTCTTCGAATTATCGTATATATATTCCTCATGAATTGGAAGAAAATCAAAGAAAGAGCAATTGCTATAAATCCAATATCACGTGTCACATAAAGCCAAGTATCACCACCATAGCGACCATAACTAATACAATCTGTAACAAGTAAATAAAGAAAAAGCGCTACAATGAAGAACAATACTAGATTAATATAAATTGACCATTTATACCAAGTCTTTTTACTAGCCTGACGAATCATATTTTCAACCATAATATCCAACTCCAAATCTTAACAATACATAGATGAATAAATATAAGAAGGTTATGCCTAAAAAATATACAATTTAAAGAAAATCATCCAACTTAGTTGTTTTAACCTTATCACTTATAAACAAACTATCAATAGATTTCTCCACCAACTTAATACGCTGACGAGCATAAGGATTAATATCATAACGCTCAGCAACCTCCTTAGAAATCTCCAAATACTTCTTCACAGACTTCTCATGAACAGTCAATGTAAGTTTACCACCACATTTACCACAAACACCAGCAAGAGGAGGACGACGATAAGAAATATTACAAGTTGGACAACGCACCGACTGCTTACTAAAAGCACGCATATTACCAATAATATCGGGCAGAAAATGACGTTCAATAACCTTATAAGCAACATCAGGAGTGTCAACCGCACGGATTTTAGCAGCAAGATTAAGCTGCGCATTCATCTTATCCATCATAGTCTTCAAAGTCTTATAACGGGATTTCTTTGGACCTTCAGAGATGTTATCTGTATCATGAGTAAAACCAAAATGCTCATATTGAAGTTTAGTACCAACTCTATCTGAGACCAAACCCATTATTTCTTCCAAATTCTTAGAATGTTTATGAAGCAATGTTGCCTCATAAAAATCAATTGGATAACGGGAGAGAGTATCAACATTATGAGCCTCCTTATCAACCTCAGAAGGATCGATACGTGTAGTAAGAATAAGAGGCAAATCCATCTTCCCACCACGTTTATCAGGAATATACGAATGAGAGAAATTTAAAAGCGCATCCATCAGGAGCATTAGACCATCTTCGTCACCATCGGCGTTTCGACGTTTTGCTGCATGATAAAACGGATGAGCGAAACATACTTGTGCATTGGTAAAACCTATTATTCTTGATAGTGAACC